>NC_022349.1:2400000-2711489 GCF_000354175.2 Vibrio alginolyticus NBRC 15630 = ATCC 17749
AAGGAGCACCCAGATGGCTAATTATTTCAATACCCTAAACTTGCGCGAGCAGTTGGACCAATTAGGTCGTTGTCGTTTTATGGACCGCAGTGAGTTCGCTTCAGAAGCGGATTATCTGAAAGGTAAGAAAGTAGTCATTGTAGGTTGTGGTGCTCAAGGTCTTAACCAAGGTCTGAACATGCGCGACTCTGGTCTAGACGTTGCTTATGCGCTTCGCCAAGCCGCGATTGATGAGCAACGCCAGTCATTCAAAAACGCAAAAGACAACGGTTTTGAGGTAGGTAGCTACGAAACGCTAATTCCACAAGCTGATCTAGTAGTAAACCTTACTCCAGATAAGCAGCACACAAACGTTGTTGAGACGGTAATGCCGTTAATGAAAGAAGGCGCAGCACTAGGTTACTCTCACGGTTTCAACGTTGTTGAAGAAGGCATGCAAATCCGTAAAGACCTAACGGTAGTAATGGTTGCACCTAAATGTCCAGGTACGGAAGTTCGTGAAGAATACAAGCGCGGTTTCGGTGTACCGACTCTTATCGCTGTTCACCCAGAGAACGACCCAAAAGGTGAAGGTTGGGATATCGCGAAAGCTTGGGCTGCAGCAACCGGTGGTCACCGTGCAGGCTGTCTAGAGTCTTCTTTTGTTGCTGAGGTGAAATCTGACCTAATGGGTGAGCAAACTATCCTTTGTGGCATGCTACAGGCTGGCTCTATCGTATGTTACGAGAAGATGATTGCTGATGGTATCGATCCTGGCTACGCTGGTAAGCTTCTTCAATACGGTTGGGAAACCATCACTGAAGCACTGAAGTTTGGTGGTATCACTCACATGATGGATCGCCTAACTAACCCTGCAAAAGTGAAAGCATTTGAGCTTTCTGAAGAGCTAAAAGAACTGATGCGTCCGCTATACAACAAGCACATGGATGACATTATCACCGGTCACTTCTCTAGCACTATGATGGCTGACTGGGCAAACGACGATGCAAATCTACTAGGCTGGCGTGCAGAAACAGGTGAAACTGCTTTCGAAAACTACCCAGAAACTGACGTAGAAATCTCTGAGCAAGAGTACTTCGATAACGGTATCTTGATGGTTGCTATGGTTCGTGCGGGTGTTGAGCTAGCATTCGAAGCGATGACGGCATCTGGCATCATCGATGAGTCTGCTTACTACGAGTCTCTACACGAGCTGCCACTTATCGCAAACACTATCGCACGTAAGCGTTTATACGAGATGAACGTGGTTATCTCAGACACTGCGGAATACGGTAACTACCTGTTCGCTAACGTAGCAACGCCGCTTCTACGTGAGAAGTTTATGCCAGCCGTAAATACTGACGTAATTGGTAAAGGTTTAGGTGAAACGTCTAACCAAGTGGATAACGCGACTCTTATCGCTGTGAATGAAACAATCCGTAACCACCCTGTAGAGTACATCGGTGAAGAGCTACGTGGTTACATGACTGATATGAAGCGTATCGCGGTGGGCGGCTAAATGACTCCATTTCGGTGTCGAAGGTGCTCGTTTACTATCGTAAAGTCCGCGCCTTCTCCTAGAAATGAAACCTTAATACAGCGTAATTTACTTAGTCTCAAGTAACGCAGTAGATAAACTCCAGGCAGACTGGAGTGATAAATACAAAATAAAACACAACATCTAATCAAAAGGCTTGGTCGCCGTTGACCAAGCCTTTTTGTTTTTAGCCGATTTATCTGCGCGCCGATAAGAAAAACGCTCCTTTGTGAGGAGCGCTTTGATACTTATTTTTCAGCAAGCTTTTCTTCAAGTTGCGCCAACTTCTGTTCCATTTCTGTTAGCTTTTGACGTGTACGTAGTAAAACTTGAGTTTGAACATCAAACTCTTCGCGACTTACAACATCTAGCTTGTTTAGCTGGCCTTGGATTACTTGACGAACTTTCTGATCGACATCAGAGCCCAATTCTTTTACTGGTTGAGGCATTGAGTCGTGAATCTGTTTAGCAATTTGCTCTAATTTCTTTGGGTCAAACATAGTGGCTAAAACTCCTTTTGATTTGTCCTCATTTTAAGTAAATGATACGTGAAAGTCGCCACTTAGATGGCAAAAAAGAGAGCGGCAATAAAAAAGGCCACCGAAGTGACCTTTTTGAATGCCTTAATAGCTTATCTGTTATCCGCTAATTCACGATGAGCTGCTTTCGCTTCGTCAACTCGCGCTAACTTCTCCAAGTCTTTGTCTTCAACAAATACTGGCAGAGGTTTGTGTTTTTCAGCTAGGTAGCTGTAAATCACAGGTAGTACGAATAGTGTGAACAGTGTACCGATTGCAAGGCCAGCAACGATGACGATACCGATACTGAAACGTTGCGCGGCACCTGCACCTGTTGCGTACATCAGCGGGATCAGACCTGCGATCATCGCTGCAGTGGTCATTAGGATAGGGCGAAGACGCACTTTCGCAGCTTCCATCACCGCATCAATACGAGACAGTTTATTATGTAACTGCTCTTCTTTGGCGACTTCACAGATCAAGATACCGTGCTTGGTTATTAGGCCGACCAGCGTTATCAAACCAACCTGCGAGTAGATGTTCATCGAGGCCGTACCCCAGGCCAATGCGATCAAGGCACCACATATTGCCAGAGGTACAGATACCATGATGACAATAGGATCGCGGAGTGATTCAAATTGAATCGCCAGAACGAGGAAGATGATCGCAAGTGCAAGACCGAAGGTTGCATACAAGGCACTACCTTCCGTTACAAACTGACGAGATTCGCCCATGTAATCGTGGTTATATCCTGCAGGCAGTTTGGTTTGTGCAATATTTTCAAACCAGTCGATTGCGTCACCCATAGCAACACTAGGTGATGGTACTGCACCCACAGTCGCTGAGTTTAGCTGGTTGAAGTGTGGCAAAGAGCGAGGCTCAGCCACCACATCGATAGTAATCAGACTGCCTAATGGAACCGCTTTACCATCCACAGAGCGTACATAGTAGTTCTTCATCGATTCTGGGTTTAGACGCCATTTACGCTCAACTTGAGGGATCACCTCGTACGAGCGGCCATTCAGGTCGATTCGGTTTACATAACCATCTGCCATCATGGTGCTGAGGGTGATGCCAATGTCTTGCATAGTCACACCGTAGGCACCGGCTTTGTCTTTATCGATCTTGATCTTCATCGTTGCTGAATCGTAGTTCAAATCCAGGTCGGAATAGACAAACATTGGGCTACTTGCAACATCGGTTAGAATATCGCTAGCGATAGTAAACAAGCTCTCGAAGCTATTTGGTGTTGTAATTACAAACTGAATAGGTAGACCTGAGCCTGCACCTGGAAGCTCTGGCATTTGGAATGCAGTGACAGACATACCAGGCACACTTGATACTAGGCCACCCACACGTTTCGTGATTTCAGATTGGCTTGCCTCTCGTTCACTCCAAGGCTTCAATGTTGCTAGGCCAAACGCTTGGTTTGAGTTTGGTACACCATTAAAGACCTGTGCGTATTCCACCTCCGGTTGATCTGAGAGTATTTGGTTTACGTCATCCATGGTATTTTGGATATAGTCCAAGTTCGCATTTGATGGGGCGGTACCCATCAGCATGACCACACCTTTATCTTCAGATGGTGCTAGTTCGCTAGGAATAAACTTGAACAAGACCGGTAAGCTTGCAAATACAATGATTGCAAACGCAATAACAACCGGACGATGAGCCATTACCGCTTTCAACATGCCTTCGTAACGAGTGGTCATGCCATCAAGGATATGGTGAACTTTTTGCTCAAACTTGCTTGGCTTCTCGTTCGCTTTCAGCATCTTCGAACACATCATTGGTGATAGTGTCAAAGCGATGATGCCGGATACGAATACTGAACCTGCCAGTGTCAAAGCGAACTCTTTGAACAGTGAACCGGTGATACCACCCATCAATGCGATCGGCGCGTACACTGCACCTAGCGTCAATGTCATCGCGATAACTGGAACCGCAATTTCACGCGTACCAATGATTGCAGCTCGGAATGGCGATTCCCCTTCTTTGATGTGACGGTCAACGTTTTCTAGTACAACGATCGCGTCATCCACCACCAGACCGATGGCAAGCACCATCGCCAGTAGCGTCATCAAGTTCCAAGAGAAACCCATTGCTTGCATCACCATTGCCACACCAATCAATGAAAGTGGAATGGTCACGATAGGAATGATTACCGCGCGGAATGAACCTAGGAACAGTGTGATAACCACAAGTACGATGACCGCTGCTTCAAGAATCGTTTTCACTACTTCGTGAATCGATTCGTTGATGGCGATAGTTGAGTCGTACATCACGTTCATTTTGATGTTGCTTGGTAGGTTGCGCTCAAGTTGAGGCAACAGATCAAGTACGTCTGCCGCGATGTTGATCGGGTTAGCACTTGGCGCTGCGTTGATCGCCGCAACCACGGCTTCTTGACCGTTTGCACTTGCGCGATAAACGTCGTGACTTTTCTCTAGCGTTACTTTAGCGATATCACCTAGGCGGATGACATCCCCTTCACCAGTTTTCACGACCAATGCTTCAAGTTCAGCAACGTTTGATACCTGAGTATCTGCGCTACCGTTATAAAGCACGAACTCACCCGTCGCTTGACCGGTTGCAGATTGGTAGTTGTTGGCGTTAAGAACGCTCATCACATCGGTTGCGGTCAACTTCAAAGCGCCCATTTTGGCAGGATCTAGCCATACGCGCAGTGCGTACTTCATACCACCATACAGGTCAACTTTGGACACACCGTTTACGGTGAACAACTGCGGGTTGATTACACGCTCAAGGTAGTCAGTGATCTGGCTTGAAGATAACTCGTCACTCGTAAAGCCGATGTACAGTACCGCCGTTGTCGAACCTGTCGACATGGTTACGGTTGGGTCTTCGGCTTCTTTTGGTAGCTGTGAACGTACCGAGTTGGTTTTCGCCAGAATGTCAGACAACGCCGCATTTGGATCAGTATTCAACTTCATGTTTACAGTAATGGTCGATTTACCCAGTACCGATTGCGAAGTCATGTAATCAATATTATCGGCTTGCGCTACCGCTTGCTCCAATGGCTGAGTAATAAAGCCTTGGATCAAGTTGGCACTTGCACCGTAGTAACTGGTGGTCACGGTGACCACCGTATTCGTCATTTCAGGGTATTCACGAACCTGCATTTTGAACACCGCTTGCAAACCAAGCAATGCAATCAAAAAGCTGATCGATACCGCTAAAACTGGACGTTTTATAAAAACATCTGTAAAGCGCATGATGCCTCCAACTTAAAGCATTGGTGTTTCAGCAGGTGGGGTAGTTGCATCGCTTTCGACAATGCTTACTTTCGCATGGTTACTCAAACGGACTTGACCCGACGTCACCACTACATCACCTGGCTTCACGCCTTCTAGAATGTGTGCGATATCTTTAGAGCGTTCGCCAACTTTTACCACATGCTGCTTAACGCGTTTTTCGCCATCTTCTTCTGTTACGATGTAAACATTGTCGCCATACAGCGTAAATGTGATCGCGGTTTGAGGTAGAGTGACCTGATTTTCTAATTTAGGCAGAATGATGTTTGCACGCGCGAACATACCACTACGTAGTTTGCCGTCACTGTTAGGGATATCCGCTTGAACTTGAATCAAACCACTTTGTACGTTTACAGCTGGTTCAATCGCAGAAATAGACCCTTTGAAAGGTTGGTCTGGATAAGCGTCAACAAAGATATCCACTTCTTGATCGATATTGATACGTGAAATATCGGTTTGTGGCACGGTGAAGCGCAAGCGCATCACGCTGGTATCTTCAAGGCGAACAATATCGGTGCCCGCCTGTAGGTACTGACCGAGGTACACGTTACGAATACCTACCACACCATCAAATGGCGCTTTGATTTCGCGTCGGTCGATGGTTGCTTTCAGGCTTTCAATATCCGCTTTTAAGGAGAAGTAGTTTGCTTCTGCTTCGTCATACGCTTCTTTAGAAATAGAGCCTTTTTTGAATAGCCCTTGGTAGCGTTTGTATTTCGCTTCTGCCGCTGGCAACTTAGCTTGCGAGCTCTTCAAATTTGCTTTTTCGACTTCAGAATCAAGCAACACTAATGGCTGACCCGATTTAACTTGAGTACCGGAATCAAATGCGATTTTATCGATAACACCGCTCGTTTCGTTCGCTACCGTCACGCCTTGATTTGGCTCGATAAAACCAATTGCCTCGATGACTGGTACCCAATCCACCGCTTGCACTTCAGTTACGGTTACTGGGAATGCTGGTTCAGGGCGATTGGCAAACTGCTCCATTTTGTCTTTGATATCAATTAGTCTGTATGTAACAACGCTACCAAAAAGTAATAAAACAATTGATAGCATCAAAATCCACTTTTTCATTCTATTAAGAACTCCAAGTTAGTGTTTAATAATTGCATCCCAACTGGCTTCAATAGCGGCCTCTAATGCCGTCTTATCCAGTTGATAAAATCCCAAAGCGTGTTTCCGAGCAAGTGCAACACTTGCCTCAAAACTTAATCCAGAAAGTACTTCGTTATCGAGAAGCTTGAATACTCCCTCGTCTTTACCCTGATTAAAAAGAAGATCTACTTGGGCAAACATTTGTCTCTCAAGTTCCCGAGCTTTGCTACTATTTGAACAGGGTAAAGACTCATATTGGACTCGGTTGCTGATCGCACTTAAGTTCGAGCTCGCTAAATTCCAAATATTGAGCCACATGGTTCGATAACGCTGTTTTAAAGGCATCTCTTCACTAACACCTAGTTGCACCGCAGTAGCAACACGCTTAGCAACGTTAAGGCGTAGTTCCTCTAAAAGATGTTCTTTATCTGAGAAATAACGGTAAATCGTCCCTGCTGCGACACCTGCCTCATTGGCGAGCTTTTGCATGGAAAGCCCTTGAAAACCAGATTCAGCAATGAGTTGTTCAGCAGCGACTAAGATTTGTTCTCGTTTATCTACAGCAGGGTTATCCTTCATAATGTCACCCTTTAGTGAATGAACGTTCATTCATTATAGCTTAAATACCCGCCATTTATGCAACAGAATATTGCACTTAATTGGTGTGAAAATTACAAGAAATCAGCATAGCTTTCACGAGGCCACCCCTTTATCATAGGCGCCACATTCATCACCCGCAGAGAATTTCTATGAAGCTGAACCCTAGTCAAGATGAAGCCGTGAAATACGTGTCTGGTCCATGCCTAGTGCTAGCTGGTGCTGGCTCGGGCAAAACTCGTGTTATTACCAATAAAATCGCTTATCTGGTTCAGCAATGTGGTTACAAAGCGCGTAACATTGCGGCGGTGACGTTTACCAACAAAGCGGCACGTGAAATGAAGGAGCGTGTAGGTCAAACGTTAGGGAAAGGTGAGTCTAAAGGTTTGATGGTATCAACATTCCACACTTTAGGATTGAACATCATCAAGCGTGAGTACAAGCATTTAGGGTTGAAAGCGGGCTTCTCACTGTTTGATGACCAAGACCAGCTAGCGCTGCTCAAAGAGCTTACTGAAAAGCAGCTTGATGGTGATAAAGATCTGCTACGTCAGCTTCTGAGTTGTATTTCCAACTGGAAAAACGACATGTTGACGCCAGAGCAAGCCAAAGCGCGTGCGCAAGGTGAACAGCAACAATTGTTTGCGTTCTGTTTTGATATGTACCAAAAGCAAATGAAAGCCTATAACGCGCTTGATTTTGATGACCTAATTTTGATGCCCGTTTTACTCTTACGTAATCATGAAGACGTTCGTCAGCGTTGGCAGAATCGTATCCGTTACCTACTGGTTGACGAGTATCAAGATACCAACACGAGTCAGTATGAGCTGGTCAAATTAATTGTCGGAGAACGTGGACGATTGACGGTTGTAGGGGATGACGATCAGTCTATTTATTCATGGCGTGGTGCGAAACCTCAGAACCTCGTGTTGCTGGGTGAAGATTATCCGAATTTGCGTTTGATTAAGCTAGAGCAAAACTACCGTTCAACGAGTCGAATCCTGCGTGCGGCCAACATTTTGATAGCTAACAACCCTCACGTCTATGAGAAGTCCCTGTTCTCTGAAATTCCTGACGGTGAAAAACTCAAAGTGTTGTTGGCTAAAAATGAAGAGCACGAAGCAGAGCGCGTAACGGGTGAACTAATTGCGCATAAGTTCCTAAACCGTACCGAATATAAAGATTATGCGATTCTATATCGTGGTAACCACCAATCACGTTTGATTGAAAAGTCTCTGATGCAAAACCGTGTACCGTATAAAATTTCTGGCGGCACCTCGTTTTTTGCGCGCGCAGAGATTAAAGACATCATGGCGTATTTGCGCGTTTTGGTTAATCCGGATGACGACAATGCATTTTTGCGCATTGTGAACACTCCGCGACGTGAAATTGGCCCAGTAACGTTAGAGAAATTAGGCAGTTATGCCAATATGCGAGGCAAGAGCTTGTTTGAGTCGAGCTTTGAAATGGGGCTCGAACAGCACCTAACGGGACGTGGCCTAGAAAACCTGCGTCGTTTCACCCAATGGCTAGTGGCGATTGCTGATCAAGCTGAGCGTGGTGATACCGTCGAAGCGGTTCGTTCGCTAGTTCGTGATATCCATTATGAAGATTGGCTATACGAAACTTCAGCAAGTCCGAAAGCCGCTGAAATGCGAATGAAGAACGTTTCTGATCTTTATTCATGGATAGTGGCGGACCTAGAGGGTGACAACTACGATCAAGAAGAGAAAACGTTAAAAGAAGTCGTTCAACGTTTGACCTTGCGTGACATGATGGAGCGCGGTGAAGAAGATGAAGACAGTGATGCAGTACAACTGATGACCTTGCACGCATCAAAAGGCCTTGAGTTCCCATATGTATACTTAATTGGGTCCGAAGAAGGTATTTTACCGCACCAAACCAGTATTGATGAAGATAACGTGGAAGAAGAGCGTCGCCTGATGTACGTTGGTATTACTCGAGCGCAACGTGAACTGACTTTCACTATGTGCAAAGAGCGTCGGCAGTTCGGCGAGTTGATCAAACCGACTCAAAGCCGCTTTTTGGATGAGTTGCCATTTGATGACGTTGAATGGGAAGTAAACAAAAAGCCAGTATCAGCAGAAGAGCGTATGGCGAAAGGTCAAGCACACATTGCCAATATTCGAGCAATGTTTAAGAAGTAAAGTAACCTTGTTCTCACTGACTAAAAAACAAAAAGGCTTGCCAACTGGCAAGCCTTTTTCGTTGATGTCTTTACTTATAGACCTTCAATCATGTGGTCAATTGCTGCGATGATTTCATCGTCAGAACAGTCCATACAGGTTCCTTTGGCTGGCATCGCATTGAAGCCTTCTAATGCGTGCTTCACTAACGTATCTTTGCCTTGTGCAATACGTGGTGCCCAATCATCGGCATTACCTGTTTTAGGTGCGCCGTTTACACCAGATGCGTGACAAGCAATACAAAAAGTACCATAAACTGTGGCGCCATCACGTGGACCGGTTGGTTCTTCTTTCACTGGCTCAGAACCCGCTAGATAAACATCACCGACAGGTTGGATGCGTTCTGCGATCGCATCGTATTCAGTTTGGCTGATGTCAGAAGCTAAAGCTGCCGTAGAAAACGTTAAGGCAGCGAACAAAACGCTAATCATTTGTCGAGACATATCCATTAAACCCACTTCACATTCCCGAGGTAAGTGACTTACCTATTTATATAGTTAGAGTATTAATGCCGAGCAGAGAAATCATTAAATTCCACTGAATGGCATAGAATGATTAGACAACTTGGTTGCAGCTGTTAAATCAATGTAAATAATGGGTGATTATATCCCGATAACTTGTTGCAATAAACAACAAGTTATCCATGACAGGGCGTGAATCACATCAAAAATCCACTTTAACGGAAGATAACTGTCGAAAAAGAGACCAAACGATAAAAAAGTAAAAAAAGTACTAGACGGCATAGTGTGATATCCGTATTATTCCACTCCGCCGATAGGGCATGCGCCCGTAGCTCAGTTGGATAGAGCGTTGGCCTCCGGAGCCAAAGGTCGAAGGTTCGAATCCTTTCGGGCGTACCATTGCCTCGGAGGATACATCGGTAAAAATCAGTGGTGGCTATAGCTCAGTTGGTAGAGCCCCGGATTGTGATTCCGGTTGTCGCGAGTTCAAGTCTCGTTAGCCACCCCATTCTTTCTTTTTTAGATTGAATGCGGTAGCATTGCTCCCAATCTTGATTCAATCAAGATAAAACATCGTCGGTGAATAGCGCAGCTTGGTAGCGCATCTGGTTTGGGACCAGAGGGTCGGGGGTTCGAATCCCTCTTCACCGACCACTATTTAGTTTATGGCTATATAGAGCGGTAAACAGAAAAAATTGATGGTGGCTATAGCTCAGTTGGTAGAGCCCTGGATTGTGATTCCGGTGGTCGCGAGTTCGAATCTCGTTAGCCACCCCATTAATTAAGGTGATTTCTTAGTTGAAGTGTCCTGTCTGATTTGAGAAAATCAGCAAATACAGTTCGGTGAATAGCGCAGCTTGGTAGCGCATCTGGTTTGGGACCAGAGGGTCGGGGGTTCGAATCCCTCTTCACCGACCACTATTAGAAAGCCTGCTTTTTAGCAGGCTTTCGTCGTTTTAGAGTTTATGATCTCGCTTGGACTGTATTAGTCGGTAATGTATCAATGGATTTGAACCCAAGTGGGGTTCGCCTGAAGTTAGAATTCGGCTCTTCACCGACCGCTATTTAGAGCCCCAGTCGAAAGACTGGGGCTTTTTTACATCTCTCCTGAAAAGAATCGGCATTCCATTTCAATTTTCCCCAAAAGTGTACAGCTCTAGGGGCTTTTGACCACCTATGATCCAAATGCTTTTCGAGCTGACAAAATAAACCCCAGAGCAGTGTCTGGGGTTTTGTAGTTTTCTAATCCGCTGCTTTTATTGGGCGAGTGTTTTAAGGATTTCTTTCAGTTCTACCGTTTCTTGGATTTCAAAACTTGGCGTTATATCCGTTGAGTTGCTTGCGCCTGTCGCATTCACCCATACACTCAAAATGCCCATATTGTTAGCGCCAGCAATGTCAGCAGGTAAAGAGTCGCCCACGTGTAGAGCCTCTTCTGGTTTTACTTCGACCAAGTCGAGCGCTTTTTGGAAAATACTTGTAGCAGGTTTCTCTTCTGGCTCTTCTCCTCCCACAATAATATGGTCCACCCAGTTACTCATTTGTGTCGCGTTTAATTTAGGGTGTTGAGAAAAAATCGGGCCGTTAGTGATCACGACGAGTTTGTAATGTTGACGAAGGTCGCTGAGCATTTCTTTTACACCAGGGAAGAAAGTGAACGCGCCCATACGTGCAGAGTCAAAGTAGTCTTGAGCTTGTTGAGCCTCTTTTGCAGTGATGCTGACGCCTTGCTCCGCCAAGATGTTTTGGATCAGGCCACAACGGAAGGCATTTTCATCGGGTAGCAGAGCCACAAGGTGAGGGAACTCAGCATTCAGCTTTTTGTATACACCCTGTAAGTAGCGCTGCAAAAACGCTTTTGGCTCGGTAACTTGTGGGTAGGTTTTATGAATCCAAGTTGTAAACGCTTGTCCTGCAACTTTATCGGCTTGTGACGTTGCACATAAAGTCTCGTCCATATCAAAAAAAATCGCTTTAAGCACAGGGGCTCCTTTTATTTACGGCTTGGCTTTGACACTGTTCATCTATTATCCCACTCTCAATTGTGTCGTAAAGGGTTAAAATCGGCGAGTTTTCTTATGACGTACGAATGAGGATAGCGGTACTTTCCTTTGCTTAGTCAATAAACCGCTTAAGTGGCGCATAATCTGCGTTGGAGCAGGATTTGTGTGGTTTTGCTGTTTTGTTCACGTTTTGACCTATCCTTTCTCTTCCTAAGTTTGGCTTTTTGTATTTGCCGACTATTTTATTAATAGTTTTTTATGTTGAAAAAACACTTTTTGCATATGATATTGTTTTTTAAATGTTAATAAATGCACATGAATAATATGGTTAATGATCTTGTTTAGCTCATGTTTACTTTTAGAGCATTTTTCTAGTTTTATTGGTGCATGACGCACAAAAATAGTGTGATATGAAAATGGTTAAATACTTGTTAATGCATTTTTATTCGCTAATTGTGCGTTTATTTAATGTTTTTTCGGCGGAATATACTTTAATTGTTGCTTTTTTGTGTGATTTTTGCCAAATTATTTCCGCATTAAGATTTCAGAGTATTATTCTGAATTTGAACGGATTCATTCAGGTGATGAATGGTGCCTTTGGCATGATTCGATACCACAGACAAGGCAGTAGAGGTCTGAAATGTCACTATTAGAAGTGAAAAACCTTCGTATTGAATACCCATCCCGACACGGCGTTCACGCTGCCGTGAAGTCACTTTCTTTTCATATTGAACGTGGTGAAATCGTGGGTGTTGTTGGCGAATCAGGTGCGGGTAAATCCACCGTTGGTAACGCTGTTATCGATTTGCTTAGTCCCCCAGGTCGCGTTGCTAGCGGTGATGTATTCTTGGATGGAGAAAAAATTTCTGGCCTATCACCAGAAGCGATGCGTAAGGTTCGCGGCTCGAAAATAGGTTTTATTTTCCAAGATCCGATGACCTCGCTCAATCCACTTTTTACTGTTGAGCAACAGCTGAAAGAGACGATCCACGCTAACATGAAGGTCTCTGATGAAGAGGCGTATCAGCGCGCGCTTTCTCTTATGCAGCAGGTTGGTATTCCGCAACCAGAAAACCGCTTAAAACAGTACCCGCACCAATTCTCTGGTGGTATGCGTCAGCGTGTTGTCATTGCTATTGCTTTGGCTGGTGAGCCTGATCTCATCATCGCGGACGAACCAACTACGGCGTTAGACGTTTCTATCCAAGACCAAATCCTCAACTTGATCCGCGAGCTGTGTATCAAGAACAATGTCGGCTGTATGTTGGTTACTCACGATATGGGTGTCGTCTCCAACGTCACCGATCGCGTGGCGGTAATGTATCGTGGTGACTTGGTGGAGTTTGGACCAACAGCCAAAGTATTGGGCGATCCTGATCACTCTTATACTCGCAGTCTAATTTCAGCGGTACCACGTTCAGACAGAAAGCTAGATCGTTTCCCGTTAGTAAGCTATATCGAAGAAGCGGCGGAAATGGAGCCACTCGATATCAAGAACCACTGGTTAGGACAAAGCCAAGATGAGCGTGAGTACACTGGCCCGCTTTTGGACGTGAAGAACGTCAATCTTCGCTTTGTGACCAAAGACTCTTTGTTCGAAAGCCGCCGAGAATACGTGCAAGCATCTAATAATGTGAGCTTTGAAGTGCACGAAGGCGAAACCTTTGGTTTGGTGGGCGAGTCTGGTTCAGGTAAATCGACCATTGCACGTGTGATTGCTGGTTTATACCAACCTAACTCTGGTCAGGTGAAATTCGAGGGCATTGACCTGACCGCTTTAACCTCTGAGAAAGAGCGCCGCCCGATGCGTCGTCAAATGCAGATGGTGTTCCAAAACCCATATACTTCAATGAACCCTCGTATGAAGGTATTCGATATTATTGCTGAGCCAATCCGTTTTCATAAATTGACGAAAAACGAGTCGGAAACTCGCCAAATCGTGAATGACCTATTGGATCATGTTGGTTTGGGTCGAATGGCTGGGCTTAAGTATCCTCATGAATTCTCCGGTGGTCAGCGTCAGCGTATTTCTATTGCGCGTGCGTTGGCGACTCGTCCTCGACTTTTGATTTGTGATGAACCGACCTCAGCACTGGACGTATCGGTACAGGCACAAATTCTAAACTTGCTGAAAGATCTGCAAAGTGAGCTGAACTTGACTATGTTGTTTATCAGCCACGATTTACCTGTTATTCGTCAGATGTGTGACCGAGTAGGTGTGATGCAAATGGGTACACTTTTAGAAGTGGCACCAACAGAACAGTTATTCACGGCACCTCAACACGAATACAGCAAAAAATTGATTTCTCTGATGCCGGAGTTTACTGGCTTGCGAGAAGAGATCGAAACGGCATAAACCAAGCAATTCGCTTGGCTAACCTTTAGTCATAACAAAGACGCAAACACAACAACAAGGGATCCGTATCCCCGCATGAAGGAGTTATGCAAATGAAAACCATGAAAAGCAAATTAGCAGTGGCGCTAATGGCTGCGGGCCTAAGCTTTAACGCAATGACAGCAGATATCAAAGTTGGCTATGCAGCTGACCCAGTATCGCTTGACCCACATGAGCAGCTATCAGGTGGCACACTGCAAATGTCACACATGGTATTTGATCCGTTGGTTCGCTTTACTCAAAAAATGGATTTCGAGCCTCGCCTAGCAGAAAGCTGGGAACGTATTAACGATACGACTGTTCGTTTCAAACTGCGTGAAGGTGTGAAATTCCATTCTGGCAATACTCTAACGGCTGACGACGTCGTGTGGACGTTCCAGCGTTTACAAAGCTCTCCTGACTTTAAAAACATCTTCGACCCGTACGAGAAAATCGTCAAAGTGGACGACAACACATTCGATCTTGTAACTAAAGGTCCTTACCCACTAGTGCTGCAAACCGCAACGTACATTTTCCCAATGGACAGCAAGTTCTACACGGGCAAAACTGCGGACGGCAAAGACAAGTCTGAGCTAGTGAAGCACGGTAACTCATTTGCATCGACTAACGTATCTGGCACGGGTCCATTCATTGTGACTTCACGTGAACAGGGCGTAAAAGTGGAATTTGAACGCTTTAAAGATTACTGGGACAAAGAGTCGAAAGGTAACGTTGATAAGCTAACGCTTGTGCCAATTAAAGAAGACGCAACTCGTGTAGCAGCGCTGCTTTCTGGCGGTGTTGACATGATTCACCCTGTAGCGCCAAACGACCACAAACGCGTTGAAGATGCTGATGGCATCGACCTAGTTACGCTACCTGGTACTCGTATCATCACGTTCCAACTAAACCAAAACAGCAACGAAGCATTGAAAGACGTTCGCGTTCGCCAAGCGATTGTTCACGCAATCAATAACGAAGGTATCGTGAAGAAAATCATGAAAGGCTTCGCAACGGCTGCTGGTCAGCAAAGCCCGGCAGGTTACGTGGGTCACGATGACAAACTGGTTCCTCGCTACGATTTGAAGAAAGCGAAAGAACTGATGAAAGAAGCGGGTTACGAAAACGGCCTGACGCTAACGATGATCGCACCAAACAACCGTTACGTGAACGATGCGAAAGTAGCACAAGCGGCGGCGGCAATGTTGTCTAAGATCGGTATCAAGGTTGATCTGAAGACCATGCCAAAAGCGCAGTACTGGCCTGAGTTCGACAAGTGTGCGGCAGACATGCTGATGATCGGTTGGCACTCAGATACAGAAGACTCAGCGAACTTCAACGAGTTCCTAACTATGACTCGTAACGAAGAAACCGGTCGTGGTCAGTACAACTGTGGTTACTACTCAAACCCAGAAATGGACAAAGTGGTTGAAGCTGCGAACGTAGAGACGGACCCTGCGAAACGTGCAGAAATGCTGAAGGGCGTAGAAGCGACACTATACAACGACGCAGCATTCGTACCGCTACACTGGCAAAGTGAAGCATGGGGCGCGAAGTCTAACGTGAAAGCGGCAGATATCGTTAACCCAATGGTAATGCCTTACTTCGGTGACCTAGTGGTTGAATAATCACGGTTAGTCTACTTTGAGGAGGGATGGATTTCCCTCCTCAACTTAAAGCACTCGACTCAATTTTGTTTCAGTCGGATTGAGTTGGTTATTTAGACTGAATTTTCTCTCTAATTTAGAGATCTATGGATAGTTAAGGGGCAAGGAATGTTTTCGTTTCTGGTCAAGCGCCTGTTTCAGGCACTGATAGTGATGTTTGTGATCAGTTTGGTGGCGTTTGCCATTCAGGACAACCTGGGTGATCCGCTGCGTGAGCTTGTAGGTCAGTCGGTTTCGGAATCGGAGCGTCAAGCGCTACGCGACGACTTAGGCCTGAACGATCCCTTTATCACAAAGTATACGCGCTTTGTGGGTAATGCACTGCAAGGTGATTTGGGTACCTCATATTTTTTCAAGCGACCTGCGGTTGAGGTGATTCTCGACAAGCTGGTGGCTACATTAGAGCTCGTGTTTGGCGCGACGCTTATCATCATTGTTTTCTCTATTCCGCTTGGGGTGTACTCTGCGATTCATCCTAAGAGTGTTTTTACCAAATTTGTCATGGCGATGAGCAGTGTCGGTATCTCGATTCCGGTGTTCTTAACCGCAATCATGCTGATGTATGTCTTCTCCATAGAACTCGGTTGGCTGCCTTCCTACGGGCGGGGCGAGACCGCTAATGTGCTCGGTTGGGAATCTGGCTTCTTTACCATTGATGGTATCAAGCACCTCATCCTACCTTGTATTGCGCTAGCGTCTATCATGTTGCCGTTGTTCATCCGCTTGGTGCGTTCAGAAATGCTGGAAGTTCTGAGTTCGGAATACATTAAGTTCGCCAAAGCAAAAGGTTTGAACTTACAAAAGATTTATTACCAACATGCACTTAAGAACACCATGCTGCCAGTATTGACAGTAGGTGGTGTGCAGATTGGTACCATGGTGGCCTACACCATTCTTACTGAAACCGTGTTCCAATGGCCGGGCACTGGCTTCCTTTTCCTAGAGGCAATCAACCGTGTAGATACACCGCTGATCACTGCCTACGTTATCTTTGTTGGTCTGATCTTCGTGGTAACCAATACCATCGTTGACTTGCTGTACGGCATCATCAACCCAACTGTGAACCTAACTGGAAAAGGAGCTTAATCATGAGCCAATCAAATTTAACACCAGCTCCTGCTCCATCAGCGTGGCAGCGTTTCAAAGAGTCAGATTTTCTGTATTACTTCAAACGCGACAAAGTGGCGATGGCGAGTTTTACCGTCTTTATGATGTTCTTAGTATTGGCATTGGCTGCACCGATTCTTGCGCCAACAGATCCGTACGATCTGACGTCTATCGACATCATGGATTCTGAGTTGCCACCTTCGTGGATGGAAGATGGCGATGAGCGTTTTGTTCTTGGTACTGATGAGCAAGGCCGTGATATTTTATCGACCATTCTTTACGGTTCTCGTTTGTCTTTGACGATCGGCTTTTTAGCCGTCGGTCTTCAGTTGATTCTGGGTATCATCATTGGTTTGTCGGCGGGTTACTTCGGTGGTCGTATCGATAGCTTCTTGATGCGCTTTGCCGATGTTCAACTATCGTTCTCAACCATGATGGTGGCGATCATCGTATCGGCCATTTTCAAAGCCAGCTTTGGCAGCGATTTTTACAGCCAATACGCAGTGGTGATGCTGGTGGTGATCATCGGTGTGGCTGAATGGCCGCAATACGCACGGACAATTCGTGCCTCGGTATTGGCAGAGAAGAAGAAAGAATACGTCGAAGCGGCGCGTGTGATGGGCTTTAAAGCTCCGCGAATCATGTTCCGTCACATTCTGCCAAACTGTCTATCGCCAATCTTGGTTATCTCGACGGTACAGGTAGCGAACGCGATCATGTCGGAAGCGGCACTGTCATTCCTAGGTTTGGGTCTTCCTGTTGATCAGCCGTCACTAGGTGCGCTGATCAGCATCGGCTTTAACTACATCTTCTCAGGTGCGTGGTGGATTACTGCCTTCCCAGGCATCGTGCTCGTAACATTGGTTTTGGTTATCAACCTGTTGGGCGACTGGCTACGTGATGTATTCAACCCGAAACTGTACAAAGGATAAGAATTTTCCCACCAAGCGTTGTAAATTCGCTTAATTCCTTCCTAAACTGAGAGCCGGATGCAAATTCCGGCTCTTTTTTTGCTAGTTATTCTTTGTTCACATTTTTTTGGCGCTTTGCCGCCATAATGACCTTACCCACTAATTTAGAGTGAAGTGTATGGAAATGAAGAAGGCACAACACCCATCTCGTATCTTCCAAGCAAGCCTAGCTTTCGGCTTGTTGCTGGTATGCGCCCAGTTTTCTAGCCCAGTATCGGCGGAGGAGTTCCTTTGCCAAGCCACTCAAGCCAGCGAGAAAGAATTACCGATGCTTGAGAAAACGTGCCCAATTGGTAACGGAGTATGGGGAAAGAAAGTGCCGCAGGGGGGCAACTACCTTTACTGGATTCAATGCGGATTGCTACCCAAGCCTATGTCTCTCGCGAAAGCTAAGCCTCTCTATAGTAAAATCACGACTGACGTATGGATGAAGCCTGAATCCAAAGGCTATCGCTGTTTGATTGGACCTTACAAGGCATTGTCTGATGCGAGGGATGACTTACGAGGAGTCAAAACCTTGTCGAATTACAAAGAGGCGTTCATCCGAGTGGTTGGGAAAGGGACGAAACAACCAGTAACACCACCTACACCTAAATCTACTGTATCGTCGAAATCAGCCTCATCTTCGGTTAAGCCAACACCGACGGTGACCCCGAAGCCCGCGCCAGTTCCTGCTGTGCGAGCTGATACCGACGCCTTTAAAGCGCGGGCAGAGAAGCCAGATACCAAGGCAAAAAGTTCACGTGATAGCTCTTTGTCTACGCCTGTTGCTAAGACCAAAGCGAAGCCAATTGTCACTGGAAATGATGACATTGAAGTTCGGTTGAGAACTTCAGTACAGGGCAAAACGTACGTGGTCCCATATTTACTCGATCACCATAATCAGTTTTACATGGAACATGGTAAGCCGTGGAACCGCCTCAACTACGAAAACTCGCACAAAGTATGTCAGCAACTGGGTATGAGCTTAGCTAACCCTGCAGAGTTTAAAGCGCTGAGGGCGTCTGGGGTGATGGAAAAAAATCAATGGCCACTGCAACTGCCGTATTGGGGCAAAGATAAGAAAGGTTTGTTCGCCGATCGTGAGCCCAATCAGCTCACCGGGACCTCATTATTGAACGTGGTGTGCGTGAAATAACGACTCAGATATTGTGGTCAAAATATAGAAGAAAGCCCCGAGTTCGGGGCTTTTTTGCGGTCTCAAATATTATCGCTATTTGAGTGGCGTTTCTTTGTGACAGTTAGAGCAGATATACACTTCTTTGATGCCGACCAATCGTTCCCAAAGTGTTCTGCGTCTTCTACGCAAATGTACGCTATCACAGCAAGGGTTAACGATGGTTGCTTTAGTCATCATCACCAGGCTCCAAAATCGGTAGTGAACTCGCGATGCTTGTCATGGCTTCTTTGCTGTTAGAGTACAGACCATATTCCGGTGCGGATTCATGACCGTTTTGTTCTTTACTCCAACGAATACCAATATAAAAGTCACCAAAATCGCGGTTGATGTAACGATGACGAGTTTTGTAATCTGACTCTGAGCCTGTTTCTTCTAGAATCAGCAGTTCGCGGTCTTCATCATTCTGGACTTCCCAATTACCTGGAGTTTGGAATCCTGTTGGCATGAACGAAGTGTAGTTGTAAGTATCAGTGTCGTATTCGTACGTACCTGACGAGTATTTCAGGACTGTGTCGTCGCCTGTGCCATTACTTTCTACCATCAAGTCATGCTCTACCGTGCCTTGTTTGATGTGTTCTGCAACCGAAAGTGATTCTGCAAATGGGGTATTGCTTGAGTCCATCCAGAACAGCTCATCATCTGATATTTTAACGATCATTTGAGTACCGTTATGCTCGGTTTTGTGCTGGTACAACATTTCATACTCGTCGCCGTAGCTGTTGTATAGCTTACCGTCTTTCAGCTCAACGTCGTTACAGTCTTTATTGTTGTATTCCGTGTAACCAGTTTGTTGGTCCAGATCGGCAAGAATGGCGTAAGCATCGTGTTCCCATGTGTCTTTTAGGAAGTCACTGATGTTCGCTTTGTACTCTTGATTCATCTCATCGTGGTTTGAACCCCAGCAGAATAGTAGGCCTTCAGAATCTTGCATCAACATGGCGTAGCCAATTTCACCATCTTTCTGTGCAAAGCTACCCATTTTCCATTCTTGACCGTTGAAGTGCTCGTGAGTGAAGCCCAAAGTCGGTACTACTGGTGGTGGCGTGACGCCTTCGATAACCGTTGGCATGCTGAGCGCAATTTGTACCGCGGTATGGCCATCTGTTGCGCTAATCGCAAGTACTGCTCCAGCTTCACCTGCTTTTGTTGGTGTGCCTTTAATGGTGATAATTGCATTACCATCCTCAGATACTGTTAGACCTTCAATGTCTACATAGTCCGCTGAGTAGTCGGTAATTTGACCGTCTTTATCTTGGAACAAACCAGAAATATCGAGTGTTTGTTCAAACACTTCACCTTGTTGTAGGTACCAACCATCAACGATGGACTGCAGACGCGCTTGTTCTGTTTCTACAACCATTGGTGGTAAGTTTGCCGATTCGATTTCGAACTGAAATACGGTGCTTACCGTACCCAAAACCTTACCTGACGAATCAATGTCTTGCGCCGTTAGAACAATCTCAAAATCACCAGCTTTCTCTACGATTGCAGTTGGATGTAGAACAATCAGGTTGCCAGTTTGCACAACTTCAATGCCTGTGCCTGCAAAGTTGTGCGTCAGTTTGGTTGTCACAAGGTTTTGGTCTTTGTCTGCAAATAGACCTTCAATGTCTAGCTCTAAGCCATCAAAATCCACGCCTTGTACGATTTTTGGTAGTTTTTCTAGCTTATCTTTAGCTGCCTTTTCGACGATTTTGTTTACGGTTAGCTTGTTATTAACTGCCGTTTCAGGTGCTAAGGTGTCGCTGTCTGGGGTCGCGTCAGTGATGATTGGACGTAGATTTGGGTCATTGATGTTTTCGCCAGATGCAACAAGACGTTCCACTTCTTGGTTTGCCGCTTGAGCAAACTCCGTGGCTTTTTTCTCGTAGTTCGTTGGGTTTTGTGCTTTCGAGTCGGTCAGAATCTGAGCGGTTTTATGTAGTTCGGCGTTTTTTGTCGCACCTTCAACAAAATCACTGTACAGATCAATTGGTGCTTCTTCTGAGCCTCCTAGCGCTTGGTTTACTTTCGCTTTCGCATCTTCTTCACTAATGGCTGGATCTTTTGCCATTTCAATCGCCACAAGATCCGTGATAGGTGAAATCACGTTTGACGATGTTGGTGCACGGAATACGATTTCGTGCGCCATAGCTTGGCCTGGATGATCCATATCAACCGTGTATTTGCCAGCGTACTCTTTCGCATCCAAGGCGATGAGCTGTTTCTGCTTTGAACCGTTTGGTGTGATGGTCTGTAGCGCTAGAGTGCTTTCTGGTGTTGCATCCAATTTCAGTTGACCTTTCTCATCGGTCAGACCAAGGAATGTTTCTTGAGTGTCCCATTGGCCGTTGTTGTTCGTATCTTCAAAAACAACGGCATGCTTGAAGTAGCCGTCAAAACCTGTGATCACAACGCCGTCGTTAGCACTGTTTGAACCACCATCTGAACCGCCACAGCCTGTAAGAGCGATAGCCACTGACGCTGCTAGTAAACTCACCTTATTCATTATTTATTTGTCCTTGTTTCGTTTCCGAATGAGAAAGTCGCTTTTTTTATTATTTTTTTCTTTATATCTCACTAGTGAGATATAAGAGAGTGGTGTCTTTTTAATGACTATTGAGCTTAGGTTCAAGACACGAAAATCCGCACAAAACCCGTAAAATTTATTTCTATTTTTTGTCTATGATGGAAAATTTATAATTTGATCACGGTTCCAGTTTTATTTTGGGAATGATTGTTTTGTTAATATAACCACCGGTAAAAAAGGTTTATTGGGTGTCGCTAAGGACAGGGGCGTGATAAATCATGTTGATCTTAAATTCCTCAACGCGATCAGCAAATTGAGGGTGAGGTTTAAGCACATAACTGTAGACTTCGCCTGGAATGAATATGTCGTAATCTGTGTATTCAAGGTTGTAAAACATAAATGTTCGTTGCCAGTAATTATCTGGCCATTCAGCACAATGTATTGGATTTATGCCGTCAAAATCCATTGAGCTAGAGATAATATCGGCAAACTCTCCTCGCCCCGCTACGATAGAGCTGTACCAGTAAAATAAATAATCATGACAAAATAGGTCATGTTGATTTGATTTCATATTGAGATCAGAGTCCAGCTTGTGCACTGGTTCGTTACCCTGAACACTTCTATCAAATATGTAGTTGCTAGCAGTCCCGTTTATGTAACCTCCTCCTGAAATTGGAAAGAGGTAGTCAAACGACGTTCCTTGATATTCGTACTCGCCAGTGTGGACATTGATGCGCTTTTCCATGGACTGCTTGTTCTTTTGCATGGTATAGCTTTCGAATTGTTTACCATCAAACACGGTGGTGAAGTAGTTCCGAGTATCTTCATGAACCTGAGATGGGTATTCTTTTTTGATGGTCCAAATTTGGCGTACACCTTGGACATAAACGATCAACGAGTCATCACTGATTTTGTACTTGCCCACTTTTTTCAAGTCTCCCTTTTCAGGACACTGGCGTTTGTTGTGTGAGGCGGCATAACTTACTTCGCCCCCCTCAAACTGAAAGGCCTCGCAATACACCACTTCATACGCGTACGCGATACCTGCAAGATTTTGTGTCGTCTCTAGGCGATAAACTACATCGCCAACTAACGAGTGTTCTGTGTCATTTTGATCGGGTGTGATAACGGGTAACTCAAAGCGCGTTGTGACCCATGCATGATCGCTATTACCGTGATAATCATCGCGCGCTGCTACCGCCAAATATGTGGTGGTTTTTATTTCCTCAGGCGCTCCTTGCACCATCATTTGTCCTTGGTTGAGGACTCTTAACCCATTGGCGTTTTCAAGCCAAATCTGAGTGGTGAGGAGATCGCCATCTGGGTCTTCAAAAAGCTGGTTAAGGTTGAGCGAATAACTCACCGGAGAGTTTTGTTTCAGCTCCCAAGCATAAATAATGGTTTGTAGCTGCTGTTCCACAGTGAGGTTGATGATGGGTTTATTATTCTCTGATGGGTCCTCTTGTGGTCGGCTGTTCTTATCACCCAATGCTGACTCGTAAAACGTGTTGTCTTCTGTGGTATGAAATGGATTCGTAACAGGGCCTGGTTGTCCTAAAAGGGCGGAGTTAAATGCGTCATCTCCCGCTTTTTTATGAGTGCGATCCAACGCAGAACCTGTCAACGCTTGCTTTACTTCAACTAAAGATGTGCGCTCATATTGACGATGTGCTTGCTGGGTTGACTTGTCGGCGTTGTCTGACGAGTCTTCCACAGATGCCAAATTGTGTTTGTTTGAAATGAAGTAAATACCGAACAAACCGACGCATACTGCGCCGATTATCCAAAGCTTTTTGTTCATGATTACGTGTGCGCCATTCGTGATTGTAGCCAACTGCGAGAGAATTTGAGGTCTTTCTCTATCAGGCTTGCGCTGCATTCGAGTAGCTCACTGATTTCTTGGTTTTTCATGCCCATTAAATACTTGAGTTTGAGTGCGCTCGATTGGCGTGGATAGCGGCTACTGAAACTATCCAGAGCTTTATCCATGATAATCAATTGCTCGAAACGATCTTCTTCATCTCTCATCAATGTAATGTGTTGACGCTTTTGTGCTTGGTGCGAGCGTGCGTTGTCGATCAAGATTTGACGCATCACTTTGGCGGCCATCAAAAAGAAATCGCGCTTTGTTTCAATTTCACTCATGTCGCAGTTGGACATTTTCAGGTAAGCATCATGAATTAATGCCGTGGTGCTGTTGACGCTGTCTGCCAGTACTTTGTTGTCGGTGCCGTACTTTTCTGCATTTCGTTCACGCTCGTGTTGGGCGATCTTACGCAACTGTAAATAAGCAAACTGATAGAGCTCGCTCTCAGCTCGTTTATCACCAGATTGCCATTGTTGAATGATTTGTGTCAGTGCTACTGCTGTTGCCATGGTTATACATCCTCGCTCACTTTGACAAATTCAGAAATGGTGTGGGTTTCAATGCGATCGGAACCGTCTTGGTTGCGCAGAACATTTTGTTGATAGCGATATAAAATGCCTTGCTCCCAAGTTGCACCAGCTGGCAAGTATTCCCAGGTGGTGTAATTGATTTCAGATGGGGTTGTTGACCAACGTACCATGACGTTCATTTGCGCGAGTTCGGCTTTGGGGGCGCTATTGTTGACCCACCACATGTCGGCAAATTCGCGGGTAACATCTTGGGTGTACAGGCTTGTATCGGTTGGGCAGGTGTCCGTATTTTGCGGCAGTCGCATGACTTGTTGGTGGCGCATCAATAGGCACGATTGTGTCATGGACTGTTGGTGGTATTCGGTTTGCTGCCACACACCGAGGTAGTCAATGTCGTGTTCGCTAGTATTGGGATACGTAAACCAGAGCATTTCTGTACGGTTATTGTGTTGGATGTTTTTTTTACGCCCGAGACCTTGTACTTTTTCCATCAATAACTCGGTGCTCGGATCAAAATTGAGGGCAACGGAGCGGTACTTCCAGTCGCCTTTATCATCGAAGTCTTCGAGAGAGAAGCCATTCAAGTCGTTGCGGGTGCACCCTGTGATTGAACAACCAACGATATTAAACCAATCCGCAAACTTGCTTATCGGTTCGACGACATCTTCCGTGATAGGGCGCTTCATCGAGAGGAAGCAGCCTTGAAAATGATCGCCAATGCTTGGGTGTTCAATCAATGAGTCTTTGGTGATGGTGAATCGAGTTTCACCAATAGGAGGACGATATTTGGGATGATGCTGATAGCGCAGATCGTAAGCACAAGCGCGGCCTTGCCAATCCTTCTTTTTGATGACGATGTTTTTGAACGTCATGTCGCGAGGTTCAAAAATGATCTCATCAGAGGAAAAGTTTTTTTCAATGTACTGCTGGCTTTCGTTTAGGTGCTCAATCGCCTCATTGACAGATACCCAATCGAGATTGAGGTAGCGTTTAGCGTCATCCAGGTAATTGAGATCAAGGCCTTTGAGCTGGCTTTGAAAGTGAGGATCAGAAAGCACACGGTTTGCTAGGACAATTTCCTCACGATTCTCAGGCGTGCTGTCGAGAGAAAGCAGCAGACGCGTCATATTGATGCTGCGGCTAGGTTTGGTTGTCGCCATCGTCGGCGTCAGCACTTCTTGGCTTGATAAGGTCGTCAGCAGATAACCTTTATCATCGTTACCAAGGAAGAAGCTAATTACATCACCGGGTTGGTAATGAAATGCTCCTTGCTGAGTGACGCCAGTGATATTGGAACTGGTTTTGTAATACAGGCCAGTCACTGGGGCGTCGATAAAGTAGCCTTGCTTCAAGGTCGAAGCTGGTGGTTGTGAAGTGGCAGCTGAAACGTCTGCTGCCAACGTGGACGTAGCCGTCAATGCAGACAGCCAAAATACCACTGAACGTGTATACATCTTGTTTTAAGCCTTATTGGTTGGTGCTGTCCTTAGACGCACAATTTGGCTGACAACTCATTGGTGTAGTTAGGTGCTTCTCTGGCACCGGTGTCATCATCGCCAACAACATTTTTTGTTTTATATGTTTGGGGATATCTGGGTTAGAGAGTATCCGCCTTCGTGTTAACTCCATCATGGAGTTCACTGAGAGATGTTCGACATTTTGCCCCTTCGCGTGGAAGATGAGGCGAGTCATTTCGTACATCATATCTTCTGCAATCTTCTTCTCTTGTTGCAGCTGGATATTCTTTTGCATCATGGCGCTGCCAAATAACACACCAGAGAGCACAATGATGCCTGACAATACCGAAGCAAGGGGACGTCGCTGTACCAAGCGAAAGGCGCTATACAATGGCCAGTTTTTTTTCTGCTCGATTGGACGGCGTTCGATAATTCGTTCGATATCAATGCGCAATGCTCTAACATCGGTATATCGCATTTGAGTGGCAGGACGCGTTGCGCGTCTTATCACCCAGTAAACATCAGACCAAATTGTTGGTGATGGAAACATCAAAGCGAGAATTTTGCCCAAGGAGTACACGTCGCTTTGCTCTGTTAGAACCAGTCCTGCTTGCTGCTCTGGGCTGGCAAAATTTTGGCTAAACGCAATCAGCGCTGAGGGTGAATCTTCTCGGTTGGAGTGCGCTTTTTGAGTCAAGTTGAAGTCAAGCAGCTTGGGACGCTTGCTACGATCAATCAGTATATTTTCTGGTTTTAGATCGGCATGCAAAACCTGGTGCTGGTGGGCGTGCTCCATCGCCTGGCAGATCTGCTTAAACAACAGCAGCTTCTCCGTTTTTTCTAGCTTATTTTCAGATAGGTACTCATCCAAAGTTTGACCAAACACCCGCTCCATCACGATGTAAACCGAATCTTGATGGAGACCGCCGTCAAACACTTTCGCGATGTAAGGATGGTTTAGACGCGCGAGAAGTTGAGCTTCATCGAAGAGTGCGCGTTGCCCTAACACATTGCTCAAATTGCTTTGAATAAACTTGATAGCCAGATCTTGCTCGAACGTTTCATCTGCACGTAGAGCTGCGTATACGACACCCATGCCACCACGCCCCAACTCATGAGTTAGGCGGTACTTACTGATGATTTCTCCGCTTAGATCGACGTCTTGGTTCGTTGCCTGATGAGCACCAAAATAAAGTAACTGCGTTAGTTGTTCTTCCGGTGTCTCGTTGGCTAAAAGAGGAACGAGTTGTCGATACAGCTCAGGTTGACTTTGTTGTAATGCTTGGAGGTATTGCTGCTTTTGGGAGTCGTCCAGATCAAGCAGGTGGTAGTAAATCTGGGTTTCGCTAGAGCCTAACTGCACTGTGACTAATGTCTTATTCTTTTAGGTACGGCATTTTATAAGAACTTTGATATAAATGTCATTTATTTATTCGGTTTTGATTCACAATCCATGAAACGCAATTTGATGGCTAATGGAGTAATAACGTCATGATTTTGCGAATTATTTTCACTGAGCTTGTCGGCAGAGAGTCTATTCGTCATAATGTTACTTGTAACATTACTGATAAATCACATATTTATGGCTCAACAGAATAAGAAAACTCGTACGACATTGCAGGATGTCGCAGACCAGGTTGGCGTCACGAAGATGACCGTTTCACGCTATATGCGTAACCCTGAATCGGTGGCAGAAAAGACTCGGGCCAAGATTGCGACTGCGATTGAAGAGATGGGTTACATCGAAAACCGTGCACCGGCGATGTTGTCAAAGTCCTCCAGTAAAGCCATTGGTATTTTACTGCCGTCTTTGTCCAACCAAATTTTTGCTTCCTTTGTTCAGGGCATAGAGATGGTGACCAAAGCCAATGGCTATGAGACGCTTTTAGCGCATTTTAGCTACGATGAGCTTGAAGAAGAGCGCAAGATCGCGTCATTACTCTCTTATCAAGTCGATGGACTTATTCTAACTGAAAGCCATCACACGCCGCGTACATTACAGATGATCAAAAATGCGGGCATTCCGGTGGTCGAAACCATGGAACTGCCATCGGAGCCGATTGATATGGCGGTTGGACTCGATCATGAAGATGCGTCGTACACCGTGGTTAAGCAGATGCTAGATACGGGGAAGCGTACAATCGTCTATTTTGGCGCGCGTCTGGATACGCGAACCAAATTGCGGATGCAAGGTTACGATCGCGCGATGACAGAAGCAGGGCTAGAACCCAAACATGTATTAACTGGTGATCATTCTAGTTTTTCTTTAGCGCATGATTTGCTCGAACGCGCACTGGAAATGCACCCAACGCTCGACGGGGTGTTCTGTACCAACGATGACATCGCAATTGGTACTATGCTGAGTGCGCAGCAACGTGGCATTCAAGTTCCACAGCAATTGGCAGTGGCGGGCTATAACGCGTTGGATATCGGTCAAACCATCAGCCCGAAACTGACCAGCGTTGATACGCCGCGTTTCCAAATTGGTGTAAAGAGCGCAGAGCTATTAATTGCGCGCCTGAAAGGCGAAACGCAAGAAGAAAAAGTCTTCGATATGGGGTATCAGATCACGTCGGGAGAGAGTGTTTAACTAATTGTTAACTGCTCTTTGTATTCGCTCATCAATGGTATTGGTAGGTTAGGGTATGGCACATCAGCTGGATGCATTGGATCTCAACTTAATGCGTTTATTAAAAGCCGTGGTGGAAAACCGCAGCATCAAGCTGGCCGCAATGCAGCTTGGCATTTCTCAACCGAGCGCCAGCCGCGGCGTGATGAAGTTGAAGCAAGTGTTTGATGACCCGCTTTTTGTGCGTAAAGCACATGGGGTAGAGCCATCACCCATGGCGATTCGTCTCGCCGCCGAGTTCGACAATATGGTTGCACCACTGGAAAAAGTGGTGCAAGAATTTGAAGTGTTCGACCCGCTGCAATACCAAGGGCAGATCGCGATTGTAACTGACCCTTATTTGATGGATGAACAAGGGCAGCGACTGCTCACTGGTTGTCATCGAGCCTTTCCCAAAGCGCACTTTGCCTTTTCCAGCTGGAATACTTACTCGCACGATGAAATGTTAGAAGGCGAGCACGATTACTGCATTCTTGACCAAGAGACCGAGCTGTCGAAAGACATTTACATGCGCCCGTTATTCGTTGAAAAACGAGTGATTTTGGCGCGCAAAAACCACCCAACGTTGTCGAAAGTCAGCAATGATTGGGACACGGTGTCCAAACTACCACTTGTCTCTTTGCCTGCGCCCGCGTCATATAAACCGCTTTGTACCGTGGAGTCCGAGTATCGACGCATGGGGTATGAGCCAGTAGTGTTACTGAAGTCCTATAATTTGCGTTTGGCTTGCCAAATGTTGCAAGAAACCGACGCGATTATGTATGCCAGTCAAAGCTCGGCATTGTTGATGCCAGAACTCGCCTCTTACGCAATGCCACCCGTTAATCGTGAGTTTAGCCAGTTTGTTGTCTCTGGCGGTTTCCTTCAAACCAACCGCAACCATCCTTTGCACAGACACCTACATAAAGTGGTGCGACAAACCCTCAATACGCCGCTGATTTTTACGCAGTGACGTCACCTGATGGCATCCGCTGAATGAGAGAGCAGATGCTTTAACCTTATCAATGTTGTGTGATTACATAGACAACTTATTTCTTAAGATATTCAAAAATGAATATCTCAATTACCTGTCTCTTTTTCCTACCCAGCGCTAACCTTATCTCAAATAGTCAGGAGAAGTGGCTCATTTTTATCTTTTTAACTTTTTGAATGTCGATACAGGTACGCGGCATTCACCATTCTCCGTTATGCATTTTTTTAATTTCTAATGGAGGATTAATCATGCTAGTTGCACGTCTATTTTTATTGCTCGCCATAGTTGCCGAAGTGGCTGGCACCAGCACTATGTCTCTTATCGGACAAGGGCACGGGTGGTGGGGCTACATCGTAATGTATGTGCTGATCGCAATCTCTTACTACTTCCTCGCATTTGCCGCGAAGAAAATATCTATCGGTGTGGCATACGCTGTCTGGGAAGGGTTAGGTATCTCGTTGATCACCGTGGTGTCGATCATCGCCTTTGATGCCAACTTAAACCATCAAGAGTTGTTTGGTTTGATGTTAGCCGTTGTTGGCATTGTGTGTGTGACCTTAGGGGAATCACATGGTCAACCTAACGCCAAGAAAAATGCCGATAAATCGGCAAAAGAACGTTCATTTTCTACTAGTACAAGGTGCGAATCATGAGTCAATTTTTTACGATGTCATTTGGATTTGTCGTGATGGCTGCCTTGGTCGATATCATGGCCAATATGGCGCTGACACGCTCAAAAGGTTTTAAATATAAAGGCTGGGGCATTGCGGCGATTGTGTTGGTACTGACAGCATTCACGCTGTTGGCACAAGCGGTGAAAGAGATCGACTTAGCCATTGCTTATGCCTCTTGGGGTGCGATCGGTATCTTGGGTACCGCAGTAGGTGGAGCCTTGCTGTTTAAGCAGAAACTCAAACCAATCGGCTGGTTTGGTATCTTTGTGGTGATTGCTGCCGTCGTGGTGATGAAGACCGCTTGATGTAATTTAATGAATGCTAGATATCGTCATTCTGAGTAGCAAGAGACGAGTGTGATTCAGAATCTACCAACAAAAAGTGCTGTGGAAGAGGGGTTTTCTCTGGCTTCACAGCACCTTGATATTAGATTCCTGATCTCGCCTAGGCTCGTCGGAATGACGGACTCATTCATTTTTAAAAAGAACAGAGGCCAATCCTAAAGTTCGTCATTTTGAACAGCAAGAGACGAGCGTGATTCAGAATCTACCAACAAAAAGTGCTGTGGAAGAGGGGGTTTTCTCTGGCTTCACAGCATTTTGCTATTAGATTCCTGATCTCGCCTAGGCTCGTCGGAATGACGGATTCATTCGTTTTTTGGAAAGAACTGAGGCTAATCCCAAAGCTCGTCATTCTGAACAGCGAGGGACGAGCGTGATTCAGAATCTACCAACAAAAAGTGCTGTGGAAGAGGAGTTTTCTCTAGCTTCACAACACGTTGATAGTAGATTCCTGATCTCGCCTAGGCTCGTTGGAATGACGGATTCATTCGTTTAAAAAGAACCGAGGCCAATCCTAAAGCTTGCCATTCTGAACTGCGAGGGACGGTCGTGATTCAGAATCTACCAACAAGAAGTGCTGTGGCAGAGGAGTTTTCTCTGACGTCATAGCATGTCGATATTTGATTTCTGATTTTGCTGAGGCTCGTCGGAATGACGAGGTCTTTCTTCTCGCCTTAAACAATGAAGCTTGCGCCTTCTTCTGCGCTAGAGACGTTTTGGCGGATCACGCTAAACAAGCCTCGTCCCCAGGTTTGTTGGGTAGATTCGGTGTCGAAATGAATCAACTCGCGACCAGTGGTATCGCTTAAGTTGTTCAGTTCGCCCGTTTGGCAATCAAGGCGAATCAAATCACCGTTGCGCACCAAACCAATCGCGCCACCACGAATGGCTTCTGGAGAAACATGAATCGCAGACGGAATTTTACCTGACGCGCCAGATAAACGACCGTCAGTAACCAACGCCACTTTAAAGCCCGCTTTTTGCACGTTACCTAAAATTGGCATCAGCTTGTGCAGTTCAGGCATGCCGTTTGCTGCTGGGCCGTTGTGTGTGACTACAACGATGCAATCTTTGTGCAGCTCACCACGTTTGTACGCGGCTTCCACTTCATGTTGGCATTGGAATACGATCGCTGGTGCCACAATCACGCGTTGCTCTTCTTTCACCGCAGACACTTTCACCACGGCTTTGCCTAAGTTGCCAGTCAATACGCGAGTGCCGCCAGTATTTTGGAATGTGGCGTCTGGTTTGGCGATCACGTCACCGTCTTGGCTGCCTTGGCACGATGTCCAGGTCAGTTGGCCATCGACAAGGCTCGGTAGCGTCATTTGGTCTTCAAATTCACCAAACACGGGTTTCACATCGCGATGCAAAAGCTCGGATTGGTTCAAGCGGTGCAATAACGCTGGCACGCCCCCCGCGTCTTGGAACGCGTTCATATCGGCTGGGCCGTTCGGGTAAACGCGCGCTAATAAAGGAACCACATCCGACAGATCGCTGATGTCTTGCCAGGTGAGCAAGATGCCAGCAGCACGCGCCACGGCGATCATATGAATGGTGTGATTGGTGCTGCCGCCAGATGCAAGTAGAGCGATGATGCCGTTGACCAAGCTCTTTTCTGTGACCACCTCGGCCAGCGGACGGAAGTGTGCAGAACCCGCCGTCATTGAGGCGATTTTCAGAGCCGCGTGATTGGTTAACGCTTTACGCAGTTGGGTATGGGGATGAATGAATGCCGAACCTGGCAGCATCAAGCCCATGGCTTCGAACACCAACTGGTTGGTATTGGCGGTGCCGTAAAATGTACACGTACCCGCAGAGTGGTAAGCGCGACACTCCATATCCAGCAGAGCGTCTTTGCCGACTTCTCCCGCTGCGTATTTTTGGCGCACGTCGACTTTCTCTTCGTTGCTGATGCCTGTTGCCATCAGACCCGCTGGCACAAACGCCGTTGGTAGGTGTGCGTAAGACAGCGCGCCCATCAGTTGCCCCGGTGCGATTTTGTCACAGATGCCAAGCAGTAATGTGGCATCAAAGACATTGTGACTCAAAGACAACGCCGTTGATTGCGCAATTAAGTCACGCGAAAACAGCGACATATCCATGCCTGCTTGACCTTGAGTCACCCCATCGCACATCGCTGGCACACAACCTGCGACTTGCGCCGTATGGCCGTAGTCCGCCAGCACTTTTTTGATTTGTGCTGGGTAGTCTTGGTACGGCTGGTGGGCGCTCAACATGTCGTTGTAGGCGCTGATCAGCGCGACATTGGCATGAGTAAAATCGAGAATATTTTTCTTTTCAGAAGAGCAAGAAGCGGCGACTGCATGGGCTAAGTTACCACAAGATAAACCAACACGGCCTTTGCCAGCTTCGGCTTGCACTTCGGTGCGAGCAAGAAAGGCTGCGTGCGCTTCACGGCTGCGCTCGGTCAAGCGTTGTGTGACCTCAAGAACAACAGAGTGAGTCATTACGCCACCTCGATCGCTTGCATTTTGATTAGCTCAGCGGCAGAGCGTTCCACCACGTCGCTGATGTCTCCGTCGATACTGACGATCAGAGTTTGAGGCTCGTTGTCTGGGCGCTCTAGTGTCTCGAATTGGCTCTTCACCATGTTTTCTTTCATGAAGTGGCCTTTGCGCATACGCATGCGATTAAGGATCAACTCCCTATCGCCATCAAGGAACAGGAAGGTCACGTTGTTGTTGCCTTCGCGGATCTGATCGCGGTAAATCTTTTTCAGTGCTGAACAGACAATAATGCCGTGTTCGTTTTTGCTTTCTAGGCTGTACGCCGCATCACGAATGCGTTCTAGCCATGGCTTGCGATCATCATCGTTCAGAGGCTGGCCCGATGCCATTTTCTGAATGTTCGCTCGTGGATGAAGATCATCACCATCAATGAATTTACGCCCTAGCTTTTTCGCTAGATGCTCACCAATTGTGCTTTTACCACTAGCACAAACGCCCATAACGATGACACTACTACCAGCCATAACTTATCCTCATAACCAAATTTGCGCGTGATCTCAATTTTTGAATTCACTTTAAAATATGGGTTTATCTTATTCATGTTATCGGTAACATGTTACCGGTAACTGAAATAAATGTGAACCATAACACAAACAATAATTCTTAAAGGTGAACCTATGGAGCAATTAACCCAAGCCCCAGATCCTACGTTCCTACTGACGATTGCAGGCCTTGCCATTGCAGCGTTACTCGTTCTGATCATTAAACTGAAAGTCCATGCTTTTGCTTCCCTTACTATGGTGAGTTTAGGTACGGCAATCGCCACTGGCGTTCCTTCAGAGAAAGTCGTATCGACCATGATGGGCGGCTTCGGCGGCACGCTAGCTTCCGTGGCATTGCTGGTTGGTCTCGGTGCGATGATCGGTAAAATTCTTGAAGTGACTGGCGGTGCGAAAGTGCTGGCAGACACTTTGATTGGTCGCTTTGGTAAAGAGCGCGCACCATTTGCTTTGGGCGTCGCTTCATTACTGTTTGGCTTCCCAATCTTCTTCGATGCTGGCCTTGTAGTGATGATGCCAATCATCCTAAGTGTGGCGGCTCGTTTTGGTGGCTCACCAATTAAATACGCGTTGCCTGCAGCTGGTGCTTTTGCGGTTATGCACGCGTTTGTTCCACCACACCCAGGTCCGGTTGCAGCGGCAGAATTCCTTGGCGCAAACATCGGTCTGCTATTGGTGGTGGGTATTTTGGTTGCTATTCCAACTTGGTACCTTGGCGCTTACCTATTTGGTTTGTACGCGGGCAAAAAATTCGATATCCCACTATCTAAAGCCTTCTTTAATGGCGAAGCGATGGTGGATGAGCGCAACGCACCAAAATTTGGCACGGTTATGACCATCCTTGTGCTGCCAGTCCTGCTAATCTGTTTGGATACGGTATTGAACACACTGGCGGTTGCGGGTGTGATTGATGGCAAAACGGCACTGGTTGAGTTCCTACGTATGCTAGGTAAAACCCCAGTTGCGTTGCTGATCACTTTGATTGTCTGTCTGGCTGTGTTTGCCAAAGACTACGGCATGGCAAAACTAGAAAAATTATGTGGTGAGTCATTGGCTCCTATCTGTGGTGTTATCCTAGTCACGGGTGCAGGTGGCATGTTTGGCGGCGTACTGCGTTCAAGTGGTATCGGTGATGCACTGGCTGACGTTCTTACAGACACAGGTATGCCTGTGATTGTGGCGGCGTTTGTGATTTCAACCTGTCTGCGTGTTGCTCAAGGCTCGGCAACCGTAGCGCTAACCACTACGGCGGCTCTTATCGCGCCGGTTGTGGCAGCATCAACAGGTTTGAGTGAACTCGACCTTTGCTTTATCGTAATCGCGATTGCGGGTGGTGCAACGGTACTGTCTCACTTCAATGACTCTGGTTTCTGGTTGGTATCTCGTCTGCTTGAGATGGATGAGAAAACCACATTAAAAACTTGGACGGTAATGGAAACGTTACTTGGCGGTATCGCGTTTATTATCGTCGCAACATTAAGCTTTATTCTTTAGAGGTTCCCCATGACAACACTTGAACAACGATTAAGAGAAATCAAAATCGTCCCAGTTATCGCAATCAACGACGTAGCACACGCTCTGCCACTGGCAAAAGTGTTGGTAGAAAACGGTTTACCATGTGCGGAAGTGACATTCCGCACCGAAGCGGCGGCGGAGTCGATTCGCATCATGCGTGAAGCGTACCCAGAACTGTTGATTGGCGCGGGCACCGTTCTGACCACAGAACAAGTCGACATCGCAATCGAAGCTGGCGTGGACTTTATCGTTAGCCCAGGCTTCAACCCAACCACAGTGAAATACTGTCAGCAACGTGGCGTGACTATCGTACCGGGTGTAAACAACCCAAGCTTGGTTGAGCAAGCGATGGAAATGGGTCTGCGTACGTTGAAGTTCTTCCCTGCTGAGCCATCAGGCGGCGTAAACATGCTGAAAGCACTCACGGCGGTTTACCCAGTGGAATTCATGCCAACAGGTGGCGTAAGCCCATCCAACGTGGAAGATTACCTAGCGCTGAAATCGGTTGTAGCTTGTGGCGGTACGTGGATGGTGCCAACCGCAATGATGGACAACGGCGATTGGGAAGGCATTGCTGAATTGGTTCGCGCAGTTAAGTAAAACGCACAAACGGCTCCGAAATACCCCCGAACGTTAGAAAACGTGATACGAAAAAGGGTCATCAAGTTACTTGATGACCCTTTTTCTTTTTGGAATGAAGCAGCTTTAGAAGTGATGCTTCATAAAGCGCTTAATAAAGCGAATGAAATCTGCTTCGGCTAGCTTCGCGCACTTCAATGTTTGAGCGTGAGACAATTCTACATCTCCCAAGCCTTCTGCCATGTTGGTGATCGCACACACTGCCAATACGGGTAAGCCGCAATGCGCCGCAGAAATCACTTCTGGCACGACCGACATGCCCACGACATCACCACCGATGATTTGCATCATGCGGATTTCGGCTGCGGTCTCAAAGTTGGGGCCTGTGTAAGAGACAAACACGCCTTCATTGAGGTGAATGCCATTGGCTTTGCCGACTTCAAACGCTTCTGCGCGCAGGTCTTTGTCGTAAACATTGGCGAGGCTGAAGAATCTCGGGCCGTACTCTTCATCATTCGGACCGATCATTGGCGATTCAGGCATGGTGTTGATGTGGTCATGAAATACCACCAGAGAACCGACATCAATACGCTCAGGGCGAAGGGAGCCTGCCGCGTTGGTGACGAGCAGAAACTCACAGCCCAGCTTTTTAAAGGTGCGCACGGGCGTGGTCATGACCTTCATTGAGCCGTGTTCGTAGTAGTGACCGCGACCTTTCATGCACACTACGTCTACGCCGCCCATGGTGCCAAGTACCAACTCACCAGAGTGGCCTTGCACGGTGCTAACCGGAAAGCCTTCGAGCTCTTCGTATGGAATGACCACTTTGTCTTGTAGTTCGTCTGCCAATACGCCTAAGCCAGAGCCTAAAATAAACGCCGCTTTAGGTTGGAAGTTTGGTTTGCGTTCGCGAATGGTTTGTAGTGCGCCGATTACTGGATCGTGATTCATGTTAGTCACCTTCTGGTTGTGTGTTGATTCCATTGTGTGACTTTCTGCGCTGGTTATCTTTGCTTTATTCGCTACTATCATCCTTAAAAAGAGGATGATGAAATTCGCTAGGACTCAATGCATGAAGTCAGAACCATTTGAGCGCGTGACGCTGAAGATGCTGCGTTACTTTTACGAGGTCGCACAAACCAAGCATTTCACTAAGGCGGCCGAGAACCTCAATATCACCAATTCGCCGTTGAGCAATCGCATCAAAGAGTTGGAAGAGGTGCTTAACGTCAAACTGTTTGAGCGCGATTCAAGAAATGTCATGCTGACGGAGGCCGGGCGATTGTTGGAGTCCAAATGCCAACTGATTTTTCAGACCTTGGATGTCTCGCTCAATCAAGTGCAGCAAGTGGGGTTGAACCAGAGAAATATCCTGCGAGTTGGTGTGGTAAGTAGCGCATTTTGGGGCGGATTTGATCGTCTGTTACAGCGCTTCCATGCTGAGCATGACACTTATCACGCCGACATTTTTGACCTTAACCCAGAGACGCAAAAGAAGCATCTGAGCGAGAAGAAAATCGATGTGGGCATTGTGCGTTTTGCTGATGCACTCAACATTTATCCGTATCAGTCGGTATCTTTGGGCAAAGATGTGTTTGTGGTGGCGGTGTCGGAGCAACATGAGTTAGCCAGCAAATCTTTGCTGCGGCTCCAAGATTTAAAGACGTGTGAGTTTGCGTTTATGAGTTTGGCGAATTCTGCCTCGGCAAACTTCATCATCAATGCCTGTCTGCAAGAAGGCTTTTCACCCCATATTGGCAAACAAGTGGTGGAGCCAAGCACCTTGATGGCGTATGTGGCAAACAGCAATACCGTGACGTTGGTGCCGTCGACGTTTTCTCAGCATCATTGGCATGGGATTCGTTTTATCAAGCTGAAAGAGTCACTGCGTGCAGACTTGTGTCTGATTCATGATGGTAAGCAGGAGAGTGCTATCAAAGCCGAGTTTATTCGCACGTTATTGGAGAATGCGAGTTAAGCATGGGCTAACAAAAAAGGTCACCCTAAGGTGACCTTTTCAAATGATTCGCTGAAATCAGCAATGCGATTAGAGCGTAATTAACGCATCGTTACAAACTACCAACACGGGTTGTTTCTGAAATAAATCTGGAAAGGTGCATAGGAAGAGGCTTTTGAGCCTTTTCCAGAAAAATTGGCTATTGGAACGATTTTTCCAAAAATCCGAACTCAACCTTACCATTATTCCAGAGTAAATCGTCCTACTTTCCGCCTTTTGTTTTCAATAGGTACTTTTATAAGGTTGGTGGAACTATGATCAGAATCTAATGTCAGATGAAAATACGAGCAATGTGTAATTTACTGTGTAATAATTAATTTAAAGAGTCCCAGAAAGGCGTATCAACATGTCAGATTATAAGAAGTTGAACAATCACCCGTTAGAACTTGTTCTCGTAGAGGTGAGATACTCACCAATTCTAAATGTGAAGAAATACATCCCAGAACTACACGATCAACTTCGTGGAGATTTTCCGAACTTCAACACTGTAGTTGATAAAGCGGTGAACTTTAATAATGACCAAGTAGATTTTTCAAACATAGAAAGATGGCTATTTACATCCAAAGATGGTCAACGAGTTGTTGACATTGATCAGAATAGAGTCGTTTATGCAACGACTAAATACGATCGGTTTGATGGGTTTCAGGAAGATGTTCAGCAGATAGTTGAGGTCTTGAAAAATATTGTTAACCCGTCGATTTACACTAGGGTGGGTCTACGTTATTGCGATAACATTACATCGTTAGATGGGGGGGATGCTGGATTATCAGAGTTAGTCGTTCCTCAGTTGTTGTTTGATGATACATTTAGCAATATCGGTCAAAAAGGCTTTAAGCGTCAAGAATACTTAATTGCAACAGGGACAACACATCTTGTAATAAGAACCGTTCAGACAGTTACGCCTAATGTCTTGCCTGAAGATCTCGTTTCAATAGGCTTAAAAGTCAAAGCAGATGAAACCGCTAAACTGAGGCTTCTTTTAGACTTTGACCACTTCTGGCAAGATTCAAATAACCCGAAAGACTTTGAAGTTGATAATATTCTAGAAACGTTGTCTGGTTTACATGAGGCTTCGAGAGAAGCATTTTGGAATGCGACGACTCCGTACGCAAGGAATGAAATATGGTTGTAGCAGATCACGCATACGCTGATTATGACGTAAGTAAAATCAAAAATTTAGCGGTTTCTGGTCAGCATGCCGTTCAATCAGCAGCACATAGTACGTACCAGAGCCCTAACGCTACGGAGATTTTTGATCTTATTAATTATCGTTCAGGGCAGCATAAGTATTGGACCCATACTAAGACAGATTTCCACGACGTTCTTGTTGAAGTTAGTACGACAGACGTTTTGACAGTGTCGCCTCAACAGAATCTATTAGTCAAACGATTGAACGAGTTAAAAAGTAGCCTTGGATTAGCAGATGAAGAATTAGCGAGTATATTAAAAACAACTCGTAAAACACTTCATAATTGGCAGCAGGGCAATACCAAACCAAACAAAACAAAATTGTTACGGTTGGTGGATCAGCATAATCTTTTGAGCAAGTGGTTAAGCAACGGATATCCAGATATCGCCACATTGGATATTGAAGAAAAGAACCAAATCTTGCATAAGTTGCAACAAGATGAAGTTGATACTGATGACGTCTTGTACTTCGGTTCTGGTTTAATGTTGACTAGTGACTTTGACGTGATCGACGATCCCTTTGCGTAGGTAGGTGATATGAACTTTGGAAGTACTTTAGAGACCAAAGGTTGGTTGCAAGGCTGCATTATTCCAAAGGAGCAAGCTGTTGTTTTATTGGGACATGAAAATACTACGTGCATAGATGTCAATAAGGCTGGGCTAGTAGACGATAACTTTGTGCTTGTCGTTGCCTCTCAGTCTTGTGATATAGCGAGGGATGAGGTTCCTTCGGTACAGTTGCTTGTTGCGAGGGTTATTGAAGTTAGAGACCCTCAAAAAAGTTACAACGCCCATCCTAGAATTCTTGATACTCACGTAACTCAAGTTCGTGAAGATGGACTGCAAGAGCTTTCACTCAGAGTTAGCATATTGGAGAAAGTCTTTACTCCAAAAGAAAACCTGATTGATATTGACTATCTTGATGGTATCTCTTGGGGTATTCAAGAAGAGAGAAGTTATAGGAACTGGTTGGGAGAACATTATGATAGGCCCGCGTTGCCAACGTCGTTTAATGATCTTTTAAAGCGTTCTGAGAGCAAGCTAAAGAAAGCTGCGAAGCAGTCCAATGATCACCTGTATGGGATTTACATTCGCCTCAACCCAAATCGTGAGCTTTTAGAAGGTGAACGCTATGACGTACAATTATTAGGTGCACTGACTAATGATGGTGATGCTAAAACAGCTCAGGATAGAATAGAGCGTTACAAAGATATCCTTAAAGGGGCAGGTATTAATGTCACCCATGCTCTCGTTAAAGAAAAAAAACAGATTAGCATGGCTACATTGGAGGGGATGACTAGATTCCATTTGGACTATTTGTCTTATCGGAACGATACCGAGGAATTTCCTGCCGAAGTAAGCCCCGGAATCTAGATACAAGCACCACGTGCAACCATTTCTCACGCAGGTTGTGGCCCACACATTGAAGGTGGGCTACATTTGTTAAAGTTACTTGATTGGTACTACTTTACTTCGTTTCAGCTTAGCAAGCTCCTCTCGAAGCTCCGCATTTTCATATTCAAGATCATCTATACGAGCTAATGCTTGAACCAGCTTATCGTTTAGATGGTGCTGTGCTGCCGCAAACAGAGCTAACTTCTCTCGCTCTGCCTCATACTTGGCCTTGTAGTTATCCTTGATGCGCTTTTGCTCTTTGAGCTTGGTGCGCACAGTCAGGATCTCTGGTTGGACTATTCCACCTTTGCCTGTCGCAATTTCACCTTTGGTCTGTTTAACTTTTTCCACGAAATCAGGATAGTAGTAACCGCTGCCATTGCCTAAATTTGCCTCTTCCTCGACAGCCCGTACACTGAGCTTGCGGTGAGTAGGAATGCGCTTAGGTTTACCCTGTTTAATACGCTCTAGGGCTGCCTCTAGTTTCAGTAGTGTATTTTCGCTCTTACTCATAAGTTGGCCGCCTTTAAGTCAGGTTCAAAAGGGGTAAAGGGCATATCAAAGTCAGCCATGACTTTTTCTGCAGCTCTTACTTGAGTGACATAGTGGCTATGTTCACTTACCGAAAATTCTTCGCCAGATTCCATGTAAGCAACTAGACTGCGGTGCTTTTTCTGCCACCACTTAGCCTGCTGCTCGTCAATGATGCTACTTCCAGAGCCACAATCAACACAGAACTGAGGAGTGACCACACCGTCCATATCGCAGTCATAACCAGATTTGCAATAACTGTGCATTGAGCCATGTAGTGTCAACTTACCATCCTTTACGGCTTTGTAGATAACATCCCATGAGCTATAAATAGTCGGTACATCTCCTCGCATTTTCATGATCGCTTTGCCATGAGTGCCTGATAGCGTTTCATCTGAGTGCCATTGTTTAAAGATTTTATTTGCGGTGGTTTCTGCATTGATTTCATCGAGTGTCTTTTGCACTTGCTCGTCAACTTTCAGATCCCGTAGGCTCGCCAGCCTCCCACCATTGGTGTACCACTCGGTCATCGCGAGGTATAAGTGCTTGAACTGTTGTTTGAGCGCTACTAATGTCCCTAGGCGGTTCTTAATGCAATAAAAGGCTAAAGTGCGCCTAAACTGATGAGTTGTCATGTGCCAAGGACTTCCAACCGTTACGTCTTTTTTTACACGGTTTAATGAGCGAGGGTTTGACTCAAGGCATTCTGCGAAATCCTTTTCAGTTACAATAAAATTGAATTGATTACAAAAACGTTGTAGTCGGTGATTCCATCCTGTAATCAATGTGGGGGGCTTGGAGCGGTATGATTTATTTACCCAAATCGAGTCTTTGTATTTTTTATCCGGGTAAGTGATTTCTTTGCGCCATTCTTCAGTTAATGTGGTCATTAACTCTATTGCAGTTTTGGAAGATGAAGCTGTGACCCATGTTTCTCGCTTATTGCCTAACTTAAAAGTGTGAGATTGGAGCATATGGAAATCACGTCCTTCAAAGGTATCCTTGTAATAACTTTTAGGCGTTAATTTATCGAGTTCGGAGTCTCGCATACCGCTAAAACCTCCACAAACGATATAGCAAGCATTAGTTATTTGACCCCAGTAGCGTTTAAAGTCCGTTCCATTGTTTAGTCTAATACTTGGTACTTTTGCGGCTAATGGAGCGATGAGGTCTTTAACTTTATGTGATTGGAACTCTTGAATTGCGGAAGTGTATTTTCGCTCGTCAATGCTACCGTCCTCATTCATGAATGAGTAGCGGTTCCCTTGCTTGATTTTTTCTTCAAGATTGCGCACTCCTTCATCATAGTTATGCTGTAGAGACTTCTCTGTATTCAAAATTAATTGTCTATATGGGTGGGCACCATTGACCAGTTCTATAGCTTTTCCATAAATGGCATCACATATACGTTCAGGTATAACAAGAGTTTGTTGTGCTTCATTGAAACTTATCCGTCTTGCTTCAGTGCTTGATTTTATTGGATTTAGGCCAAGCTCAAGCTTGTGCCATGACTCATCATTTATGGCGGTATTTATTGCCACAAAAGTAGACTCGATGGTTCCTTGGGCATAGTTACGATTTTGCAAGAAGTGTTCAAACTTAGTCCACACAACAGGCGAACCAAGATCTTTCAACGAGCTATAGTTACTCTCCATCAAGAAACTATAAACTACCTTTATATTATTTAGTCGAGTGCGAACGCTTGAGAACTTTACTGATTTTTTCTGTTTAGGACTTTTATTAAATAGCCAACCAAAACTCAGAAGCTTAAGTTCTCGTTGTAACTTAGGAGCACATTTGAATTCCTCTGTATTTAGATTGTTCTTATCTTTCTTTCGAGAGAAAGGTAAGCAATCCCAATTGTTTTGTCCAAAGGTGGCGGTAACGTTTCCGTCTTTATCCTTGCAGATGACGACGGCATCTAGCTCTTCATATCTTCTCTCATGGTAGAGCGTAACCACATCTACATCCTTGACCTTATGCTGTTGTGGAAAGTCAGGTAAATAGAGTTTAGATGTATCCATTATCTTACCTCGGCTGGTGATTTTGGAATTAAGCTTAAAACTGACTCGCTGTCATCCCAAGCGGGGTGCAGGCCATCATCATCGAGTTTGGTTTCTGCCTTTCTCAATATTTGTTTATTTATGTTTGGAAGTATTTTTTGATTGATAAACAGTATGATGTTTTCAAAGTTTTGTTTGTAATGGCTGACATCCAAATGAAGGAATAGTGATTCCTCAACACAGGACTTGAATGAGAGCAGGCACCAGATATCTGAGACTGACTGTACAATCACTTGGTCAGGACAGCCAAAGCACCCCAATAGGTCTGCACAGGCTAATCGTTCTCCCTCCTTAGCAAGTCCCTGTGTTTGGGCTTTCTTGGTGTACTTTTGGGACTTTTCACCGAATGGGGCAGCGCAGCTACCGCCATTAGAAGTACGGCTTAAATTGGGAAGGTTAATCTTGTTTTCTTCCTCGATAACCAGTACCTCAATACTGAGGTTTTTCTGAGCCTGCTTGGTGTTGACCCTGCTCTTGACCTGCTCCTCCCGAATTGACATCGTATCTTGCATCATGCCGTTATTTGCCAGCTTATTTCCCTCGCTATAGTGACGCTTGCGGGTGTTGGGCGTGTTGTTAAGCATAAGGTTATTAACCATTTCACCTTGATGATATGAGGTTAGTTGACAGCCTGTTTCACGAAAGCGGCTTATGCTGGGGCGTAAGCGTCTTCCCATTTGATCTGTGAAGGAAAAATGTTTTTCTACCCACTTTTTCAAAAAAGACTGAAGTCTTGAAGTCTGTAATTTTTGCACCTTTCGTGAGGCGATGGTTTGAAGAAGAGTCGCATCTTCATTTGTGCTAATTATTCTTGAAGCATTGAGTAGTTTGTCGAAAAAGGTCATGGCATACTTGGGTATTTCTAACTCGTGCTCACCTATCTCAACTTGAATAGTTTTAAATGCACGACGTTTAAAAGCGGGCATGGTATACCATGTTTCCCCTGTTGAAATTGATGCGTTATTAGGCTGCTTTAACCTAAATAAATCAGTGGTGTTAGCGTAAGTGTAATAAGCGAGTAGGTAGGTGGCTGCACACATCATCTTCGTTATGCCACCGCAAAGTTTATACTCTCTACCTTGCCATTCAAAGATCATGGTAGGCGTGCTTTTATGAGCTTGAATATGCGCTTCAGGATTTTTGATAAACTGTGAATATGTTTGATTGAAAAGACGTCTTAGAAATGGGAGTAGTTGTTTTAAATCGCTTTGAGTGTAGGATTCATAAGATTCTCTATCGCTATTATCCATGATAACCACGTTATTAAAGTAATAGTGTGGTAGATCAAGATATCGAGAAAATAGGGTGACCATATTAGCTCGTCTATTCTTATACGTGCTACTTTTGAGTTCGCCTAGCATTACTCTGGTTTGCAAGTGTACCATATACCCTTCTAATGAGCTTTGGGTAAATGCTGGCTCGCTTTCTTTATCGCACCACCTTAGGTATTGAGAGGCTTCAACATAAATGCCATAAAGTGAGTCGTGACTAACTCCTTCATCTATTTTTTCACTAAAACTGTCTTTTAACTGAAAAACGAACGCTTCACGATCTGCAAACTTGAATTGGTTGCTTTGTTGCAACTCTTTGCTTGATGGTAACTCATTGAATAAAAGGCGGTTAAAGTCTGCTAAAAGATTGTCCCTAACATCAAGCTTGATACAGAGGTCACTCCTCCATCCAGATAAATAGGTTAGCTCAGTCATCCTGACCTCGTAGCACATCGTGCATAATGGAATCGAGAATGCCAAACTTTACTTTGAACGCCTCTTTGCGTTTTAGAAAGCGTAAATACTTCCAAGTCGTACTTTCATCTTTATGCCCCATCCAGTCCATCAGAAGCTCCATACAGTCGACAAGGGGCAATCCAGCCTCTAGCAAGTCACTGAGGCGATAGGTGCCATAGGTGGCACGTAAATCATGGAAGCGATGGGTAAATGATGGCTCTGCCTGTTTTATTTCTGTCCTGAACTCAATCCACCTAGCTTCAATGGATTTCCCCGTAGCAGGGTTGCCTTGCTGGCTAACAAAAAGTGGTTCATGACGGTCACAGCGCTCCAGTATTTCAATGGTCTTCTGGGTGAAGGGGGGAGCATCGCTGTCTAATTGTTCTATTTTCTCGTTGAGCCTAGTAACACGCCTCAGACGGCGTTCTGAAATTCGATACTCATTCAATGATTGGAACAAGTCCGATGAAATCTCGACAGTCCGAGTCTTTAGGAACTTGGTTTGTACGCCTGTAGAGCGGGGGCATAACAGAATTTCAAAGCGATGTTGGCTCTCAGCAAGTGGAGTTGCAGTATCTAGCGCATCTAGTGTTAGGGTTGCTACTTCTTCAACCCGCATACCTGTATCAATCGCAAGCAAGGCTTGTAAGCGCAACTCTTCAGACGTTTGTGGAAGGTGCTGCGTTAAAATACCAAGAGCATCACGGCTTAGTGGAGATAGTGGCTTGATGTTTTTACTATCGGCATCCCTCGGTACTTTTATGCGTAAATCACTGGTCTCAACAATGAAAGTTGGAGATACGTGGGCAAGCATCCCACGATTCTGAACTGAGACGAACTCCATTTTGAATGGCGCTTCCTTCTCACTCTTTACGCTTAAGTAACCACCATGCATCAACCATTTATAGTAGTTGACGATTTGGTTCATACGAACACTGGCTGTGCTATGTGCAAGTTCGCCTTGTTTTATTTTCTTGAGTAGGTAGGAGCGGAACAGGTAAGTTGGCTTTAGCCGTTTGACTGGTGGGAATTTATCCCAATTCAACCCCTTGTCCTCAAGAAATTGATAGTAGGCACGCAATGCCTGTGCGCAGGGAGATAGGTCTTCTGCTTTCTTTACGACCTTGAGATAAAACAGGTAACTGTTGGCTTCGTGATTGAAGATGCCATCTTGCGAAAAGAGTGTTGGTAACGAACCGATATTGTCATTGGAAGGTTGGCAATGGAATGTACCATCATCCAGTTTTTGTAGTTCAGTCTCTTTGAAGACATCGCTGGAGTGTACAAGGTATGTCATAAATCATCCTGAAAGTATCACTGTCCATACATACAGCATAGACAGTGATTAATTATTTTCCAGAATTATTTACGTGTGTAAGATGCTTTTCCTACACTAACCCCTCATGGTAACGAACTCTTCAGAGCCCGTTGGGTGGATAGCCACAACAGAGTCGAAGTCTGCTTTGGTTGCGCCCATCTTCATTGCTACGCCGAAGCCTTGGATCATTTCATCTACCGTGAAACCGATGCCGTGTAGGCCAACAACCGTTTCTTCTTCGCCCGCACATACAAGCTTCATCTTACATGGTTGACGGTGCTTAGTAACAGCGGTGTACATCGCAGTAAAGCCAGATGTGTAGACTTTGATGTTGTCTTTGCCGTACTTCTCTTCTGCTTCTTGCGTTGTTAGACCGATAGTGCCGATTGGTGGGTGGCTAAATACCACAGTTGGTACCAAATCGTAGTCCATCTTCGCGTTTGGTTTGTTGTTGAAAAGACGCTCAGAAAGTTGACGACCCGCTTTCACTGCTACTGGTGTTAGTTCGATACCGCCTTCCATGATGTCACCCACACAGTAGATGCCTTTCACGTTAGTTTCTTGGTATTCGTCTACCTTGATGTAGCCTTTTTCGTTCGTTGCCACGCCGGTTGACGCTAGGTTGATTGCGTCTGTCGCAGGGTGACGACCGATTGCCCAAATCAGTTGGTCAACGTTTTGGCTTTCACCGTTTTCTAGGTGCAGAGTTAGGCTGCCATCGGCTTCTTTTACCACTTCTTTTGGTACAGAGTGGGTGTGCAGTTTTGGACCTTCTGCGTCCATCACTTCAACCAACGTATCGATGATCATTGGATCGAAGCTACGTAGTGGTGACTCTTTACGTACGAACAGGTGCGTTTCTGTACCTAGCGCGTGCAGTACGCCAGCAATTTCAACTGCGATGTAGCCTGCGCCCACAACCGCAACGCGTTTTGGTTGCTCTGCTAGGTCGAAGAAGCCGTTTGAATCGATGCCGTATTCAGCGCCTGGAATGTTCGGAATAGTAGGACGACCACCAACCGCGATCAGGATGTGATCTGCTGTGTAGTGTTCACCGTTTACTTCGACAGTTTTTTCGTCAACAAACTTAGCAAAGCCTTTAATCACGTTTACTTTGTTGTTGCCAAGAACGCGATCGTAAGATTGGTGAATACGACCAATGTACGCCTGACGGCTCTCAACTAGTTTGCTCCAGTTGAAACCTTTCACGTCGACATCAAAACCGTAATCTTCTGCGTACAGGTTCATTGCTTCTGCGATTTGCGCGCCATGCCACATCACTTTTTTCGGTACACAACCTACGTTGACACAGGTACCGCCAAGGTCTTGAGCTTCGATTAGCGCAACTTTCGCGCCGTACATCGCCGCACGGTTTGCAGATGCGATGCCGCCACTGCCGCCACCGATACAGATATAGTCAAAATGAGTCGCCATTACTTTCTCCAAGAGCTTATAAATTTTATCTGGTACATAGATAGATTGGGATGACCTTGTCCGAACTCAATGCCACCGTTATCCCACTATCATAAATCGAATTCGACTAATTCCTAAATGGGAAAAAGCGACAATACTTATGACAAATAGCGATGAGAGGCACAAAAAGAAGAATAAGCACGATTGGAGGGAGAAGGTGAGAGCATAAAAAAGCGCAACGAGAATATCGTTGCGCTTGAAGATAGCAGTACTGAAGTGCTTACTCTGGCACAATCCAGTCCACTTTCCAGTGGCCAGTTGCTGGTGCGATCGCGTCTTGCAGGAATGGCAGAATCTCTTTCATCTGGCTTTCCAGTTTCCATGGCGGGTTAATCACAATCATGCCGGATGCCGTCATGCCGCGCTCGTTGGTATCTGGTGCAACACCTAACTCGATTTGCAGAATTTTACGAATGCCCAGTGCTTCCAAGCCTTCGATCATATCTTCGATGTCGTGGCGGTTTACCACTGGGTACCAAATCGCGTAGATACCGGTTGCCCAACGTTTATGGCTCTGATGAATCGCTCGCACCACATCGCGGTACTCTTTCGCGAGTTCGTATGGTGGGTCAATCAGCACCAAACCACGACGCTCTTGTGGCGGTAAGCTTGCTTTGAGGCGTTGGAATCCGTCTTCTTTGAAGATGCTCACTTGGCGATCACGATGGAATTCTTGCTCTAACAATGGGTGATCGGCCGGGTGCAACTCGGTCAGCACCATACGATCTTGTGGGCGGATTTGCGCGCGCGCTACACGTGGTGAGCCTGGGTAGTAACGCAGCTTCTCGCCATTGTTGAGCACTTTAATGGCATCGATGTAGCTTTTGATGTCTTCAGGAATGCTTGGGTTATCCCAAATACGTGCGATGCCTTGTTTGTATTCGCCCGTTTTTTCAGACCATTCGTGAGTCAGATCGTAACGGCCCACACCCGAGTGGGTATCGTGATAAACGAATGGCTTATCTTTTTGTTTCAGCGCATCAAGAATGAGGCTTTGAACGATGTGTTTGACCACGTCGGCATGGTTGCCAGCGTGGAAGCTGTGGCGGTAACTTAACAAATTAAACTCTCGAAACACTCTTTGGCTGAGTGTGGTCTGTGATTTTCACTCTATGGCGGTATTATACTCAAGTAACTTAAAGATGTAGAACTTCCAATCAAATCTGTTCCTCTGATAAGGGGACGCTATTGAAATTTCTTTAAGTCACCCACACTTACTATTGGTAATCGAATTGAACTAGGTGAGTTTCTCGCACTCAAAAGGGTGTGAAATCTCATTTAGGTATAACAAGACTCAAGGACAGAGTAGCGCTGGTTGACTATAAGATGGTCATCGCGGCATAGAGAAAGGGAACGGAGCTCCCCCAATCCATGTTGCTGGCTCGTCTGTACATTGAGTTGGCCTATCTACACAAAATAGACAGGCAATCACAGAGTCAAAACACAAAAGGAATTATTCATGTCTAATCCTCTTCTGACGTTTACGGACCTACCTCCGTTTTCTCAAATTAAACCAGAACACATCAAGCCTGCCGTTGAGCAAGCGATTGCTGACTGCCGAGCAAAAATCGATGAAGTTCTACAAGACAACGCTCACCCAACTTGGGACAGTGTGATTGCGCCAATTGAAGAAGCGGATGATCGCTTAAGCCGCATCTGGTCGCCAGTGGGTCACATGAACTCGGTAGTGAACAGCGAAGAGCTACGTGAAGCTTACGAAAGTTGCCTACCAATTTTGTCAGAGTACGGCACTTGGGTTGGTCAGCATAAAGGGTTGTACGAAGCGTACAAAACCATCAAAGCGAGCGAAGAATTTGCAACGTTAACTCGTGCCCAGCAGAAAACCATCACTGATGCACTGCGTGATTTCGAGTTATCAGGCATTGGTTTGCCATCCGATGAGCAGCACCGTTACGGCGAGATCAGCAAACGTATGTCTGAGCTGAGCTCTAAATTCTCTAACAATGTGCTGGATGCCACCATGGGTTGGACCAAGCAAATCACAGACGAGAAAGACCTAGCAGGTATGCCAGAATCGGCGCTGGCAGCAGCGAAAGCTGCCGCAGAAGCAAAAGAGTTAGATGGTTACCTCATTACGCTAGATATCCCATCTTACCTACCTGTCATGACGTACTGCGATAACCAAGAGTTGCGTAAAGAAGTGTACGAAGCGTACGTGACGCGCGCTTCTGATCGAGGTCCAAACGCAGGCAAATGGGATAACTCAGAAATCATTACTGAGCAGCTAAAACTGCGCCATGAAATTTCACGTATGCTAGGTTTCAATACTTACAGTGAAAAGTCGTTAGCAACAAAGATGGCTGAAACGCCGGATCAAGTGCTGGGCTTCCTGAATGACCTAGCGACACGAGCGAAACCGCAAGGTGAACGTGAAGTCGAAGAGTTACGTCAGTTTGCGAAAAGTGAGTTTGGTGTTGAAGAGCTGAACGTTTGGGATATCGCTTACTACAGCGAGAAACAAAAGCAGCACCTGTTCCAAATTTCGGATGAAGAACTGCGCCCATACTTCCCAGAGTCAAAAGTCGTGAGCGGTCTGTTTGAAGTGCTAAACCGCGTGTTTGGCATGGCCGTTACTGAGCGCGAAGGCGTAGACACTTGGCATGAGTCCGTGCGCTTTTTCGATATCTTTGATGCTGAAGGCACACTCCGTGGCAGTTTCTACCTAGATCTCTACGCTCGTGAACACAAACGTGGCGGCGCGTGGATGGATGATTGTCGTGGTCGTCGCGTTACGCTATCTGGCGAGCTGCAAACGCCGGTTGCGTATCTAACGTGTAACTTCAACCGTCCAGTGGGCGACAAACCAGCACTGTTCACGCACGATGAAGTCGTGACGCTATTCCATGAGTTTGGTCATGGAATCCACCACATGTTGACGCAAGTTGATACAGGTGCTGTTTCAGGTATTAATGGCGTGCCTTGGGATGCGGTTGAGCTACCAAGTCAGTTCCTAGAAAACTGGTGTTGGGAAGAGGATGCGCTGGCGTTCATTTCTGGTCACTATGAGACAGGTGAGCCGCTACCTAAAGCGATGCTAGACAAAATGCTCGCAGCGAAAAACTTCCAATCTGCGATGGGTATTTTGCGTCAGCTAGAATTCGGCTTGTTCGACTTCACGCTTCACACCGAATATGACCCTGAAGTGGGTGCGCGTGTACTGGAAACTCTGGCGAAAGTGAAAGAGAAAGTAGCGGTAGTTCCTGCGGTTGAGTGGGCGCGTTTCTCACACAGCTTCGGCCATATTTTTGCTGGTGGCTACAGTGCGGGTTACTACAGCTACCTATGGGCTGAAGTGCTGTCGTCAGACGCGTATTCTCGCTTTGAAGAAGAAGGCATCTTCAACAAAGAGACGGGCCTAAGCTTCCTGAATAACATTCTAGAAATGGGGGGCAGTGAAGAGCCAATGGAGCTGTTCAAGCGCTTCCGTGGCCGCGAGCCACAAATCGATGCACTGTTGCGCCATTCGGGTATTGCGGCGTAAATTGAGCAAAAAACATCAAGGCCAACCGTTCAGTTGGCCTTTTTTGTACATTTTTTATAAAAAATTTTACGGATTTACGTTGCGGTTGATCGGGTTCTGCAACGATATCAATGTCTCTGTGGACTGAACCTCATCAATGGCTTGCAGCTTGTCGATCAGTACAAATTGCAGCTCTTCAATCGATTTGCACATCAATTTGACGAATATGTTATACGCGCCCGTGGTGTAGTAAGCTTCAACGACTTCGTCGAGCGCGTTGAGTTTTTCTAACGCGGAGTGGTAATCACGAGCTGCATTGAGGTTAATACCAATAAAGCAGCACACATCGTAGCCAAGCTTTTTGGTATTGATGATCACCTCCGTTCCTTCGATGATGTCCGCCGACTTCATCTTCTCGATACGCACATGGATAGTGGCAGGGCTGACATCGAACTGCTTTGCCATTTCTGCGTAGGGCGTTCTGGCGTCAGCCATCAGTGTTTTTAATATTGCGCGGTCAAGGTCGTCGAGTTTCGGCAGGCTCGCATTCATACTATGATTTCCGTTAGGGATAGAGTTTTACCTCCCTTTTATACTCATAGCGGATAGGATTCACAAGGTTTGGCAGGAGTAACTGCGGGTTAACTCCGAGCTATGGAGATAATGTGCAGCGTTTTCTGGTTATTGCCGCGCTATGTTGGAGCGCGTTTGCTACGGCCTCAGATCCGAAGGTGTTGGTCGTGCACTCCTATCATCAGGGTTTTTTCTGGACGGACTCCATACAGCGAGGCATCGAGCAACAGCTGGGCGATCGAGCGCTGGACATGCGTGTGCTCTATCTAGACTCGAAACGTAACCAGAGTGAGCAGTTTTTTGCACAACTAAAATCCTTATATCTTACGAAATTACGCAAAGAGCGATTCGATGCCATTTTAGTGAGCGATAACAATGCGCTTGAACTCATGCAGCGTTTAGCCCCAATCATCAAAGACACCCCAGTTATATTTAACGGCATTAATAACTACCATCCTTCTTTACATCGTTCTCTGAATGCAACCGGAGTCATGGAAGATGTCGATTTGGAAGCGAATCTCGCTCTTATTGAGCGCTTACATCCGAACTACACACAAGTTCTCATCGTCAGTGACCACTCGGTGACCGGTGAGGTGTTGCGTTATCAAATCGACAATTTTGTCCTCAAGTTCCCGCAATATCGAGACAAAATCGTACAAGTTGTCCCAGACAGTATCATCGATCTAAAACAACAAGTCGCAAAACTGAGTTCCGATAAAGTCGTCTTGTTCTGGACCTATTACCGAGATAAACAAGGTATGGTTGGCAGCGAGCGTGACTGGGTTGGTGTCAACAAAGTCTCAAACGCGCCGCTGTTTATGGTGCATGACATTGGTTTGGGTCATGGCGCAGTTGGAGGGGTTATTCAAAGTGGTTATCGGCATGGTATTGAGAGTGCAGAGATGCTTGAATTCGTTTTGGATAACCCTGATCAGCCTCTGCCTGCCGTGAAAAAAAGTGATTCTGAAATAAAGCTCGATTACCAAGCGGTAGCGCGTTGGGGATTGGGGGCTGAACAAGAGGTTTCTGCGGTATTTTTTAATAAGCCAATGAAGCTTTCTGAACGTTTTGCCAAGGAAATTCGCCTGTTTGGTAGTCTGTTTGTGGTGATGTCGGTGGTCATTTTGCTGATGGGTTATTATTTACAGCGGATGCGTCGCAGTGAGAGCGCTGCGCGAGAAAGCCAGGCTATTCTAGAATCGATTTTCGATCAGAGCATGCAGTATATGGGCATTTTGGATGCCAACGGTGTGCTTAAATCGGGCAACGATCACCTTCAATCCTTACTTTATCACCAAGGACTGCGCTTAGACCGACCACTTTGGTTTCACCCCAACTGGAGTGAAAAAGCACAAGCGTTGCTTGAGGAGTATTTCCACGCGCCTCACCATCAAGTGTCGACGTTTGAAGCTGAAATTTGGAGTAAAGAACACGGCGCCTTGGTATTAGAAGTTTCGCTCAAGCCTTTTTCTCAGCAAGTAGGGAATCATAAGCAATACTTGTTTGAAGCGCGCGATATTACCAGTCGTAAATTGATGGAGGACAAGCTCTACCAACGTGAGTCAACCCTACGCAACTATTATGAGCAGCAGCCCGTGATGATGGTGACGCTTGATAGTAATAACCGAATTCAAGAAGTGAATCGATTTGCTCAACTACTTCTTGGCTACAAACCGATGGACATGCTCGGACATCGCCTGAGGGAGTTCTATTTTGATGACAAAGTGCTGTTCCCTCGCCAAGTGTTATTGCAACCCAACCAGCAAGTGCATGGTGTTTGGCGACGTGAAGTCGAGTATCGTCATGCAAATGGTCATCGTGTTTGGGTGCGCGAGAATATTCGTCCGCTGAGTGAATCTGAGCAACTGCTGATTGTGGGCGAAGATATTACCGAAACCAAACTGCTCTCCGAGAAATTGGAATACCAAGCTCGCTATGACTTACTGACGGGGACTTACAACAGAAACCATTTTGAACTAGAGCTTAAGACCGCACTGTGCGAAGTGGACAGCCATCGTCGAGTCCACGCCATGTTGTACCTCGACTTAGATCAACTAAAAGTCCTCAATGATACGGTTGGGCATGATGCAGGTGATGCGGCGATTCAATTCTGCGCCAGTATGCTGGAAGGCGTTCTGCCGTACAATTCCATCTTGGCTCGAATGGGAGGCGATGAGTTTGCGGTGTTACTCAAAGACTGTGACGAATATGGCGCCATCAATATTGCCAAACTGATCATCTCGACACTAAGCGAACACCTCTTTATTTGGGAAGACACACGCCTGTTCATCAGTTGCTCAATTGGTATCCGTATCATCGATCATACCGCTGATACGCCACAAATGGTGCATGCTCAAGCAGACTCTGCTTGTCACGCCGCTAAAGAGCAAGGCCGTAACCGCTATAATCTATTCAGCTTAGATAACGAAGAGTTGCAGCGTCGTCAGATGGAAATGCAGAGCGTCAATTTGGTGCATGAGGCATTGTCGAATCAACGTTTAGAACTGTTTGCTCAACCGATAAAAAGCTTACAAAAGCACGAGACTCAAATGTATTTTGAGATTTTGGTGCGTATTCGCAATGGGTACGGTGATTATGTTTCTCCTGCGCTGTTTATCCCTGCTTCCGAGCGCTACAACATTGCCCATTGGATTGATAAGCAGGTTATTACTCAAACGCTAGAGTGGTTTGAACAGCGTCCTGAGGTGGTTGAACAGCTTGGTCGCTGTTCGATAAACCTTTCAGGTCAATCTATGGGGAATCAAGAGTTTATTGACTTCTTATTGGAGCGATTGGAAAGTTCGACTCTGCCGTGTGAAAAAATCTGCTTAGAAATCACCGAGACAGCGGCGATGAGCAATCTGGATCAAGCCATTGAGCTGTTTACCAAGCTAAAGGCTTTGGGTTGTATGATTGCATTGGATGATTTCGGATCTGGATTGTCTTCATTTGGTTACTTAAAGAAACTTCCTGTCGATATCGTGAAAATTGATGGTCTTTTCGTGCAAGATATCAACGTAAATGAAATGGACCGCGTGATGGTTCGTTCAATCAATGACTTGGCGAAGCAACTAGGTAAAGTGACGGTGGCGGAGTTTGTCGAAAATGACCAGGTTATGCAGCATTTGATAGACCTCGGTGTGGACTACGGTCAAGGCTACGGTATTGGTCATCCTAAGCCGCTTTCTGAGCTAGTGGAGCAACTGACGGTTGTATAACCTCTTCGTAGCAAGCTCAACCTAGCATTAATAGGTAACTTAGGTATACACTCAGCGCCAGTTACCTCGATTTTTATTGGAGCCTCCTTTTGCAACTGCAATTGATCTGTGAAAACCCGTCTCAACAATCTCATCTTGATGAACTCGCTGCGCGTTGGCGGCTTTCTCATACTGACGATAGCGATTTTGCTTTGGTGCTAACCACCGAGCGTTTGGAGCTACGTAAAGTGGATGAGCCAAAGCTGGGTGCAATCTTTGTGGATTTGATTGGTGGTGCGGTCGGTCATCGTCGCAAGTTCGGTGGTGGTAAAGGTCAGGCAATTGCGAAAGCGGCGGGGTTGAACAAAGGGGCAACGCCAACCGTGTTAGACGGCACGGCAGGTCTTGGTCGTGATGCGTTTGTGCTCGCCTCGCTAGGTTGTAAAGTGCAGATGGTCGAGCGTCATCCAGTCGTAGCGGCTTTGTTAGATGATGGCTTGGATCGAGCGAAACAAGACTCAGAAATCGGCACCTGGGTATCTGAGCGCATGTCGCTAATCCATGCTTCTAGCCATGATGCGCTGGAACAATTGGCGCAAGATAAAGACTTTGTCCAGCCAGATGTGGTGTATCTTGACCCGATGTATCCGCACCCAGAAAATAAAAAGAAGTCGGCGCTCGTGAAAAAAGAAATGCGCGTTTTCCAATCGTTGGTTGGCGCCGATTTGGACGCCGATGGCCTACTAGAACCAGCCATGGCGTTAGCCACAAAGCGTGTAGTAGTTAAACGCCCAGACTATGCTAACTGGCTGAACGAGAAAAAACCGACCATGGCGATTGAAACGAAAAAAAATCGCTTCGATGTCTATGTTAAAGCATCGATGGCATAACTTCCTGACGGCTCAACTTTTCTTGTCACAGTACGGTGTATCGTGCTGTGACTCGGCTTCTCTTTCCTCGTCTCTATTGATAGTTTTCTCTTGCTAATTCCCTTTCCTGACTGTATATCTAACTAAGAATTATTATTATTTCACTTGTTGTGATGCGGTCGATAACTGGGAAGCTGGAGTAGTAGAATGGCTAAACGTTTATGTAAAATGAGTCGCAAACAGATCGCGGCAGAACTTGGTGATATCCATCGTTTAGTTGTCGCACCAAAATTCGTTTGTCGTTCTTGCGCACGCTCTTCATCGGCCAAAGATACCCTTTGTAAGCCAGCCGCAATTCCTCCACAAAAATGCCAAGACAAGCCATTGAGTGAGCAACAAGCATGTGGCTTATTGGTTGAAGCTCTGCCATCACAAGCGATTCCAGTGACCACTAAACAAAGCAACGAAAAAGCCGCGATTGTGAAGCGTGTTGTTGAGCGCGTGAAAGAGAAAAAACAAGCCGAAAAATCTCCGGAGCCAGTAAGAGCCGACGCATCAGTATGGTTTGATTTAGCGGATAAAAAATCGCTCAAGAAAGCGAAAAAAGCACTGAAAAAGCACTATAAGCAGCAAAAGAAGTTGCTAAAAGTGGCGAAAAAACAACAAAAGTTACTTAAGCGTCAGCGTAAACTGGAAGCGCGTAATGCGAAACTAGAAGTGTTGCTGCCAACGCCACCTAATGCTTTGATGAACGCAATCTCACAAGCCAAAGTGCATTAATCAAATAAAAAAAACGCTCTCCAGTCGGAGAGCGTTTTTTATTGTCGAAATGTTTATAGGATTAGCTGCGTTACTTATTGGCGTAGCTCATCTCTACGCGCTTTTTCACCCAGGTTTCGTTAATCCATAGGGATAGCATGATGATCGCACCGCCAATGGCGAGTCGCATGACATCAACATCGCGGTTCCAAATCACAATGTTTACAATCAAGCCCGCCGGAACCAATGCATTGTTCATTACTGCCAGTGCACCTGCGTTCACCATAGTCGCGCCTTTGTTCCAAGCAAAGTAACCAAAACCAGAAGCAATCAACCCAAGGTATGTCAGAATGCCCCATTGTGTTGCAGTGGTAGGTAGTTTGTCGAGGTTACCCATGAGCGCGAAAGCCACGGTTGCTACACAAAGTGCACCTAAGTAGAAGTAGCCAAACACGGTGTGTTGTGGCAAATCGACGGGTTCACTCTCCATGATATATTTGTAGCCCACCTGACCGATGGCAAAGCAGAGGTTTGCTCCTTGTACGACCAAAAAGCCCAGTAGGAAATCTTCATTAATGCCTGCAAATTTAATCCAGGCGGCACCAAATACGGCTATTGCAGCGGTAACTAAGTACCAAGGTGAAAAGCGACCTTTCAAGAAGTCATAGATTAGCGTGACGTAAATGGGTGTGAATACGGTGAACAGCAATACTTCTGGCACGGAAAGGAGTAAAAAAGATTGGTAGTAGAAGCAATACATCAAACCGAGCTGGAAGCCACCGACGGTCATCAGTTTCGCGATCAGGGATTTGCTAACGCCACGGAATTTCAAAAAGGGAATGAAAACCAGGCTCGCCAGTGCCACGCGCATGAACACCGAGAACCAAGAATCAACCTGACCGGCGAGGTAAACGCCGATCAGGCTAAATGAGAATGCCCAAAGTAGGGTAACTGCGGATAGATAAGCCATGGATGAGAATCTTTATCAACAACAAATGTGCCCGCAGTCTAACCAAGTTTTATCGTTGCGCCAATCAGTCTTTTAGCGGTACGACCAGCATATCGACTGGTGAGCAGTTAATAAGCTGTCGAGTCGAAGATAGAATCTTGCTCCAGAAATCTTGGTGATGACCACAAACCACCAAATCGATACTGTAGTCTTGAATGGTATCGCACAGCTCATTACTCAAATCGCCACTACCGACCAAGGTATGGGCAATTGGGTATTGCGCATATTCTGCGAAGTTTGCCAATTGTGTGCGCGATGCTTCCATTGCTTGATGTTGCGCTTCTGCCATATTGATATCGATAAGCCCAGTGTAGAGTTCTGCGTAGTTCACGTCGATGTGAATAAAAGAGACTTTCGCATCCAGAGGTTTAGCCAGTGATACGGCTTTCTTAATCAACACTTTACTGTCGTCTGAAAGGTCGACTGCCACAAGTATGTGTTTGTAACTCATATTGCTATCTCCTTGTAAGGTCATAGTTTTAGATTAGCACCAACCCCAAAAAAAATTTGCTGAAGTGATCTCATATCGGTGCCGTAGGTACAAAGTCTTGTCTCAGTAATCATGTTATAGTGGCGTTATACCCAAGTGACTTTGATATGCTGAAATAAGCGTAGTGTTACTGACTAGAGTTGAAGTGAAACTTCGCCGTGTCTGCCGACCAAGCTATTCTCGCAGCGTCACTTATTTCGAGGTTACTTGGGTATATTGCATGCACAATAATAGGAGTTAACATGCTGTCTCAAACTATGGTCGAACAATTGAATGAGCAAATTAACCTAGAATTTTTCTCATCCAATCTATACTTACAAATGAGTGCTTGGTGTGAAGACAAAGGTTTTGAAGGTGCGGCTGAATTTTTACGCGCTCACGCCGTAGAAGAAATGGAGCACATGCAACGCCTATTCACTTACGTGAGTGAAACTGGCTCAATGCCAATCTTAGGCGCTATTGATGCGCCTAAGCATGACTTTGCGAGCCTAGGTGACGTTTTCCGCGAGACATTTGAACATGAGCAAATGATCACGGAAAAAATCAACAAACTGGCGCACGTTGCATTTACTAGCCAAGACTACTCAACGTTTAACTTCCTACAGTGGTACGTGTCAGAACAGCACGAAGAAGAGAAGTTGTTTAAAGGGATTTTAGATAAGATCGAATTGGTAGGTGAAGACGGTAAAGCGTTGTTCTTCATTGACAAAGATCTAGCACAAATGGCGAAAGAAGGTTCATCTTCAATCATGGATGCTCCAGCTGCGTAAACGCGTTTTGGGACGTTGTAAGTAGCGGGTAAAGACGAAGTGTTGATCGTCTTTTTCTCTTGAGCATTGTTGAAGATGTAGGGAGGAAAAGATGATCAGTGGAGACACAATCTTATTTGCGCTAATGGTGGTAACTGGAGTTAATATGGTCCGGTATCTCACCGCTCTTCGTTCTCTAATTTATATCATGCGTGAAGCGCACCCGCTGTTATATCAGCAAGTTGATGGTAATGGTTTTTTTACCACTCATGGAAATGTCACCAAGCAGGTGAGGTTGTATCACTACATTAAAAGTAAAGAATATCATCATCACCACGATGAAATTTTTACTGGTAAGTGTGAAAGAGTGCGTGAACTGTTTGTTCTATCGACCGCGTTGCTCGGCGTGACGCTACTTGCGGCCTTCATTCTCTAAGAGTCAATAATCTAGATAGTTGTTCTGTCTGAGATTTTGCGGACATACAGAGCGCTTAGAGTTTAAGCGCTTTTCCCTTTCGGTATTTGTCGGTAGAATGTCGCGCCTAGAAAGCAAGGATGTGCAATGTGCACATCCTTTTTTATTTTGATTCGATACCAATCAGTCTAAGAGCTACCGATGAGTAAGAAATTTGATGTTGTTGTAATTGGCGCAGGCGCAGCAGGTTTAATGTGTGCTGCAGAAGCTGGCAAGCGAGGTCGCCGTGTTTTGGTGCTCGATCATGCTAAAAAGCCAGGACGTAAAATCCTTATCTCGGGCGGTGGTCGTTGTAACTTCACTAACTACGACGTTTCAGCTAATCACTATTTGTGTCAAAACCCGCACTTTGTTAAGTCGGCGCTCTCCCAATACACTAACTGGGATTTCATCTCGATGGTGTGTAAACATGGCATTGAGTTCGAAGAGCGTGATCACGGCCAGTTGTTTTGTGTCGATGCATTTACGGCCAAAGATATCGTGAAGATGTTGTTAGCTGAGTGTGACATGCCGAACATCGAGCAGCGTTACCAATGCGATGTTCATTCGATTGAAAAAATTGATGGAGGCTTTCGTTTGCATGCTGGTACTGAGATTGTCGAATGTGAGTCTTTAGTTATCGCAACAGGTGGCTTGTCGATGCCAAAACTGGGAGCGACACCATTTGGTTATAAAGTCGCGGAACAATTTGGTCTTCGAGTTATCCCAACCACGGCAGGGCTTGTTCCATTTACTCTGCATAAAGAAGACAAAGAAGACTTTGCTGAGTTATCTGGTATCGCGGTACCTGCGGAAATTACGGCTGAAGATGGCACCATGTTCAAAGAAGCCCTGTTGTTCACACATCGTGGGTTATCTGGTCCAGCAGTGTTACAGATTTCTTCATTCTGGCGGGCCGGACAAAAGGTGTTGATCAATCTTGTGCCAAACGATGATGTTGCTGAGTTATTAGAACGCAGTTGTGAGAAGCATCCAAATCAGTCACTCAAGAATACGCTTGCCAAAGTGCTGCCTAAGCGTCTGGTTGAAGTCTTAATTGAACGTAAAGAGCTAGTCGATAAACCGCTAAAACAGTTCAATCAAAAGGAGCTTGCGGCGATTGTGGAGCGTCTAGAGCATTGGGATATCGCCCCGAATGGCACCGAAGGCTACCGAACTGCGGAAGTGACACTCGGCGGTGTCGATACTGATCACTTATCCTCGAAAACCATGGAATGCAAAGACATTAAAGGGCTTTATTTTATTGGTGAAGTGATGGATGTGACTGGTTGGCTAGGGGGCTACAATTTTCAGTGGTGCTGGTCGAGCGGCTTTGTTGCGGGGCAGTGGGTTTAATCAAACACCAAACGCAGCCTAACTGCATAAAAGATAAGATACAAAAAGAGCAGTGAATAAAAGCCAGTGCTCTTTTTGTATTCCCATAGCGAGTTACTCGTCTTGATACTTTTCGAGTTTGTTATAGAGCGTTTTCACGCTAATGCCTAACTCCTGCGCTGATTCCGTTTTATTGCCTTGATTCTCTTCAAGGGTATTGAGAATGGCGGCTTTTTCTAGCTCTTCTAGCGAAACGCCCGCCGGAACAAGGTCTTCGATGCTGGTGCCTGTTTCCAATGGTGGTGTGTCGAAGATCAGGTGTTCATCTCGGATGGTGTCATCAGCCAAAATAAATGCACGCTCGATCGTGTGTTTGAGCTCACGGACATTACCTGGCCAGTCGTGTGCAGCGATTTTTTGGATCGCAGAGTCAAGAATCGTTTTGGTTTTTGCCTCATTGGCGTTGCGGTGCGCAATAAAGTGCTTGGCCAGACCGACGATATCACCGCCTCGTTCTCGCAGTGGCGGTATCGTTAATGGGAAATGCGATAAGCGGAAAAACAGATCTTCACGCAGGAACTGCTCCTCAATGGCGATTTTAGGATCACGGTTTGTAGCAGCAATGATGCGAGTATTAGCGATATGAACTGTATTACTGCCAACTGGGCGATACTCTCCGGTTTCTAGCACCCGCAATAGCTTCACTTGATGCTCGATAGGCATCTCGGTGATTTCATCTAAAAATAGGGTGCCGCCCTCTGCCTGCTTAAATACACCTTTGTGAGTTTTATTTGCTCCGGTAAAAGCGCCTTTCTCATGGCCAAACAGTTCACTATCAACCAATTCAGGGCTAATGGCACCACAGTTAATCGCTATAAAGGGCTGTTGTTTACGCTCACTCGCTAAGTGGATGGTCTGCGCCACCAGTTCTTTGCCTGATCCACTTTCACCGACAATAAGGACGTTGGCTTCGGTTTTTGCAACGCGCCTGATCATACGATAGAGCTGATGCATCGGAGAGGAAGAGCCGACCAAAAGACCAAATTGGTCAAGATCGCTGGTGGACACTTTACGCCCTTGATCTTGTTTGTGTTGATAGTACTGGCTGACTTCGCCCAGGGTGTCCGTCAGAATGGCAATATCAACGGGCTTTCTGTAGTGAAAAATAGCACCCAAGTTCATCAGCTTATCCAAGTTCTCATTTGGAGCGCCTGAGCTAATGATGATCAAGTCCATATCGTAGATGTCTTCGATATTAGAAAGACGTTGATAATCTGCACTAGTAAAGTGGGCGACTTCAACAATCGCAACTTCCGGTTTGAGTTGTAGAAAATCTTCAATCCATTGGTCTGCGGCATCGATGTCATGCAGACGAAATTTGTTCAGTTCCTGGCAAGAAGCGATGGCATTTTTAAGTGATGGATCTTGTATTCTTAGAAACAGGCTTGGCATCGACATAGAAATGTCCTCTTTACTATGACAGAAACAATGTACGTGGATTATTCTCACTTCACAAGACAAAATATTGTCAGCATAGATTTAAGGATTTGTTCGATATTTTTATGTTGTTAGCCCCTTTTTGATATATATCGGTGAGAGCCATCAGTAGATATTTCCTTTTGTTCTGATTTTTTTATTTAAAATAATAATTTTGCTATTAATTGATTCTGGAGAAATAGCCTTTCTGTTTTATCAGGTTATTTAGGCACAAGTGACGGAGGCTTTATCACCGATTAAAAATTACATTTATTACGTGTAAATAATTCATGCTTATACTTTATTGCTCATCTCATTTTTACCTCTTTCCCTTATTAGTTGCTTAAAAACAATAAGTTATAAAGTTGGCACATGGTTTGCTTCTAGGGAAGTGCAACGTCAATAAAGGAGAATTACCATGAATAACATCGCAGCTAAAATTGTACTTACGTCAGTTCTTGCTACTTCATCTACAGCAGTCTTAGCGAGTGATAAATGGCAAAAAGAATCCATGGACGCTTGGCTAGATGGTAAAGCTGAAACCACGCTACTGCTAAACAGCAATCTCAACTCTTTTGATATCAATACCGATGTTGAGAATCAGGTCGTTACCCTTTCTGGTTCGGTAAACAATGATCTTGAAAAATCACTTGCCGAAGAGCTTGTTACTGGTCTTGATGGTGTGAAAAAAGTAAACAACGAATTGTCAGTAGTGAATGAAGGCAAGAAAGAAACTGATTCAGAAGCTTTAGCTACACTGACCGATTCTAAAATCACGACTATAGTTAAAACGCGCCTACTAATGGATACCAATGTGAGTGGTACGGATATTGATGTAACGACAGAACGCAAAACGGTAACGTTGGCAGGTAAAGTTAATTCAGATGCGGAGCATGATCTTGCAATTTCAATTGCAAATAACACCAATGACGTAAATAAGGTGATTGATAAGCTAGAAGTGGTTCAATAATAGCGAGCTGAGTGATTTAACCCACTTTTATTAGGAGGTAACACTATGGTTCGTTGGATGTTTATTTTTCTGGCACTGGCACTAATTTCTGCACTATTAGGCTTTACCGGTATTGCAGGAGCTGCTGCCTCTATCGCGCAAGTGATATTTTACCTATTCCTATTGTCATTAATTGTATCAATAGTGATTGTTCTGCTGGGAAGAAAAAACGTAAATAGATAGGAGATTCCATGCGACTTACGTCATTTGTTTACCGTATCGCCGCAGTATTCGGTTTGGTGTTTGCGTTGGCAGCTTGTAGTGAAGAAGGGCCAATGGAACAGGCCGGCAAAAAGATAGATGAAGCCGCCGAAGAAACCCAAAATGCGATTGAAGATGAATGTGAAAACATTAAAGAAAATCTAAACGCTGAAGACCAAGACTGTTAGCCGAATCAGGTTAGGTTTTTTACGCATAGCTATGTAAGAGAGGGGCGGTCAATAACCGCCCTTCCTTTTGTCCCAATTGTTTACAATCAGATAAGGAGTCAAAGATGAAAAACATATTTGATGTACTGAAAGAGAGTCATGAAAAGCAACGCCTTTTACTCGATGCTCTGATGGAAACGTCTGGAGATTCCCCCGCTCGTGAAGAGTTTTATCACAACCTTAAAGAGGAACTCGAACAGCACGCAGCGGCAGAAGAGCGGTTTTTCTACGCGCCTTTAATAGATAGCGATAAGACCATTGATCTCACTCGCCATGGCATCGCAGAGCATCATGAAATTGATAAAGTGATTGCACAGCTTGATGCAACCGATATGAGCTCGCCAGCGTGGCTCAACCTAATGAAAACCTTGCGTCACAAAGTGTTGCACCATCTTGAGGAAGAAGAGCAGCGTTTCTTCCAGTTAGCCGGTAAGGTAATGACCGATAAGCAGAAAATGAAACTAGCGGATGGTTATGTTGAAGAGATGGTAAGCTAGGTAGAGTGTTGGACCTTTTCGTGCCATTTCGGCACGGGAAGGCACTCAATCAAGGCGTTTACTCAAGTTCATGTATCCAAGCTCAATCCCCCGCGTATTCTAACTTCCACTAAAAAGTGCACTCGCTGAAGGCAAGGAGAGCGAATGTTTATCATCAAATATTATATTCTTGGCGCTCTGATCAGTTTATTGGCCGCTATCTATACGCCTCAAATTATCGTTAGTCTGCTGTTCTTGTGGATATCGCTTTCTTTAGCGTTGGTCAGCGTAGCCTACGTATTCGACATTCCCTCTATTTTTAGAAAAAACCAAGATGGCAAGATTGTCAGGTGGATTCGCTGGGCATTCATCCCATTTCTATTGGGGGCTAGAGCGTATAACGCCTGGGAAAGACGGCGTGATACAGTGCCTCCAATCCAAAAAGTCAGTGACAATTTATACCTATCTCGCCGTTTGTTTCAGAGTGACTTAGATTTTCTCGAATCCAATGAGATTTCTTGTATTGTCGATGTCACCGCAGAATTTGCAGGCCTTGAAAGCGCGATGACCGACAAGCAGTTTCATTACCTTTCGATTCCGGTACTCGACCACAAAGCCCCAACGCTAGAGCGTCTTCGCCATGCGATTAACTGGATTGATACTCAAATCTCGTGCTCGCGGGCCGTGGTTGTGCATTGTGCGTTAGGGCGTGGTCGTTCAGTGTTTGTTGTGGCGGCGTATTTACTGAGCAAAGACCCGTCACTGACGGTTGAATCCGTGATGAAAAAAATCAATGACGTACGCAGTACCGCGAGATTGAATAAATTACAGATTAGAACGTTACGAGCGATCAGTGAAAAAGGCGTGCTAGGGCTGGATCAATCCACTTGGATGGTGGTTAACCCTGTTGCAGGTGGCGGAAAATGGGAGGAAAACGAACAGCACTTGATTCGTGAACTAACCAAAAAATATCGCTTGAGTATTCATCAAACCACCACAAACCTCAGCGCCGAGCAGCTAACACAACAGGCAAAAGAAAGTGGAGCTAAGCAAATCATCGTAGCTGGTGGCGATGGCACAGTAACAGAGGTGGCGAGCCAATTGGTGGATACCGACCTAAAACTCGGTATTAAACTCGGTATTGTTCCGCTCGGAACTGCCAATGCGTTATGTCATGTGCTCTATGGCGTTGGCGCAAAATTCTCACCGGTCGAAAAAGCGTGTGAAGCGTTGCTTGGCGGACACTGCCAACGTATTGATACTGCGGAATGTAATCAGCGGCTTATTTTATTGGTCTTAGGCATTGGGCTAGAACAGAAAATGATCGAGCACGCTCAGCGAGAAGAGAAAAATGTTTTTGGACAACTCGCTTACCTCACCGGCTTTTTTAATGCTGTAGTGGCGGAAGAAACGCAAGCTTTAACCGTATCGTTAGACGCTCCAACTGAAGATGGAAACCACGACAAGAATACACAAACGCTTGAAGTCCATAGTTTTGTCGTTGCGAATATCGCTCCATTTAGTACGTTGCTTGCCCAAGGTGGTGATGCGCCGCAGCCTGATGATGGCAAGCTGCATATCACATATTTAGATAACACCGAGTCTTTAGGCGGACGTCTTATCGCATTGTCGGATCTTACATTAACGAGCGTAGGCGCACAGGAAGAATCGACACATTTTCAATACGCGACGGCTCAGAGCGTCACTATTTCTGCGAATAAACCGATTGAGTATGTGATTGATGGTGAACTGTATTCTGATGAGCAACTGGCAATCAAGCTGCGTCCAAAGTCATTGAACGTATTTGTTCCAAGCCAGAGACGTAAATCAGCTTCGCTTTAACACAGATAATCCGCGGATAACGCGCCATTTGCTTCGTATTCTACATGGCGCTTTTTCTGTGTTGTTTGATGATTTGGTGTGCGTCGTAAAAAGGCTATTAAGGTCGCTGCGTAGATGCAGCGGCTTTTTTTCTATCTGCACCTTTTACTAGGTTGATTGGGGATGTGGTTTAAACAAAGTGAAAGAAAGAAGGGCGAGTATAATTACTCACCCTGAGGTAAGTGCTTTTCAATTTCATCGTTTTCAACTTGTAAAGCAGCTAACCAATAAGAAACAAGTGCGGTTAAGTTGGTGTCGTCAATGGCTCTAAGCAGGGCTTTTAAATCATCTAACAGTAATTTATTCATAAAATGCATTTCTTTGTAATTGCCTAACTCGGCAACGCCGTATTCGGTGGCATTTTCTGCAATGAATTTTTCACCATCTTGATCGAAGAACAGCTTCGCCATCTTTTTGATCATCACTTTTTCTATTTTCACGAATCGATATGCCGCTCTTGCGAGTGTCATATGTGATTGCGGGTTAACGAGAGGCAAACACGTTTGGCGATGGTGTGTCATTTTTACGAGTAGCTCCCTTACTCGATTGTTATCCAATGTCATAGTGACCTCTTTATTTATGACTATTGTCGTGGGACATTTCTCGTGATGGTTATGTTAATGCGCCTGTGGGCTTGTCAGAAATGGCCAAAGCAAGTTGGCCATTTCTTTGATCAATACCGAGCTTTATTGCAAAGGCGACCACCAAGTTTTAGCTAATAAGGCTGATGCTGCTGAGTTTTTCTTTGCAGCTTTTTATATCGCTACGAACTTTCAGCAGAACCGAGTTATCCGCCTGCTCTGGGTGGGAAGTAATCAAATTCTCAATCTCTTTGAGTACCTTGCTTTCGACACCTTCAAGCTGTTCTAAATACATAGACTCTTTGTCAGAGGACACTTCCTTCATCACGTCGCTGTAGACCTCACGCGCCTTGATGGTGTAGGAAACTGGAGTGTCGTCGGCAGATTCTTCATTGTTACTTGCTAGAGAGTAGGGAGTGAGCTCAATGACTGCACGCTCACGTACTCTGAGCAGTTCTACCAACACATTATTCAAAGAAGTGTTGTCGATGTTCTCGATGGCCTTGTTGTAAATTTCATTTCCGCTTTCGATAAGCTCAATGATTGAGGCGATGTTTTCATTTTTCATATGCCACTCCTTATTTACTGGTGATAGGGGTGTTTGAGCGTATGGAATACAAACACGATGTTCATCTTCAATTGCAGGTTGTATGCCAATGAGTTTTAAGTCTTATTAATCAGTGACTTAATGTCTTGTTTTGCAATAAATTGCTAACAGTCGGTAAGGCGCTAAGAAAAAATTACAAGAATGGCGGGGAAAGCCTGGAAAGAATTACACGTACAGATACGGCTTTTTATCGAAATAAAAATAAAATCAATAAAAAACAACAACTTAAAATTCTGGCATGGATATGGCTTTGTAGGGAGTAAGTGAGGTCAAACATTGTTTCACTTGATTCACTATTCAACTCATTAATGGAGGCTAGTTATGGCTACTACAAAAGAAAGCACAGTAAAACCTCAAGAGCAGTTAGAAGAAGCATATCACTTAGCGGAACAAGCCACGACGGAAGCCGTTGGCGCGATGAAAGATCAAGCCAAAGAGAAGCTGGATGTCGGTGCACAGCAAGTTCAGCAGGCGACTAAGTCGGCAGAAAATGTAATCAAGGAGCGCCCATTGCTGAGCATAGGCTGTGCCTTCCTTGCTGGTTGGGCGGTTTCGAAGCTGATCAAATAATAGTGGTCACCAAGGATTAAGCCACACAACAGAAAGGCGAGGCTTCACATGAATAACTCAGGGCAAGTTACCAATCAGCAATCAGGCTCGGCGGCTTCAGACAGCGGCCGAGCCCCTGATGGGGCAGAAGAACAGGATATCCAACAAACCATTAATGGTTTGAGCAGCATTCTTGCGCAATTGGACCAACTGACGAAATCGCTAAAAGCATGGTCAGGTTCAACGTTGGATTTGTTCCTCTTGGAGATGAAAGTTAACGTGTCCGCAGTACGTCAGATTTTGCTGTGTACCGTTGTTTTTACTCTATTGTCGGTATTGTTCGTATTCAGTTTGTGCCTTGCCTCTGGGGTGGTGGCTTATCAGTTAACTGCCAACGTGTATGTTGCCGTGGGTGTATTTATCACATCATTAGGCTTGGCATTATTTGCTTTAGCCTGGTGGCAGAAGCGTTTAGTTGGATTTCTTGGATTCAAAAATACGACAGAACAATTACAGGAGGGGTGGGATGCGCTCGCTACAAAAGCTCAATCGAGCCATGCGGATCAAGCGGATGGAAGGTAAAGCGTCTCTAGAGCAATGCTGTTTGTCGATGGAAATGTTCACGTTTACCACCAAGAAGTTTGTGAGAGAAAACCCTTGGACGACATTAGGCATTAGTGCTGTCGTTGCCGTTACCGCAGCAAAAGCAGGTCGATTGTCTCGACTGACTTCTTCTATTTCGTCAATGGGGCTATTGGTTAGCAGCGTGTCTGATATTACCGATTCGCTCACAAAGCTGGTCGCGGCAGCTTCTCTGGATGAGTCAGATGCGGAGCAAAATGGAAATGCAGCAACACAAGTAAGCAACGCTGCGACGACAGAGGGCGAACCACTCTAATAGCGGATTTCACCGCAAAATTTTCTTACCGATTCTGAGCTTATTATGACAGCGAAATTGAACATTCCTGCCAACACTGCGATTGGTGCAACGCTTCTCGTCCTGTTACTCGTCCCAGGGCTGTATTTTGCCAAGCCAATATTGTTACCTATTGTGCTTAGCACCTTTATTTCTCTGCTGTGCAGCCCTTTCATTAATTATCTTGAAGACAAAGGTTTACCACGTGCTATTACCGTCGTGTTGACGCTGTCATTCCTCGTTGGCGCCTCAATTATTGGTCTTGCCGCCATGTCGGAGCCCGCCAAGCAATGGTGGTCTGAGCTGCCCAGTATCGTGAAAAATGTGTCGCAAGAAGTAAGCGAAGTTACTAAAGCTTCGGCTGATCACCTTAATACTCCATTGAATATCGCCAACGATATGAGTATGGATGAGGTCGGGAACAACACCGTATTTTCTTTGGTAAAAACGCTCGCGACCACGACGCCGACGATTTTGACACAAGCGATGATCGTGCTGTTTATGGTTTACTTTATGCTCAATCATGGACGAAGCTTATTTCGAAAGTCAGTGTCTTACTTACATGGGTTCGCCAAACAGCGCCAAGCGATTGAGTTGGTCAAAGCGCTACAGAAAGACCTATCTCGATACATTGGCACCATCACTTTAGTGAATGCTGGGCTGGGGTTGAGTGTCGGGGCCGTGTTTTTTGTTCTAGGCCTTGAAGATCCATTTCTATGGGGCGCATTTGCAGGCGTGATGAATTTTGCGCCGTACCTCGGCCCTGTCATATCCATGGTGAGCTTTGGCTTTGTTGCTTATCTTCAGTTGGAGTCGGTCAGTTTTATGCTGACGGTGGTGTCTATCTATTTACTGCTCAATTTGATTGAAAGTCAGTTTGTTACACCAACACTATTGGGGAAAAGGTTTAACTTAAACCCGTTAGTGATTTTTGTTTGGCTTGTTTTTTGGGGCTGGCTTTGGGGCGGAATGGGACTATTGATCGGCGTGCCGTTACTGGTTTGTATCAATATTTTGGTTGATCGCCTAGAGCTATGCCAATCAACCCAAAATCAAGCAAAACAAATCACCTCCGCGGACGTGGCACCGCGAGAGTGACTTGAGGAGCAAGCTGGTTCAACGAAACAGTTTTTCAGCGCTCACTGGCTGACTAAATAAATATCCCTGACCATAAATACAGCCTTTTTCGAATAAATAATCGGCTTGTTCCCGAGTTTCTATCCCTTCCGCGACGACTTTCAACGACAGCGTTTTTCCCATGGCAATAATGGCATTCACAATCGCGTTGCTGTCGCTATTACTTGGGACATCACTGACAAATGAGCGGTCAATTTTCAGTTTGTTGATTGGCAAACCTTTCAAGTAAGACAAAGACGAATAGCCAGTTCCAAAGTCATCCAGAGAAATCTCAATACCCAGCTCTCGTAATTGATTTAACGATGCAATGGCTTGTTGAGGGTCGATCAGTAAAAAGCTCTCTGTGATCTCCAAATCTAACCGTTGGGCAGGGTATCCGGTGTTATCGAGGATAGTACTTAATCGCTGAATGAAATTTGACTGCTGAAGCTGCAACGCAGAAACATTGACGGCGATTTTGCCAAACTCGATGCCCTGGTCCAGCCAAGCATTACCTTGCAAACAAGCGTGTTGTAACACCCACTCACCAATGCTTTGAATCAGCCCTGTTTTTTCTGCAATTGGAATAAAGTCTGCTGGTGGTACAAGGCCAAACTCTGGATGCTGCCAGCGCAATAAAGCTTCCACGCCGACAATCGTATTTTGTTCCAAATTGTATTGCGGTTGGAATTCTAACCGGAGTTGTTGTTTTTCTATTGCTTGATGCAAAGCGGATTGAATGCGTACATGGGATACGGATTTATCGGTCAAATCCGGTGAGTAAAACGCGTAGCCGTTGCGTCCATTTTTCTTCGCTAAGTACATCGCGGTGTCTGCGTTTTTCAGTAAGGTTTCACTGTCTTGACCGTCTCTTGGGTACAAGGCAATACCAATACTGGTCGAGACACGAAGTGAGTCGTGATTTGCTAAGTCGAATGGTTGCTGGAATACGCTTAGAATATCGCCGACGGTTTCCAGTAAGGCAACATCACTATAGATGTCTGGCAAAATAATCACAAATTCATCGCCGCCAATGCGAGCCACATGCGCATTGAGGTGAAGCACATCTTGCAGACGAATCGCTAACTTAGACAGCAATTGGTCACCACAGAAGTGGCCCATGCTATCGTTGATGTGTTTGAAATGGTCGATATCTAAGAATAGGGTGGCAAACGTCTGCTGGTTTTTGTGTCCGGTTTCGATGTGTTGTTCGAGTAAGCTGAGTAAATGGGTGCGATTAGGTAGATTGGTTAATGGATCGTAAAAAGCCATGCGCTGCAGCTTTTCTTCGTGTGCCTTACGCACAGAGATATCTTCAAACACACAAATGTAGTTAATAAGGTGGTTTTTATCGTCCATTACGGCGCTAATGGTCGCTAATTGCGGATAAATGCTGCCATCTTTCTTTCTGTTGATGAATTCGCCTTTCCATTGGCCTTTGTTTTCGAGTTGATGCCACAACTGTTGATAGAAGCCTTGATCATGATGGCCTGAGCGCAGAATTCGTGGGTTTTTTCCTATCACCTCTTCAGAGCGGTAACCTGTAATTTGGGTAAAAGCCGTGTTTACATCAATGATGTTGGCATTGCGGTCTGTAATGACCATGCCTTCTTGCGAATTGTTGAAAATTTGGGACGCTAAGGAGAGCTGCGTTTCTACCATTTTTCGGCGGGTGATGTTACGTGTCATCCCCAGAATGCCGATTAAGTTTCCCGCATGATCACGGACAGGAGACTTAATGGTTTCTAGCCAAGTGGGGTTATTGTTTTCATCAATTTGACGGCATTCTTCAACAATATTTTGCGTGCCAGTGGCTACCACCAATTTATCGGCATCAATGAATTTTTCCGCACGTTCATGGCTAAACAGGGCAAAATCGTCTTTTCCAATGATTTCACTGTTGGTTTTTTGCCACGCGTTTTCTACGCTTCGGTTGGTCATCGAATAAAGGCCATCCATGCCTTTTATCCATACGTGGTCTTCAAGGCAGTCGATAAACTCTTGTAGTGTTGGTGTTGGCTTTATTTCCGCGCTTTGATGTCGCGTTTGTTCTTGCTGACAGTGCAAGTTGATATCAAAGCTGATCCGCCCCGCGATTGCGCTTAGCCATGCCGAAACAACCGTCGATTGATCATTAGGGTGAGTCAATGTCAGTACGGCAAGCAATTCGCCATTAGGTAGCCAAATCGGTCCTATGCTCAAGGTTTGCTCTTCAAAAGGGGTATGGCTAACTGTAAAATCTGTCGGCGTAAAGTGATCGACAACTTGCGTTATCACATCGACGATAGCACGATGATTTTGGGTTGAGGTGGACACCTCAGTCGATAGCCACTGCTGAGTATCGCTCAGAGTATAAAGCTGTCCCTGAGCTTGAGTTACATCACAGCATTGTCGCAGAACGTGTTGCCAGTCTGCCATCAAAGGCGAAGGAATAGCGAAGCGAAACATAATTAATAACGAGTCCTAAATCGCCCAAAGGTAATTATATTAGAATCTAGCGTAAGCTATTGGGCTTTGTGAGTATCGTATCCAACGCGTAGCTAAATCCTAGCAGCGTAAAGTGCTTTCTATCATTAAAATGTTATCTATATCTCTTTTTTATCCAACTTATTGCATCGTTTTTTAGGGCTTTTGATAGGTGATTAAGAAGCGTTTACCGCTTTGGTTTTCTTGCCCCATGAGACTTGCTGAATGACTAAGCCACTGATGATCAACACCAGGCCAATCAAGGTTGAAGGATGAATTTCTTCGCCGATGATAGTAGCTAACAACATGAGTGAGATAAATGGAGAAGCAAAGATCAGATTACTGATACGCGCGGTGTTTTGCGTTGATTTGAGTGCGCTCAGCCACAAAACGAAAGTGATCCCCATTTCAAACAGTCCGACATACGTCACCGCTGCCCAGCCTTTAGCTGAGATCATCTGCCAGTTCGCACCTTCATAAAGACTTAAACCAATGGCGAATGGAATAGCGACCAAAAAGCCGAGCAGAACGCCAACCACAGGGTCGGCCTTATTTTTGGTATTTAAAATCCAGTAACCGGCCCACAGCAGCGTTGATAGCAGCGCAAGACCAACACCCAACGGGCTCTCAAATTCCATGCCTAAAAGATTGCCTTGTGTGGCAATCACTATCACGCCGACATAACTAAAACCGCAAGCCAGCCAGTCCTTACCACGGATCTTTTGTCCTAAGAAAACAGCGGCCATTAGCGTTAAGGTGATGGCCCAGCTGTAGTTGATCGCTTGAGCCTGAGATGCGGGCAGCAAGTCATATGCTTTGAACAGAATAACGTAATACGCCAAAGGGTTAATCAACCCAAGCAGTAGGTAATACCAAGGGTTTGAGAAAAATGTAGCGCTTAACTGGCCCAGTTTACCTTGCACACCACAGATTACTGTTAGCGCAATCGCAGAGACGATGCTGGCAATGCATAGCATTTGAATCGGCGTAAATTCTGCCAACGTGAGTTTAAATGCGGTTGCAACGGTAGACCAAAGTAATACTGCTGAGAGCCCAAATCCTAGGGCGCGACGCTCGTTCATGATGCCTCTGCGTGATGATGTGCCGCTCGGTTTGGATAATTTGAGCGGAAGAAAGAATATTATAGGAAGGCCTAGTGTATGCGAGGATTTTTCATCCAACAAACTGGACATTTATCCAGTGTCTAAATACCATTGTTATAGATACAAAACACAGGCTAACTCGCTATTATGCAATGGATTCTTGAGTACCAATCTCTCATTCTCTCTTCTCTTTGTGCTGCCACGCTTAGTGGTGTCGCTGCCGGTTGGTGGGTGAAACAGCGTTTTATCACCCAAACTCAGCTTCTCGAGCAACAACTTGTTTCAGAAAAACAGCTTCATCAACAGCAACTTGAACAGGTCAAGCAAAGCCTTGCCGATGCCCAGCAAGAGTTGGATGAATTAGATGATGAGCGCGATAAAGCCGCGTTTGAAGTGCGTCAAACGCACGGAAAGCTGATGGCAGCTATGGAAAAACTGCGTTACTTCGAGGCCGTAAAGCAAGAGCGCCAGCAATACTTCGATGAGCTTGGTCAAATGCGTGAACACAAATCACGTCTAGAAACGCAACTGCGTGAACAGCAAGCTCGCCATGAGCAAATTAACCAAGCCAATGCAGAAAAACTGCAAATTTTAGAACAAGCGGAAGCACGCTTGAAACAACAATTTGAGCACTTGGCAAATCAACTGTTTGAAGAAAAAACCGCGAAGGTCGATTTGCAAAACCGTCAGAGTTTAGAAGGCTTGTTGTCACCGCTTAGAGAACAGTTAGAAGGGTTCAAAAAGCACGTTAATGACAGCTTTAGCCAAGAAGCTAAAGAGCGCCATACCTTAGTGCATGAGCTGAAAAACCTGCAACGTTTGAACGAGCAAATGACGCGCGAAGCAGTTAATTTGACCCAAGCGTTGAAAGGGGACAACAAACAACAAGGTAACTGGGGCGAAGTGGTGCTCGCTAGGGTACTTGCCGAATCTGGCTTGCGTGAAGGGCACGAATATCAGACTCAGGTGAACTTACAAAATGAAGCAGGCAAGCGTTACCAACCTGATGTCATTGTTCATCTCCCACAAAACAAACAAGTGGTTGTGGATTCTAAAATGGCGCTGGTTGCCTATGAGCGCTACTTCAACGCCGAAACTGATGCTGAGCGCGATCAGGCTTTGAATGCGCATTTAGCCGCTCTACGTGCACATATCAAAGGGTTAAGCATGAAGGACTACCACAAACTCAAAGGTATTCAGAGTTTGGACTATGTTCTGATGTTTATCCCGGTTGAGCCGGCGTTCCAAGTCGCGATTCAAGCCGATCCAAGTTTGATCAAAGACGCGATGGAGCAAAACATCATTTTGGTGAGCCCAACAACGTTGCTGGTGGCATTGCGCACCATTGATAATCTATGGCGCAATGAACGCCAAAATGAAAACGCCAAAATGATTGCGCAGCGTGCGACAAAACTCTACGACAAATTACGATTGTTTGTAGACGACATGGAGGGGCTCGGTGGTGCGCTGGATAAGGCGAATCAAAGCTATCAAGGTGCGATGAACAAGCTTGCCACAGGGCGCGGAAATGTGATTCGCCAAGCCGAAAGCTTTAAACACTTGGGAGTTGAAATTAAACGACCGATTTCTTCCGACCTCGCGCAGTTAGCGCAGAGTGATGCATTTTCAGAAAATGACCCGTTAGTAGAAAGACATCCGGCTGAGGATAAAGTAAACTAATCGCCCGCAGTGCAGTGGGCGATTTTATTTGTCAACAAACGCCCCGTAGAGGAAAGCGCTGCCTAAGAGGAATTAGAATGACGGACACAAGTTTGCAATCCAATACAGCGTTAGAGAATGAAACCACTCACTTTGGTTTCTCTACAGTGGCAAAAGACGAAAAAGTGACTAAGGTTGCCGAAGTATTCCACTCCGTGGCAACAAAATACGACATCATGAATGACCTGATGTCAGGTGGTATTCACCGCCTTTGGAAGCGCTTCACTATCGATTGTAGTGGCGCTCGCCCTGGCCAACGTATTCTTGACCTAGGTGGTGGTACGGGGGATTTGACGGCGAAATTCTCGCGCATTGTTGGCGATGAAGGCCATGTCATCCTTGCCGATATCAATAACTCAATGCTTAACGTTGGTCGCGATAAACTGCGTGATAACGGTATTGTGGGTAACGTGCATTACGTTCAAGCCAACGCAGAAGAACTGCCGTTCCCAGATGATTATTTTGATGTCATCACCATCAGTTTTTGTTTGCGTAATGTGACTGACAAAGACAAAGCGCTTCGTTCAATGTTCCGCGTACTGAAGCCAGGCGGCCGTCTATTGGTGTTGGAATTTTCAAAACCAGTGCTAGAGCCGTTATCGAAAGTATACGACGCATATTCATTCCACTTGTTGCCGAGAATCGGTGAGCTAGTTGCGAATGACTCAGAGAGTTACCGCTACCTAGCGGAGTCAATCCGTATGCATCCAGACCAAGAAACGCTGGAAGGCATGATGCAAGAAGCAGGTTTTGAAAACACCAAATACTACAACTTAACTGGTGGTATTGTGGCTTTGCATCGCGGTTATAAATTCTAAGGGTTAACGGCATGCCATTTGAACCACTTATCACCGCTGTGATTGAAACGTCACTGAATACACTGATCAAAGACGACCCTGCATTGGGCCGTCGTTTAGCGCGTCTAAAAGGTCAAGTTATTCAAGTTCACCTGAAAGAGATCAATAAAACACTGACATTCGTTTTTAGTCAGCAAATTGATGTGCTTGGTCATTACGAAGGGCAGCCTAACTGCTATCTATCGCTCAACTTGAGTGTGTTACCAGAGCTGCGCGATCAGGCCAACATCACTCGTCTTATTAAACAAGATAAACTTGAACTCGAAGGCGATATTCAATTGGCGCAGAAATTCTCTCAGTTGATGGTGGATTGCAAACCAGATGTTGAAGAGTGGTTGTCTCGCGTGACTGGCGATGTCGCCGCACATACCTTTGTGCAAGGTTCAAAAAACATCGGCAACTTTCTTGCGTCTCAAGCAGAAAAACACCAGCGTCATCTTGCGCAAGTAGTGACTGAAGAATGGAAACTGGCTCCCGCTCCGTTAGAAGTGGCCTATTTCTGCGACCAAGTTGATGAGGTTCGCAGCCAGGCTTCTCGTATTGAAGCTCGTTTAACGGCTTTGCTGAATAAGCTGGATGCAGATAAGCCTGCATTGGAGAAACCATGACGCCAGCAGAACTAAAGCGCTTATACCACATCGCCAAAGTACAACTGGAATACGGCTTAGATGAGCTGCTTCCCGATCACCAACTGACCAAAGCGCCGCTTTTACTGCGCAAAAGCTTGTTTTGGATTAAGAACAAGCACCCAGAAAAACCACTCGGTGAACGTCTGCGTTTAGCACTGCAAGAGCTGGGGCCGGTTTGGATTAAGTTCGGTCAGATGATGTCGACGCGCCGTGACTTATTTCCTCCGCATATCGCTGATCCCCTAGCTTTACTTCAAGACCAAGTCGCGCCTTTTGATGGCGAGTTGGCAAAAAAGCAGATGGAGCAAGCATTAGGTGGTCCGTTAGAAAAATGGTTTACCGAGTTTGATATCAAACCACTGGCGTCTGCGTCGATTGCTCAGGTACATACTGCGCGCATAAAAGACACTAACCAAGAAGTGGTATTAAAGGTTATCCGCCCAGATATTCGCCCAGTCATTGATTCAGATCTAAAACTGATGCACCGAATGGCGCGTATAGTCGCCGGAGCGATGCCTGAAGCACGTCGTTTAAAACCAGTTGAAGTCGTGCGTGAGTACGAGAAAACCCTGCTTGATGAACTCGACTTGCGACGTGAGGCGGCGAATGCCATTCAGTTGCGCCGCAACTTTGAAGGCAGCGAAGAATTATATGTTCCTGAAGTTTTTCCCGACTTCAGTAATGAAACTGTCATGGTTTCTGAGCGAATATATGGCATTCAAGTCTCTGATATTGAAGGCTTGAAAGCAAATGGCACCAATATGAAATTGCTCGCGGAACGCGGTGTGAGTGTGTTCTTCACTCAGGTGTTCCGAGACAGCTTTTTCCATGCCGATATGCATCCGGGTAATGTGTTCGTCAAACCCGAACATCCAGAGAACCCAATGTGGATAGGGCTAGATTGCGGAATCGTTGGTACACTTAATAGCGAAGACAAGCGTTATCTGGCGGAAAACTTCCTGGCGTTTTTCAATCGTGACTACCGCCGAGTGGCGGAGTTACATGTGGATTCAGGGTGGGTGCCTGCGGATACCAATGTCGATGAGTTTGAGTTCGCGATTCGCATTGTGTGTGAGCCTATTTTTGCTAAGCCATTGTGCGAAATCTCCTTTGGTCATGTGTTGTTGAATTTGTTCAACACGGCACGTCGATTCAATATGGAGGTTCAGCCACAACTTGTACTGTTGCAAAAAACGCTGTTGTACGTGGAAGGGCTTGGTAGGCAGCTATATCCTCAACTTGATTTGTGGGAGACCGCAAAACCATTCCTGGAAGAATGGATGATGAATCAAGTTGGGCCGCAAGCTCTAGTGAATGCGATTAAAGACCGCGCACCATTTTGGGCAGAGAAATTACCTGAACTGCCAGAGCTACTTTACGATAGCCTGAAACAAGGTAAAGCGATGAACCAACGTATGGATCAGCTTTACCAAGGGTATCGTCAGAGCAAGCGCCAGCAGGCGACAGGAAAGTTTTTGTTTGGCGTTGGCGCGACTTTAGTCGTATGCTCGGCAATATTGGTGAACGATGCTTTTGAGCAGCTTTCGTTGGCCTGCGGTATCGCAGGTGTCACATTTTGGCTGCTTAGTTGGCGAGCTTATCGTCAATAGACGTTAAACTCTTGAAATATTTTTGTTTGTTTAAAGACCCGAGGTAAAGAGAATGGGTGGTATCAGTGTTTGGCAACTTCTAATCATTGCTGTAATTGTTGTATTGCTATTCGGAACAAAGAAACTACGCGGTATCGGTGGCGATCTGGGTGGTGCCGTTAAGGGCTTCAAAAAAGCGATGAGCGAAGATGAACCTGCGAAAAATGACAAAGACGCAGACTTCGAACCAAAAAGTCTAGAAGAGCAGCAGAAAAAAGAAGCTGCTCCTGAAACGAAAAAAGACAAAGAGCAGGCGTAAAACGTGTTTGATATCGGTTTTTGGGAACTGGTATTAATATCTGTTGTTGGTCTGGTCGTTCTTGGGCCGGAGCGTTTGCCTCATGCTATTCGCAGCGTGTCTCGCTTTATCGGTGCCGCTAAGAGTATGGCAAATAGCGTCAAAGACGAATTGTCACACGAGCTGAAAGTCCAAGAGCTGCAAGAAAACTTGCGCAAAGCAGAACAAATGGGGATGGATGATTTATCCCCTGAGTTGAAATCTTCAGTTGAAGAGTTGAAGAAGGCAGCGCAATCTGTAAATCGTCCTTACGCAAAGAACACCGATTCAGAGGCTGAGCCTGTAAAAACAGAGCCAGCAGCAGAAAAGGTAGAGAAAGCGGAAGAGAGCAAGGTTACAGCGGCAGATAAGAAAGCCGAATAGTCTCATTAGGAGGAGCTACTAGTGATTGGTAGCTCCTTTTTGATCTGGTTTTTAATAAGAGGTTTGCCATGTCTACCGTCGAGCAGACACAACCTTTAATTAGTCATTTGTTGGAGCTTCGCAACCGACTACTGCGCTCAATCCTCGCAGTGTTGGTCGTGTTTGTCGGACTAATTTATTTCTCTAACCACATTTACGAGTTTGTTTCCGCACCTTTAGTAGAACGTCTACCTGAAGGCGCGACCATGATTGCTACGGATGTAGCGTCACCTTTTTTTACGCCACTTAAGCTGACGTTAATTGCTTCGGTATTTATTGCGGTGCCGTTTATTTTGTATCAAGTTTGGGCCTTTGTAGCGCCAGGTTTGTACAAGCATGAACGTCGATTGATCATGCCACTGCTGTTCTCTAGTTCGCTATTGTTCTACTGTGGAGTGGCATTTGCCTACTTCGTGGTATTTCCATTGGTGTTTGGCTTCTTTACCGCCATCTCTCTTGGTGGAGTAGAGTTTGCAACTGATATCTCGAGTTATCTCGACTTTGTGCTGGCGCTATTTATGGCGTTTGGTATCGCATTTGAGGTGCCTGTTGCGATTATTTTGTTGTGTTGGACTGGGGCCACTACACCAGAAGATTTAAGACAGAAACGTCCTTATATTATAGTGGCTGCGTTTGTCGTAGGTATGGTGTTAACGCCACCAGACATGATCTCGCAAACCTTACTCGCTATTCCGATGTGTTTACTGTTTGAAGTCGGTTTGTTCTTCGCGCGTTTTTATACTCGTCGAAGCGAAGAAGTAGAAGCGGAAACCGAAGAATAAGGCTAATCTAGTGACCCGTCCTGATATGGGTTGACACTTTTTAACTAAAACGCTCGATGTACTTCATCGGGCGTTTTGTATTTTAAAGCCGTATGAGGCCTCATTTGATTATAGATATCTACGGACTCTGCTACCATCGTCCTTGCTTCTTTCAGATCTTTCGGTTTCTTCAGCAAGAGCTCCATTTTGAGTATCCCATTTACACGCTCAGCTAAAGCATTCTGATAACAGTCATACCCGTCAGTCATTGAGCAAGTCACTCTATGTTTCTTATGGATATCTTGATATTCCCTCGAACAGTATTGTGAGCCTCTATCTGAGTGGTGTATTAGCTTTTCTTCACTCTGCCGTTGCCTGAGAGCTGAGATAAATGCCCGCTTAACTGATTGAGTTTTCATGTTGTCATCCACATAAAAACCAACAATCTTCCTTGAATAAGCGTCTGTAACCAAGCTGAGATAACTCTCTCCATTTTGAGTTGGCAAGTAAGTAATATCAGCAACCCACAGTTGTTCTGGCTTCGTTGGTGTCAGCCCATCTTTCACTTTGTTTGGGTGACAGAAAAATCGATGACGGCTGTCAGTCGTTCGGTGATAGGCTCGTCTTGCTCTCACTAACAGCCGATGCTTTCTGAGAAGTTCAAAGAGCTTATCGCGACCTATTTGAATGCCCTTTGTTGCTGCTAAGAACTTCAGTTTACGCGTGCCAATGCGTGGCTGCTTCAGCCTGACTTCACGGACAAAGCCAATGACAGCATGCTCATGATGTTCACAACGAGATTGAGTTTGGCATTGCTTATAATAAGCTTGGCGAGAGATTTGTACTAACTGACAAAACTTCGTAACGCTCAAACCTACAATGGTTTTCTCTTGGACAACGCTTCTTTGTGCTTTTTTGTCACTCTAACACCATAGTCACGTTCCATAACGTTCACGACAGCTTCAAAGAAGTCGGCTTTGAGTTGAGCATCTTCGAGCTGCTTCTCAAGCTCTTTAATACGTTGCTCTGGTGTAGGAGGTAAATTGAACTCGGCCATAGAGTCTCCTTTGGACATAAAGTTAGGTGTCCCTTTAGACCAATCTAGTCGACCATGCTTACGAAGCCAAACCAAAACCGTAGAGCAACCTTGGATGCCATACTTCTCTTGGGCTTGTTTGTAAGTGAGGCTTCCTTTTTCAACCTCATCAACTACAGTGAGTTTAAAAGCGAGGGAGTAATCGCGCTGAGTTCTTTTAGTTGTTGATTTCATAACACTCTCCAATTTTTTTGGGGGGAAAGTGTCAACCTTATTTAGGACGGCACATAGATGTGAAAAGCGGCTCAATTGAGCCGCTTTTTTTTGCGGTTGGTTTTTTCTTGGGCTAATTACTTAACTTTCATGACGTAACCACATTTTGTGCATACGTATACTTCCTTGATGCCCAGCAGCTTTTGAAAAAAACTGCGCGGTACGCGTTGTAAGTAAGCACCATGTGTACACACTTCAACTTCCATATTCATGCTGTTTTACATTTGTGCTAATTAATGGGCGTAAATCAGTATAGAAAAATAATGTGTCGAGTTGTCGACAGTTTTGCAAAGCGGACGAAGTAAAGTGACGATATGAGAAGTAAGTAGAGTTGCTAGTTAATTATTATGTTTATCAATAATTTTGTATGGATTGTTCTACTATTTCAACGGGTTGAATCGTTCATTCAATAGTTTAGGTGATAAAAAAGCGACGTTGATTTCGTCGCTTTTTTCAATTCTCGTGAATTAAATATTAAACAGCTTTTTGGCATTCTCAGTCGTTATGGCATCGATGGTTGCGATGTCGACATCACGCAAGTCGGCAACACGTTGTGCAACGAGAGAAGTGTAGGCTGGTTCATTACGTTTACCACGGTGTGGCACAGGCGCTAAATATGGACAGTCGGTTTCTAAAATGACCCACTGCATATCCAAATGTGGAATGACTTTATCCATCCCGCCATTCTTAAAGGTCGATACGCCACCCAAGCCTAAGTGGAAGCCTAGCTCATTGATTGCTTGCGCTTCTTCTAAGCTGCCTCCAAAACAGTGGAATACACCACGCAGACGACCATCTTGCTCTTGTCTTAGCAAAGTGAGTGTTTCTTCAATCGAATCACGAGTGTGGATAACGACTGGTAAGTCCATCTCTTTTGCCCAGTTAAGTTGAGCTACGAACGCCATTTCTTGCTCAGCACGATAGGTTTTATCCCAATACAGGTCGATACCGATTTCGCCCACCGCAATAAACTTGTGTTTCTCAAACCAACCGCGGATGATCTCCAACGTTTGTTCAACATTGCTGTCCACATAACAAGGGTGGAGTCCCATCATTGAGTGGCACACGTCAGGATATGCCGCTTCGGTTTGTAGCATGGGCTCAATAGAGTCCAGATCGATGTTTGGCAACAGGATTTTATTAATGCCTTGCGTTAAGGCGCGTTGTACTACTTCATCGCGGTCGTTATCAAATTCGCTGGCATAGATGTGCGCGTGGGTATCGATCATCGTTACTCTCTGTGCTTCATAGTTGGTTTCGTATTCGAAGTATACTTGAGTGTGAGTGCTGGGTCATTTTCAGTTTTTTTCATTACCTTTTTCCAGATTGTCACTCGCAACATGCATCAAGAGTGATATGATTTTGTTCACCAGATGATTTGATCATCATAACCGTCCAGACAAGGAGAAAATGGTGTCTGTATCAATTCAAGGTCCATTCCCTGCACGCCGTATGCGTCGTTTACGTAAGCACGATTTTAGTCGTCGTTTGATGGCTGAGAACCAACTTTCTGTTAATGATCTGATTTACCCAATGTTCATTCTTATGGGTAAAGATCGTCGTGAGAGCGTGGAGTCCATGCCGGGTGTAGAGCGTTTGTCGATTGATTTAATGCTAGAAGAAGCACAATACCTTGCAAATCTAGGCGTTCCAGCAATCGCGCTTTTCCCTGTCGTAAACCAAGACGCTAAAAGCTTATGTGCTACTGAAGCCTACAACCCAGAAGGTTTGGTTCAGCGAGCAGTACGAGCGCTTAAAGAACACATTCCTCAAATTGGTGTAATCACAGACGTGGCACTCGACCCATTCACGACACATGGCCAAGACGGCATCATCGATGAAGATGGCTACGTAATGAATGATGAAACCACAGAAGTATTGGTTAAGCAGGCTTTGTCTCATGCAGAAGCGGGTGCTGACGTAGTCGCGCCTTCAGACATGATGGATGGCCGAATTGGTAAGATCCGCGAAGCATTAGAAAACGCGGGCTACATTCATACTCAAATCATGGCTTACTCGGCTAAGTACGCATCGAACTACTACGGACCATTCCGTGATGCGGTTGGCTCTTCTTCAAATCTAAAAGGCGGCAACAAGAAAAACTACCAAATGGACCCAGCAAACATTGATGAAGCGATTCACGAAGTGGCGCTAGACATCAACGAAGGTGCGGACATGGTGATGGTTAAACCTGGTATGCCATACTTAGATGTAGTTCGCCGAGTAAAAACTGAACTTCAAGTACCGACATTTGCTTATCAAGTCTCTGGCGAGTACGCGATGCATAAAGCGGCGATCATGAATGGCTGGCTCAAAGAGCGTGAAATTGTGATGGAATCACTATTGTGCTTCAAACGTGCAGGTGCAGATGGCATCTTAACGTACTTTGCGAAAGACGTTGCTGAGTGGTTGGCAGAAGAGAATGCACAAACTGCTCAACACCTAAATCGTACTCCGGAAGCGACAGAAGAGTAATTATCGCTCAGTGAGAAATACCAGACCAACAAGAGTTGTTCGTCTGTATATACCCAAGTAACCTCAGGCGGATTACAACAGTAACAATCCAAGGTGCTTGGGTATTTTTATTTTGGAGAAGAGAACAATGACAATGCTGATTCGTGAAGGCACATTGGAAGAAGCACTTCAAGTTGTGGCGCGTGTTACCGAGTTTTCGAAAGGAGAAACGGTAGACTCCATGACTCAACGTTTAGAAGAGAAAAACAGTTTAATCCTCGTTGCAGAAAAAAATGGCACGATTGTCGGCTTCAAAATAGGTTACGAATTAGAGGATGGTGTTTTCTATAGCTGGTTAGGTGGTGTTGTCCCTGAAGCTCGAAATGAAGGCGTGGCACAGCTGCTTTTGGAAGCTCAAGAGGATTGGGTGGCAGAACAAGGCTACAACACATTAAAAGTGAAATCTCGAAACCAGTTTCCGGCTATGCTTCGCTTGTTATTGAGAAATGGCTATATCATTGAAAAGTTTGAAGAAAAAGTAAATCTTCGAGAATCTCGAGTGCATTTCATTAAAGCAATGTGAAAATAAATGAGATTTTTTCTCATTTAACTGTTGACTACGAAATGAGAATCATTATTATTAAACCTGTCTTAGGGAATGAGGAAAGTTCACAAGGACGTTGAGTGACTTATTAACAGAAGTTAATTAACTGAAAGTTGAGAAGTGATGAAACATTTTTCCGAGAACTTGCACGAATTCTTTTTGACACGACATTGCTCACATTGCTTCCAGTGTAATTTATAGCTTCTTGGTTAAGCTGCTCTATTTACAGAATTTGCTTTACCACTTCTGCTAGGCGACCCCATTCGGGTCGCTTTTTTCTTTTCTACGATTTCTATTTGACGTCACTATTAATATCTTTTCCACATGCGATGATCATTTTAGGATCGTTGATCTTCTCGCCGTTATGCGAATTTATTATTATAAATCAATGATTTGAGTTGGTGTTTTCTTGTGTTTTTTGTTATTGGATAACCAGTGGATAATTTCTATAAACAGAGTTATCCACAGGAGGTGGTGTTTTCGTGAATAAAGTCGGAAAAATTTACGCGACCTAGATCGAGCGAACAAGATAGATTCGGATCAGCAGTCATGGCATCCTAGGCAGATCTCTCAAGTACTGAATTGGATACAGACAATTATGGCAAGTATTCCTGAAAATCCGTTGATCCTTATCGACGGCTCTTCTTACCTATATCGCGCTTTTCACGCCTACCCGGGCACCATGAGCAATGGTGAAATTCCAACTAATGCCGTTTACGGCGTCGTGAACATGTTACGCAGCATGATGCGTCAGTTTGCGTCTGAGCGCATCGCGGTGGTTTTCGATGCAAAGGGAAAAACCTTTCGTGATGATATGTATGCAGAATACAAAGCGAATCGTCCGCCAATGCCGGATGACCTGCGTTGTCAAATTGAACCATTACACAATGTTATTCGTGCAATGGGTTTGCCGCTGATCTGTGTTCCTGGCGTCGAGGCGGATGACGTCATCGGTACGTTAGCATACCAAGCATCACAAAAGGGCATGCCTGTATTGATCAGTACTGGTGATAAAGACATGGCGCAGCTAGTGGATGATAACATTACCTTGATCAACACCATGACGAACGTCGTAATGGATCGTGAAGGTGTGGTTGAAAAGTTTGGCATTCCACCTGAGTTGATCATCGACTACTTAGCACTGATGGGCGATAAAGTAGATAACATTCCTGGTGTACCGGGTGTCGGTGATAAAACCGCGACCGCACTACTGCAAGGTATTGGTGGTCTGACGAAGTTGTATGAAAACCTCGATGATATTGCAGGGCTTGGTTTCCGTGGTTCTAAAACCATGGCGAAAAAGCTCATCGACAACAAAGAAAATGCCATGCTTTCGTATGAGCTCGCGACCATCAAATTGGATGTTGAGCTTGAGGAAACGCCAGAATCATTGCTGAAAGCGGAACCAAATAAAGACGAATTAGTGAAGCTGTATGGCCAACTGACGTTTAAATCTTGGTTGAATGAACTACTTGAAGGCGGTTCTGGATCTGTGGAGGCTGTAGAGCTTGCAGGATCTTCACAAGCTTCTTCTTCTCAAGCCGAGATGGAAACTTCTGCGGTAACAATCGATCGCAGCCAATATGAAACAATTCTGGATAAAGAAACCTTCAATGCTTGGCTAGATAAACTTCAAACGGCTGAGCTGTTTGCATTTGATACGGAGACCGATAACCTAGATTACATGCTAGCGAATCTAGTTGGTTTGTCATTCGCTGTCGATGAAGGTATTGCGGCTTATGTGCCAGTTGCACATGACTATTTAGATGCGCCTGAACAGCTTGATCGTGATTGGGTACTAGAACAGCTGAAGCCAATTCTTGAAGATGCAGCGAAAGCAAAAGTCGGTCAAAACTTAAAGTATGATGCGTCTGTACTCGCTCGTTACGACATTGAGCTAAAAGGTATCAAGCACGACACGATGTTGGAATCGTATATCTACAACAGTGTCGGCGGTAAACACGATATGGACAGCTTGGCGCTTCGCTTCCTACAGCACAGCTGCATTTCTTTTGAGCAAATTGCAGGTAAAGGCAAAAATCAGCTTACGTTTAACCAAATCGAACTGGAACAAGCATCGCCATACGCGGCAGAAGATGCGGATGTGACCCTTCGTCTGCACAATCGCTTGTTTGCTAATATCGAGCAGGATGAAAGCCTGAAGACAGTTTACGAAGAGATTGAAATGCCGTTGGTGCCAGTTCTTTCGCGCATTGAACGCACTGGGGTCTTTATCGATGAAATGAAGCTGAGTGCGCAGTCGGTCGAGATTACCGCTCGCCTTGATGAGCTTGAAAAGAAAGCGTACGAAATTGCAGAGCAAGAGTTTAACATGAACTCGCCAAAGCAATTACAAGCCATCCTATTTGAAAAAATGGGTTTACCGGTTGTGAAGAAAACGCCATCAGGCACACCATCGACGAATGAAGAAGTTCTGCAAGAACTCGCACTAGACTACCCACTACCAAAACTGATTTTGGAATACCGTGGTCTGGCGAAGCTAAAATCAACTTACACCGACAAACTGCCGAAGATGATCAACCCATCAACGGGTCGCGTGCATACTTCTTACCACCAAGCAGTGACCGCAACGGGTCGTCTATCTTCTACTGATCCGAACTTACAGAACATTCCAATTCGTAACGAAGCTGGCCGTCGTATTCGTCAAGCGTTTGTCGCGCCATCAGGGCATAAAATCTTAGCGGTCGACTACTCGCAAATCGAACTTCGCATCATGGCGCACCTTTCTGGTGACCAAGCGTTATTGGATGCATTCCGTGATGGCAAAGATATCCACGCGGCAACCGCAGCAGAAATCATGGGTGTTTCTATTGAAGACGTTTCAAGTGAGCAACGTCGTCGTGCGAAAGCGGTTAATTTCGGTCTTATTTACGGCATGAGTGCGTTTGGTTTGGCGAAGCAATTAGGCATTCCTCGTGGTGAGGCTCAAGCGTACATGGATACATACTTTGAACGTTACCCAGGCGTGATGCAGTACATGGAAGACACACGCAGCACAGCAGCAGATAAAGGGTATGTTGAAACGATTTTTGGTCGACGTTTGCATTTGCCAGAAATCAAATCGCGCAACGGGATGCGTCGTAAAGCTGCTGAACGTGCGGCAATCAACGCACCAATGCAAGGTACGGCAGCGGACATCATTAAGAAAGCGATGCTGTTGGTTGATCAGTGGATTCAGGAAGAAGGCAATGGTCGTGTGAAGTTATTAATGCAAGTACACGATGAATTGGTCTTTGAAGTTGAAGAGTCATCATTGTCCGAAATTGAAAGTAAAGTACAGAAATTGATGGAATCTGCAGCAGAGCTAAAAGTACCGTTGGTTGCAGAAGCAGGTCACGGTGATAACTGGGATCAAGCTCATTAGTCACTTTTAGACCAAAATAACCAATTAATTATGAGCCAGCGCACAAACGCTGGCTTTTTTTTGAGATTAAAAAAGCTAGCGCAAAGTTAACTTTGATGTTGCTTAATAAAAATTTCATGAAAAAAAACTACAAAAATTCTTTGCAATTCTGACCAATTGTTGTACATTAATACTCGTAGGGTACAGAGGTAAGATGTTCTATCTTTCAGACCTTTTGTTTCACGTTATTGGATTAGGCTGATTCAGCCGCCCCAGTCAGTTTTTGACTGGGGCGTTTTTTATTGGGCGAAAGAAAATTATTCTTTTGGATCAGTAGCTTAAAGTTAGCCTTCAAAAACCTTCTTTTTTGACCTTTCTAAGTCACTGCAAAATCTCGATTTTTCCTTCAAATTTATTGCGTTATTCATCCTGTAAATTTACGTCAGTCACACTATTATTTTTTCTTGAAAGAAACTAAGTTACATCTTTTTGAAGATTTGCTTGGCTTAACTGTCTGAATTGTAACGCTATTGGGTGTTTTTGGAGTGAATGTTTGGTGATACACAGGAAACAAGAGCGCTTTTTAACCTATTGAAATCGAATCTCAGTTCAGCAATGCTTCGTCACATAACAATAATTACCAATTTTTCTCTCCCGTTATCCCTGCCAGGAAGGCGGGGATTTTTATTGCCTGTTATTTAGTTCAGATAAACAAAAGCCCCACCAAATGGCAGGGCCGTGTCGAAGAAATTTAACAAATATTGTTAATTATTCTTCATCGCTCGCAGGTATCTCTTGTTCGTCTTCTTCTATCAGGTGTGCTAGTGCTGGTGCAAACCAGGTATCCAGTTTTGCACGTAGCTGATCGACACCTAATCCTTTCAGTGAAGAGAACACATCAACAGAAACGTCACCACCGAAAGTTTCTACTTGCTTACGAACTTTCAGTAGAGTTTGTTTGCGTGCACCACTTTTTAGTTTATCTGCTTTGGTTAGCAAAACTTGCACAGGAATGTGGCTATCGATGGCCCAGAAAATCATTTGTTGGTCGAGATCTTTCATTGGATGACGAATGTCCATTAGAACCACTAAGCCTTTTAGGCACTCGCGTTTCTGTAGGTATTCACCCAAAGATTTCTGCCATTTGTTTTTCATCTCTACCGGTACTTGAGCAAAACCGTATCCAGGTAGATCGACAATGTGACAACCTTCTTCTACTTTGAAAAGGTTGATTAATTGCGTACGACCAGGTGTCTTTGATGTCTTGGCTAAGCTTTTTTGATTAGTTAGACGGTTAAGTGCACTCGATTTACCAGCGTTTGAGCGTCCTGCAAACGCAATTTCGACACCTTCGTCTTCCGGCAGGTGACGAATATCGGGTGCGCTGGTGATGAAATGCGTATTTTGGTAATGAATTTTTACGCTCACTGTTAACTCCATCTCGACTTTGTGTAGTCGATTGATTACTTTTTTGTGAAAATGTGTAAAATAACCGTGCTCGGCATAAGGTCGCCTATTGTACCATGAGTGTACGCGGTATGTTCACATTCCGTGGTACTGGAAGCTTGATAATTATAATGGAATGTCATGAATAAATTAGCGCTAATTTTGAGTCTTTTAGCCAGTTGCTCAGTATGGGCCCAAGGTAATATTGAGGCTGGTAAAGCAAAATCACAAACCTGTGTCGCCTGTCACGGAGCAGATGGCAACAGTGCAATAACAACGTACCCGAAACTCGCAGGCCAACACGCTAAGTATCTTGAGAAGCAGTTAAAAGAACTTAAGCTAGGCATGACAAGTGGTGGTAAACAAGGTCGTTACGATCCTGTAATGAGTGGTATGGCAATGCCACTGAGCGATGAAGATATCGCAGACCTATCTGCTTACTACGCTTCGCTACCAGTTTCAGAAAACTCAACACCTGAAGATGTAGTAGCAAAAGGCAAAACGCTTTATACCGCTGGTGATGCCGAGCGTGGCCTAACCGCATGTATTGCATGTCATGGTCCTCGTGGCAATGGTACTGAGCTTTCAGGTTTCCCGAAAATTTCTGGTCAGCATGCTGACTACATCAAAGCTCAGCTAGAAAAATTCCGTGATGGCGACCGTGGTAATGATATGAATGCCATGATGCGCGACATCGCGAAGAAAATGACAGACGAAGATATCGAAGTGCTGTCTAAATACGTTGGCGGTCTGCACTAATATACCTAAATCGCTCAAGAACCTGCATCTTGAGCTGGTTGGGTAGATGTCCCTACATCGTTCGAGCAACTTGTAACAAAAATGCCCTAGTGAATCCACTAGGCATTTTTGTTCGTGACAGATATCACAGTCGAGTTTGGATGCGAAAGCGATAGTTGGCTCGGCAGTTTGTGAGACATTTGCCATACTTGATGTTGGCTTTTTCTTGTTAGTGTTTTTAAGTTTTTGATTAAATGATAATTTTGATTTTTTAGAAAAATAGGCGGATTATTTTTTCAACCCATTACTTGTGAGCATAACGGGATGGCGTAAAGTAGAAGTCGTTCACAGGGAGTGAATGTAAGGATTTAAGACCACGGTTTAGGTCTCCAAGGATGTAGCTCGGATGCTTGGTGATTTAGAAAGGGATTTAGATAGGTAGGGAGCCTATCAGATAAGGATGGTCATCTCGTCTGACGGTTAAGACAGTGAAACGGATCAGGCACAGGAAGTTGCTCAGTAGACAGGAAGTAAACGGATAGCCAAAATTCATCAGGAAGATGAAAAACAACTCTTTTTGGCAGGGAAAGCTCTAAAAACAAAGGGATCATTGGTGCACCAAATGTGTGCAACACAGTTTCGCCAATTGATGGCACTTAGAAAGCGACAGTCTGACTGTCGCTTTTTTTATATCCGTTGACTTGCTCAGTCGTAACTTGAATTGATATTACTGCACTTATTTAGCGTTATAGGTTGTAAACAAAGTTTTTTAACAAAAATTGCTGAAAAAATACTCAACAACACTCCAATCCGAGTTCACTTTCTGGTATGTTTCGCATCCCTGTTTGAGGAAGTCAGCATGCATACCTGTCCTTTATGCCAAAATCAGCGCACTCACCATTATTTTGAAGATAAGCGTCGTGAATATCTTCAATGTGAGCAGTGCAGCTTGGTATTCGTAAATCCAGACCAACGTTTGGATGCGGAAAGCGAAAAAGCTCACTATGATTTGCATGAGAACAACCCCGATGATTTGGGTTACCGACGCTTTTTGTCGCGTATTACTGACCCGATCACAGAGCGAATTTCTCCACAATCAAATGGTATCGACTTTGGTTGTGGTCCTGGCCCAACGCTCTCCTTGATGCTGGAAGAGGCGGGGCACAACATGGCGTTGTACGATCTCTACTACCACCCTGATACGTCGGTTTTAGAAAAAACGTACGACTTCATGACAGCAACAGAGGTGATAGAGCACCTCTACCACCCAGATTTGGTGTGGAAGCAATGGTTGAATTTAGTTAAGCCAGGGGGCTGGATAGGCCTGATGACGAAAATGGTCATCGACGTGGAGGCTTTCAAATCATGGCATTATAAGAACGATCTCACTCACGTAGTGTTCTTTAGTCGTGACACGTTCCAGTTCCTAGCAGAGCGGGATAAGCTCGAACTCGAATTTATTGGTAATGATGTAATTTTACTGAGGAAACCCCAGTAATGAGCCGTAGTAAAAAATCTAGAAAACCGGGTGCCGCTGGTGCACCTGAGTTTGTTGTAACTCGTAACCGTACAGAATCTGATGTGGAAGGCCGCTTACGCAAGCGTGCTAAAAAGCGTAAAGGTCTGAAAACGGGTAACCGTAACTCAGAAGTTAACGAGCAGAAAAAGCAAGCTGCTGCACAAAATCGCGACCCGCGCTTAGGCAGCAAAAAGAAAATACCTCTGATTGTTGAACCTGCGAAGAAAATGACGAAGCAAGAGCGTCGTTTGTCGGCAGAGCAAGAACTAGAGATGCTAGAAAATGACGCGCAATTGAACGTGTTGCTAGACCGTATTGAAGCGGGTGAAAACCTGGGCACAGGTCTACAGAAATTCGTCGATGAGAAACTCGATCGCATTGAGAAGCTAATGGACCAACTAGGTTTGTTGGAACCTGAAGAAGAGGAAGACTTCACTGCACCTGCTGAGAAAAGCACGCGCAACGATGATGACTTGCTGGCAGATTTCGACGACATTAATTTCGACGACTATAAAGGATAATTAAGCTATGAATGTAACCTTATTAGCTATTGCTGGTGTTGTGATTATCATCGCACTCGCTTCTTATGCAGGTTACCTTCTGCTTCAATTGAAAAAGCAAAAGGAATTGCAGCTGAAGCATCAAAAATTGGCGATAGACAAACGTAACGCCAACATTTTTGAGAATGTGCATACCTTGTGTCAGGCGGGCATTCAAGGGCAGTGCGATTTATCTGAAATCAGTATCCGTGTGTATAACATCATGGATTATGTACAAGGTGAAGACCGCGTTGATTTCGATAAAACGTACCCTGCGATTTCTGAGCTTTACCACATAGTGAAAGATATGGCGCGTGGCGAAGAACGCCAACAACTTGCCAAGAAAGAGCGTATGCAACAGAACTTGACGCGTCATAAAGCGGAAAGCCGCCTCACTGATGCGATTATTGAGGAGCTCAAAGTGTTGCAGAAAAACGTCCAGCCACTGAATAATCAAATCAATATTCAGATGATTTAAGCGCGACCCCCAATAGTCTCCTTATGACTAATGGGGGTATCGTGATCACGCTAGCACTTCTTTAGTTTTATACTTAAAAAGCCAGTCGGCGTTGCCACGCTTGTCATCGTCGTATGGCAAAATAGCGGCTCTGAATATCGGGTGACGGCTTTCGTTGCCCTAGCATTTAACGGAAAGTACCACCATGTCGAATCAACACACTGAATCGAAACAGCAAATCGTCTGGGATCAAGCGGTATTGGATAAGTACAACTATTCCGGGCCTCGTTATACGTCGTACCCAACGGCGCTGGAGTTTCATGAAGCGTTCACCATTTCTGATTATGATATGGCATGCACTCAATACCCAGAACGCCCATTATCGCTGTACGTACACATTCCGTTCTGTCACAAGCTTTGTTACTACTGTGGATGTAATAAAGTCATTACACGCCATTCGCACAAAGCGGATGAATACCTCGACGTGCTTGAACACGAAATTCGTCAACGTGCTGCATTACTTGTTGGTCGCACCGTGACGCAATTGCATTTTGGTGGTGGTACACCGACGTTTCTCTCTGAAAAGCAAATCACGCGTGTAATGAGCCTGCTACGCCAAGAGTTTACTTTTAGTAGCGATGCTGAAATCAGTATCGAGGTTGACCCGCGTGAAATCGAGCTGACCATGCTGGATCATCTGCGTAGTGAAGGCTTCAATCGCTTGAGCATCGGTGTTCAGGACTTCAACAAAGAAGTGCAAAAGCTGGTGAATCGTGAGCAAGATGAAGAGTTCATCGTTGCGATGGTTGCGCGCGCAAAAGAGTTAGGCTTTCGTTCGACGAACCTAGATTTAATTTACGGTTTACCGAAGCAGACCAAAGAATCTTTTGCCAAGACTCTAGAACAAGTGCTAGAGATGCAGCCGGGCCGTCTATCCGTGTTTAACTACGCGCACATGCCACAGCTATTTGCAGCGCAGCGTAAGATTAAAGACGAAGACCTGCCAAAGGCAGAAGAGAAGATGGCGATTCTGCAAGACACCATCGCGACACTGACTGATGCTGGCTACCAATTTATCGGTATGGACCACTTTGCTTTGCCGGACGATGAACTTGCTGTTGCCCAGCGCGAAGGTATTTTGCATCGCAATTTCCAAGGCTACACCACACAAGGTGAATGTGACTTGGTTGGCTTTGGTGTTTCTGCAATCTCGATGATCGGCGATGCGTACGCGCAAAACCAGAAAGAGCTGAAGAAATACTACGCTCAAGTCAACGAACTTCGTCACGCTCTATGGAAAGGGGTCTCTCTGGACTCCGATGATTTGCTCCGTCGCGAAGTGATTAAGCAGCTGATTTGTAACTTCAAGTTAGACAAGAAAGCCATTGAGTCTGAGTTTAAAGTGAGGTTTGAACAGTACTTTAAAGAAGATTTGCAGCTACTTCAGACCTTTATTAACGATGAGCTGGTGGAAGTGGATGACAATGAAATTCGTGTGACGCTGCGAGGTCGTTTGTTGATCCGTAATATTTGTATGAGCTTCGATAAATACCTACGAGCAAAGGCACGTCAGCAACAGTTCTCTCGTGTTATTTAATCAGAGATACAGATTCAAGATATAAAAAATGCCAGCAGATGCTGGCATTTTTTTATGTTTTCGCTGGATTTAAGCGCGATCTTTTACTTTTTCTCTCAGTTCCGATTTTTCTGCTTCTGAAAGGAACGCAATCTCAAGGCCATTGATTTGCGCTTGGCGAATCTGGTCTTGGCTCAGGCCAGCGGCTGGTGCCGCTACTTCGTATTCGTATGGCAGTTCGATACCTTCAACCGCTGGATCGTCAGTGTTCAGACACGCAAGAACGCCATGCTCTAGGAACTGCTTGAGAGGGTGGTTTTCTAGCGTTTCTACCGTACTTGTTTGGTAGTTTGACGTCAGGCAAGATTCAATACCAATGCGGTTTTCTGCTAGGTAATCCATCAGTTTTGGATCGTGAATCGCTTTTACGCCGTGACCGATACGAGTTGCGCCCAGCTCATTGATTGCTTGCCACATGCTCTCTGCACCTGCTGCTTCACCAGCATGGACCGTTACCCCAAGGCCAGCATCGCGTACTTGCTTGAAGTGAGACACAAAGCGATCACCCGGTTGGCCTAGCTCGTCACCCGCAAGGTCGACGGCAACGATGTGATCTTTCTGGCTCAGAATGCCGTCCAGTTCTTGTTGACATGCGTCAGTGCCAAATGTGCGACTCATGATACCGATCAGGTTGGCTTTCACGCCAAAATCGCGCATACCCGCTTGCACACCGTCCACGACGGCTTCAACAACCCCCGTTACTGGTAGTTTGTGTTTCATCGCCATGTAGTAAGGAGAGAAACGCAGCTCTGCGTAATCGATTTGTGCGTTTAGCGCGTCTTCTACGTTTTCGTACGCGACACGACGACACGCATCTAGATCGCCCAGTACAGCAACACCCCAGTCGAGCTTAGAAAGGAAAGCAACAAGAGAGGGTTCCGCTTCGACAATTTGAACGTGAGGAGTGAGAGACTCAATATCGTACGCTGGTAGGGCAATGCCAAACTTTTGGCCTAGCTCAAGAATCGTTTTAGTACGAATGTTACCGTCGAGGTGACGGTGCAAATCAGTAAGAGGAAGGTTCTTCGTTATCATTTTGTCGATCCGGATAGTTATGAACTGGAACAGGGCCCAAACATCATCTGTGACAATACATGGGTAAGATTTGCAGTTAAGTATAAATAACAGTTGGGTAGATTGTCAGTAGAGGATGACTAGGAAATCAACGATTCTCGCTCTTTTCTACTTCATGTTCACCAAATGTGTTGGCCATTCTTCTAGTGGCATAGGGCGGCTGTAGTAGAAGCCTTGCACCTGATTACAGCCTAAAGAGCGCAGTAATTGTGCTTGATTGCTATCCTCGACACCTTCCGCGACGACATTAGTTTTGAGACCTGCTGTGATATTGATGACGGCAGCGACGACTGAACTGTTTAAGTTTTCTTGTGTGAGTTGATTGATGAAGGTGCGATCAATCTTCAAGCAGGTAAACGGCAGAGAGTGGAGGTAACCCAGTGATGAGTAGCCGGTGCCAAAGTCATCTATCGCGATACCAATACCCATTTCACGCAGTTTAGTCATATTTTCTAGTGTGGTCGGTGCGCTATCAATGATACGTGATTCTGTGATCTCTAGTGTGAGGTTACTTGCTGGTAATTTCGTGATATCCAATACGCTTGTCACCGTATCAACAAAACTTGGGCAAGATAGTTGATTAACGGAGATATTCACATGCAGTTGGAAGTCCGACGGCCACTGTTTGCTTTCGATCGCTTGGTAAGTGTCGCGACAAGCTTGTAACAGAATCTGTTGGCCGATGGCTTTGATCATGCCGCTTTCTTCCGCGATTGGGATAAAATCTAATGGTGACACCATACCTGAGTCGCTATGCCAACGCGCCAGTGCTTCGGCGCCACACACTGTGCCACTGACGAGATCCACAATCGGTTGGTAATGAGGAATAAACTCTCGGTTTTCAATGCCAGTTTGGATCTTGGTCAGCATTTGCGTACGAAACTTTGAAGCGCTCGCTAGTTCTGGGCTGTAGTGACAAACACCAGTCAGTGAGTCTTGTTTAGCGTAACTTAATGCGATGCTGGCGTTGCGTAACCATAAAGGCATGGTTTCGTTTGGCTGGGTTTGTACAATACCAAGTGAAATCTTCATCACTACATTCTCGCCTTCCACCATAAATGGGGTGGAAAAGAGTTGCTGTAATCGACGCTCGGTTTGTTTAATTTTGGTTTCAGTGTCGACATTTGAGAGAAACACCGCGAACTCATCACCACCAATCCGAGCCAATAATGCGTTGTCACGAAACTGCTGTTTTAGCCTTTCAGCGATGCTGACCAACAACTGGTCGCCGTTGTGATGACCCACACTGTCGTTGATATCTCTAAATTTGTTGATACCAAGTAAAAATAAACTGCCGTGACAAAGATGAGACTGATTTTCACAGATTTCGACCAAACCCTGACGGCTATATAAGCGTGTTAGAGAGTCATAAACTAACTGTTCACGCAATGCTTTGAATGAAGCTCTTAGATTGTTCGCCATTTCATTAAAAGCATGAACCAGTACGGTTGTCTCATACACATAACCAGGCTTTGGCATGCCGCTATCCCAATCCCCATTTGCCAGGTGCTGAGCGGCGGCGGCCGTCGCGTTAATTGGTCTGGTAACTCGGTTGAAAATGATCCAACTGATGGCGATCCCAAATAGGCTTACAATAATGCCAACGAGCCAACTCTCTTGCTGGCTTTTTGGTAACAGGCCGAGAAGCTCGGACTCCGAAATGGAGGTGCCAATAAACCATGTTAAGCCATCTTGGTCTCGATACGGGGTTAGCCGACTGAAAATACGTTGTCCATCATGTTCAAATGAAAAAGTATAAGGTTGCTTGGTGTTGTTGAGATCGAAAGACCGGACGCGGCTCGCACTGATTTTGATGATCGGGTCTGCGTTTTCAGCGGCAAGCAAACGCTGCCCTTTATCCGAAAATTTTGTGCCCCATGAGATGACGCTTCCCGGGCCTGAGTGAGCGATTAAACGATGATCTGGGTCCATGATGTAGACCGACGCTTTAGTGTTGTATTTTAACTCGCGCAGGAATTCGTTGAATGTATTGATACGAATGTCTGTCACCAAAACACCAGCAAATTGGTCGTGTTTGTACACCGGCGTCATGGCTGATAGCGTAATATCCTGGCGTTCATCAGCGTTGGTATAAATTTCAGACCAAGTGGCGTTTTGGCTCTCTGCAACGGGCTTATACCATGGGCGAGTGCGAGGATCGTATTGGGAGATAACCGTTCGAATGTTGTTACTCACATGGTTGGTTCCATAAATAACCAGATCACCATCGGTGTGGCGATCTTGCACCATTAAGGTGTAATCGTCGGAAAGTTCGCGGCGAAAGCCTGCAAAGTCGCCGTTTTCTGAACCAAATGCGATTACATCCAACTGCGGTATCGATTGGTAAAGATTTTTGAATGCACTTAGCAGGTAGTTTTGAATGTCTGAGGTATCGTGAGGGCGATAAAGGTTGTGATAGCTGACGTTGTGCGCGAGAGCCATAACCGCAGTAAAAGGCTTACGTAGATAGCTATTGAGGTGGTCGTGGACACTTTCGGTTAACACGGAAAGTTGCTTGTCACTGATATCCGTGACCACTTCTTCGTAACTTTGTTTTTGGACGTAGACAATGACACCGATCGCCAGTAAGAAGATCATGACAAATGGAATCAGAACAGCAGTACGCAGTGTAATTTGAGTCGTAGCAGTAGACATCGCCTAATCACATAGATGGTGGTGCGCCACAATTGTACTGATGTTTTTATTAATATCGAGTGACAAACGACGCTCGTTGTTAACGCACCACGTAAGTGATTGTCAGTACAATTCTTTTAATTTTCTGGTGAGTGTATTTCGCCCCCAGCCTAATACTTTAGCGGCATCTTGCTTATGACCTTTAGTGTGCTCTAAGGCTGCTTCTAATAAAATGCGTTCAAATTCTGGTAAAGCGTAAGAAAGTAGTTCTTTATCTCCTGCTGCGAGTGAATGCCGTGCCCAATCCGCCAATTGTTCTTGCCAACTACCATGTGCAGAGTCTGAAATGGATTTTTTCTCTTCGAGTAGTTCGCTTGGCAAGTCATTTGGTAACACTTCGCTACCACTGGCCATAACGGTTAACCAACGGCAAATATTCTCTAATTGACGAACGTTGCCAGGCCAATCAAGGCGGTTAAGAATCTCCACGGTCGATGGGTGGAGAGTTTTTGTTTCCACACCAAGCTCATCAGCCGCACGGATAAGAAAATGCTGTGTAAGCTTTTCAATGTCTTGCTTACGCTCACGCAGTGCCGGGATCTGCACGCGAATCACGTTTAAGCGATGAAAGAGGTCCTCACGGAAGTCACCTTCTTGCACCAGCTTTTCTAAGTTCTGGTGTGTTGCCGCGACAATTCGTACATCGACACTGATCGGAGAGTGACCGCCCACTCGATAAAACTGCCCGTCAGCTAGAACGCGTAGTAAACGAGTTTGAATGTCTAATGGCATGTCGCCGATTTCGTCTAAAAATAGAGTGCCGCCATTGGCTTGTTCGAATCGTCCTTGACGAACATTGTTTGCTCCCGTAAACGCGCCTTTTTCGTGGCCAAACAGTTCTGATTCAATCAAGTCTTTGGGAATCGCCGCCATATTGAGCGCAATGAAAGGTTTGTTAGCACGTGGACTGTGACGGTGCAGTGCATGAGCAACGAGTTCTTTACCCGTGCCCGATTCACCGTTAATCAAGACTGAAATAGAGGAGCGAGAAAGACGACCAATGGCGCGAAACACCTCTTGCATCGCTGGTGCTTCACCGATAATTTCAGGCGTTTCTGCTGGAATGTCTTCTGGAGAGAGCTGCTCGCGTTTGTTTTCGTGGCTGTGTGCAATGGCTCGTTCAACCAGAGTTAAAGTTTCATCAATATCAAAAGGTTTTGGTAAATATTCAAAAGCACCTTTTTGGTACGCATTCACTGCCGCATCTAAATCTGAATGCGCGGTCATGATAATCACGGGAAGGTCTGGGTAATCGCGCTGTACTTGCTTTAGTAGCTCCAACCCATCAATACCTGGCATGCGAATGTCTGATACTAGAACATCCGGCACTTCGCGTTCGAGCGCCATTAACACGCTTTCCCCATCGGCATAGGTTTCACATTTGATGTTGGCAGAGGAGAGCGTTTTCTCCATTACCCAGCGAATTGAACTGTCGTCATCAACGACCCAAACATATCCTTTACTCATGTAGTAATCCTTGCAGCAAACCGAAAAACTGACGCGACTTGAAGTCCATTAGCGCACTCAGATCGGCAGATAAATAGTAAATGTTGTGTGACCAGGCCAGCTTTCTACGTCTATTTTTCCATTGTGCTGGTCGATCAAATTTTGCGAAATAGATAGCCCTAATCCAGTTCCTCCCTCGCGGCCACTGACCATGGGATAGAACAGCGTGTCTTGTAGTTCCGGTGGAATACCTGGGCCGTTGTCTGTGATTTCGACACGAGCAGCGAGTTTACAGCGTTTGCCGTGAATATTGGCTTGATGCACCGTTCTGGTGCGAATGGTTATTTTCCCGTGCTCTTGATGGCTAAGAATTTGTGCGGCGTTACTGACGATATTAAGCATTGCCTGCTCGATTTGGTCTGTATCCATCAAAATCTCTGGCAAGCTTGGGTCATAATCTCGTTCAATGATGATTGAGCGTTGTGACTCTAATTCAACCAGTTGGCGAACCTTTTCAAGAATTTGGTGCAGATTCTCTTGTGTCTTCTTACCTGGCTTCTGAGGTCCTAGTAATCGATCCACGAGCGCCCTTAAACGGTCTGCTTGCTCAATGATGATGTGTGTATATTCGGTGAGAGAGGGCTCTGGCAGCATTTTTTCTAACAATTGCGCCGCACCGCGTAAGCCGCCAAGCGGATTTTTGATCTCATGTGCAAGCCCTCGGACTAACAGCTTCGCCGCTTGTTGTTGGGCGTGTTGGTTCAGTTCTTGAGAGAGTCGGCGCTGCTGATCAATTTTGCGCATCTCGACCAGAAGCATCAACTGCTTTTGCCAAGTGATAGGGCTAACCGTCACCTCTAGCATTAAAGGGCGGCCATCAACAACGAAAGTGACGTCACTGTCGGTGATGCTTTGGCCACTTTGCAACGGTTGAGTGAGCAGCGCGAGATCCAGCGACGCATGCTGAATCAATTGAGAAAGTGATTGTTCAATAATTCGTTTAGCGCTTTGAGAAAACAGCAATTCGGCAGCCGGATTGGCATAACGGATGGCCAATCCATCATCAAGAATCAGCGTTGCTGTCACCATATTGTTGAGAATGGCACTAGGAAGACTGGTATCCACATTACGTCCTTGTTTTGCTTTAAGATTGTGCGATGCACAATAATGGTGCAATTGAACGTTAAGTATGGCGAATAAATCTTAGAAGAAAAAGTGAAAAGCACCGCTGTGATGTGATTTTTTTCACCAGATATTCTATTTTGCCCCTTTTACGGTCGGCTTAACACTTGCTCTATGTAAATGCACCGTTATAGGGCTAGTAGATGCAATAAGCTTGCCGCTTCTTTTCGCGTGCACAGCAAGTGTGTGAGTGCCTCGGTCAATATTGTTTAACTGCCACACTATATGGTTTTGTGGTGCACCATAGGGTTTTCCATCGAGTAACAATTGCAATTGCTCACCGATACCAAGCTTGCGATTGGTTTCTAATTGAATATTGATGATGCCTCGATTGTTACGGATGGTCTCGTTGTGCTTGGGGGTCTGCATTGAAAGTTGTAATGGAAGAGGCTTCTCGGTTGTTTTCTCTGGCTTGTTTTGTGATGCAGTAGATGGCGTAGTCTGAGGTGCGAGCGATTCAGTACTTTCTACCTCAGGAGCTGGTGCGCTGGCTTCAAGGTTTGGCAGTGCGATCGCTTTTGCTCCTTTGTTTGGCGTATCACTAAAGTGAACCACGCCATTTTCATCTACCCACGTATACGCGACCTGCGCGAAGGCGGTAGAGGCGATTAACAATCCGCTGAGTGCACACAGTGATGGAATAAGCTGAACTTTCATTGCTCACCTTCTCTTGTTCGATGATTTCACGTTTCAATGGCTTAGCTCTTTGACCTGTAAGGAAAAATTCTAAGCGTATTTTTATTATCCCCTCATGTTAAACGTCGAAGCTTGAGTGGCGAATACAAAAAAGGCCCGCCTGCGAGGCGAGCCTAATATTTTATTGCTGTGTTTACATTTTACACAGTGTCGACCTTACACAGAGTAGTAAAGTTCGAACTCAACAGGGTGAGTTGTCATGTTTACACGCTCTACGTCCTGAGACTTAAGGTCGATGTATGAATCGATGAAGTCGTCAGAGAATACGCCGCCCGCTGTTAAGAACTCACGATCAGCATCTAGCTCTGCTAGCGCGTCTTTTAGTGAGTATGCAACAGTTGGGATTTCTGCTGCTTCTTCAGCTGGAAGATCGTAAAGGTCTTTATCCATCGCTTCGCCTGGGTGGATCTTATTCTTGATACCGTCAAGACCAGCCATAAGCATTGCTGCGAAACATAGGTATGGGTTCGCCGCTGGGTCACCGAAACGAACTTCGATACGACGTGCTTTCGGGCTTGGTACCACTGGGATACGGATTGAAGCAGAGCGGTTACGCGCTGAGTAAGCTAGCATTACTGGTGCTTCGAAGCCTGGTACAAGACGTTTGTACGAGTTTGTTGATGGGTTAGCGAATGCGTTGATTGCACGAGCGTGTTTGATGATACCACCGATGTAGTAAAGCGCCATTTCAGATAGACCGCCGTACTTGTCACCAGCAAATAGGTTTACGCCATCTTTTGCTAGAGACTGGTGAACGTGCATACCGCTGCCGTTGTCGCCAACAAGTGGTTTAGGCATAAACGTCGCTGTTTTACCAAACGCGTGAGCAACGTTGTGTACAACGTACTTGTAGATTTGGATTTCGTCAGCTTTGGTTGTTAGCGTGTTGAAACGAGTTGCGATTTCGTTTTGACCCGCCGTTGCCACTTCGTGGTGGTGCGCTTCAACAACAAGACCCATTTCTTCCATTACTAGACACATAGCAGAACGGATGTCTTGAGATGAATCTACTGGAGCTACTGGGAAGTAACCACCTTTAACGCCTGGACGGTGACCTTTGTTACCTTCTTCGTAGTCAGAACCTGTGTTCCATGCCGCTTCTACGTCGTCGATCTTGAAGAAAGAGCCTGACATGTCCGTCGAGAACTTCACGTCATCAAATAGGAAAAATTCTGGCTCAGGACCGATAAGTACAGTATCTGCAACACCTGTAGAACGCATGAAGTCTTCAGCGCGTTTTGCGATAGAGCGTGGGTCACGGTCATAGCCTTGCATTGTTGCAGGCTCTAAGATGTCACAACGGATATTTAGTGTTGCGTCTTCCGTGAATGGGTCAAGCACAGCAGAAGATGCGTCAGGCATCATTACCATGTCTGATTCGTTGATACCTTTCCAGCCAGCAACTGATGAACCATCGAACATTTTACCTTCTTCGAAGAAGTCTGCGTCGATTTGGTGAGCAGGGATCGAAATGTGCTGCTCTTTACCTTTTGTATCAGTGAAGCGTAGGTCAACAAACTTAACTTCGTTTTCTTGGATCAGCGATAGAACGTTTTCTACTGACATCTTGGATAACCTCCAGTGTTAATAAGCGGTAAAAGCTCGATTTATGAATTATTCATGAAACCTGGCATTGATTAATCAATTTGACTTTTCATTAATCGATGCTGTTTTAACTAAAGCCAAAACCGTGCCAAAAAAAATATTCCATTAATTTCAAGCAATTGTGTTTTTGAATGCTAGTTTGGTGCACTTGCTTGCACCAAAATGATCTTTGCTTGCACTATTATGGTGCCAAAAATCATTGTTGCACCATAATGTGACAGGTACATTGCGTATTCAGCCCAGTTTTTGAGCAAGAGTCAATTTGAATTATGCATCGATTAGAATAAAGTTGCGTTTAATCAATTCGTTCTGAGGAAGAAAATGGGCATTAAGCGTAAAAATCGCAGAAATGCTCGGGAGTAGATCACATATTTCTAGGCTTTTTGCTAAAATCTGGTACATTATGGCCGTTTTTTTAATCAGCAAATGTCGCCAGAGAGCACCCGTTCTCAGCGTGGGGGCATTTCATCTATCTAAGTGAATCAATATCCATGGCTACTCCACAGATTGATAAATTAAGAAATATCGCGATCATCGCGCACGTTGACCACGGTAAAACCACGTTGGTTGACAAGCTGCTACAACAATCAGGCACGCTTGAGTCTCGCGGTGAAGCTGAAGAGCGAGTCATGGACTCGAACGACATCGAGAAAGAGCGCGGTATTACCATTCTTGCTAAAAACACAGCAATCGACTGGAACGATTACCGTATCAACATCGTAGATACTCCGGGACACGCGGACTTCGGTGGTGAAGTTGAGCGTATCATGTCGATGGTAGACTCTGTACTACTTATCGTTGACGCAGTCGATGGTCCAATGCCTCAAACGCGTTTCGTAACACAAAAAGCGTTTGCTCACGGTCTAAAACCAATCGTTGTAATCAACAAGATTGACCGCCCTGGTGCACGTCCTGATTGGGTTATGGACCAAGTGTTCGACCTGTTCGACAACCTAGGTGCAACTGATGACCAGCTAGACTTTAAAGTAGTTTACGCATCAGCACTTAACGGCTGGGCTTCTCTAGAAGAAGGCGAAACTGGCGAGAACATGGAACCACTATTCCAAACTATCGTTGATGTTGTTGACGCGCCAAATGTTGACCTTGATGGTCCACTACAGATGCAAGTTTCTCAGCTAGACTACAGCTCTTACGTTGGTGTTATCGGCGTGGCTCGCGTAACTCGTGGTAGCGTTAAACCAAACCAACAGGTAACCATTATTGGTGCTGACGGTAAAACTCGCAACGGTAAAGTGGGTACAGTAATGGGCTACCTTGGCCTAGAGCGTCACGAAGTGGAACAAGCTAACGCGGGTGATATCATCGCAATCACTGGTCTTGGCGAGCTGAAAATTTCTGACACTATCTGTGCACAAAACGCAGTAGAAGCATTACCACCATTGTCTGTTGATGAACCAACAGTAACAATGACGTTCCAAGTAAACACGTCTCCATTCGCGGGTAAAGAAGGTAAGTTCGTAACGTCACGTAACATCCTTGAGCGTCTTGAGAAGGAATTGGTACACAACGTTGCGCTACGCGTTGAGCAAACAGACGATCCAGATAAATTCCGCGTATCAGGTCGTGGTGAACTTCACCTTTCTATCCTGATCGAAAACATGCGTCGTGAAGGCTTTGAGCTAGCAGTATCTCGTCCAGAAGTAATCATCAAAGAAGAAGATGGTCAGTTGATGGAACCGTTCGAGACTGTAACGATCGACGTAATGGAAGAGCACCAAGGCGGCATCATGGAGAACATCGGCCTACGTAAAGGTGAGCTGAAAGACATGTCTCCAGACGGTAAAGGTCGTGTGCGTATGGACTTCGTTATGCCATCACGTGGTCTGATCGGTTTCCAAACGGAATTCATGACACTGACTTCAGGTTCAGGTCTTCTTTACCATACGTTTGATCACTACGGCCCTCACAAAGGCGGTAACATCGGTCAACGTGTAAACGGTGTACTAATCGCGAACGCGATGGGTAAAGCGCTAACTAACGCACTGTTCAACCTTCAAGAGCGTGGTCGTCTATTTATCGGTCACGGTGTTGAAGTTTACGAAGGTATGGTTATCGGTATTCACAGCCGTGACAACGACCTAACGGTAAACGCACTGAAAGGTAAGCAGCTAACCAACGTTCGTGCATCTGGTACCGATGACGCACAGGTTCTTACTCCGCCTATCAAGATGACTCTTGAGCAAGCACTAGAATTCATCGATGACGACGAGCTAGTAGAAGTAACGCCTGAAAGCATCCGTATCCGTAAGAAGTTCCTAACGGAAAGCGACCGTAAGCGTGCTTCTCGTGGCGCGAAATAATTTTCGTTAAGCGATTCAATTAAGAAGAAGCCTCGAGTTATGCTCGGGGCTTTTTGTTTTCTGGAGTTGAATATGAACCCGATTATTATCACCGGTGGGCCTGGTGCGGGAAAAACAACACTGCTGAATGCGCTAGACGCGTGTGGTTATGCCACGTTTCCTGAAGGGTCTCGCGACTTGATTGAGCAGCAAAGCCAGTTAGAAAATGGTATTTTGCCGTGGACGAATTTACCTGAGTTTGCCAAGTTATGCCTTGGGTTGATGGACAAACAAAAGAGTGATGCGCGTTGTCATGATGTTGCGTTTGTTGATCGCGCCATCCCCGACATCATTGCATACCTACAAGTGGGCGGCTGTAAGGTTGACCAAGCTTTCTTAACCGAAAGCGCTGGGTACCATAGTCAGGTGTTTACTTGTCGACCTGAAGCATCCATTTACGTACAAGATGAAGTGCGTCCGCACAGCTTTGAAGAAGCATTGGAGATTCATCAGTCGTTAGTGAGTGTCTATACTGAGTTGGGTTATGAAGTGATAGAAGTACCATGGGGAACTGTGCCAGAGAGAGTAGGCTTTGTTCGAAGAGTCATCGGTTTACTCGGTAAGGTCGCCGACTAAAACCTCCTCACTAGGAGGAGGTCTAAATCATTTACTTTTGATTGAGCTTTTGTAGGAATTTATCGGACTCTGCAATCGCTTCGTTCATTTGTTTGATCGCAAACTGAATGTCTTTCTCTAAGCTAGAGAACTCACCTTGCAAAGAACCAATCGCACTGGCGTTAAGGTTGTGTTTTAAGTACAACGTGTTGTCACGTAGCGTATCCAGTACCGGTGTCATCTTTTTCTCTGCACGCTTCATAGCGCTAAGCATGGTTTTGTACGAGGCTTTGGTTTCACGTAGTTTTTGCTCGCTTGAACGACGCAGTTTCGCACTCGAGTACAGCTCTAGCTCATCTTGCCACTCATCAAACAGTGCGCCGGATACGTCTTCAATCGCAGCAATACGGTCACGTACGTCTTGAGCCGCTTTTTCGCTATCTTCGTATTTGTCATTGATGTTGTTGTAGACATTTTCTAGCTCACCACCATCAAAGTTGGTGATCGCAGACAAGGCTTCAAGTGCACTGGTGAATTCTTCTTGTGCATCTTGTTGAGATTCTTTGGCATCTTCGACGCGGTCGACCATAATATCTCGTTTATGATACCCAACCTGCTCCATTGCTGAGTAATAAGCAGATTGACACCCTGTTAAAGTGAAAATTGATAGTACAATTGCTAATAAATAAGGCATTCTTATGTCCTCGGCGCTAATTATGGGATGAACTATGAACCAGTTATCAGAGAGTTACAAGGCGAGATTAATCAATCTACTGCCAAGTTGCGTCGCGTTTTTTAAGTATCTTCTTAAGCGATTAACGCATGACCGTGTGAATGTGAACGCGGGCTATCTTGCCTACATTACCTTGTTATCCATCGTGCCAATGCTGACGGTATTGTTATCAATATTGTCGAAATTTCCCGTTTTTGCGAACGTTGGTGAGGTGCTGCAAGGCTACATTATTGAGAATTTTGTGCCAGCTTCTGGAGAAGCTGTACATACGGCATTACAGGAATTTGTGGCGAATACGGGCAAAATGAGCGCGGTTGGCGGTGGGTTTTTATTCATCGCAGCGGTCATGCTGATTTCCAACATTGATAAGAACTTAAACTACATTTGGCGAGTTAAAGACAAGCGCCGTTTAGTCTTTTCATTCTCTATGTATTGGATGGTACTCACGTTAGGGCCGATCATGGTCGGTGCGAGTATTGCGGCGACGTCGTACGTGACTTCGCTGCAAATTTTAGAGAATGAGACATTATCTGGTGCGTTTAATCTATTTCTGCGTTGGCTACCGTTGTTGCTGTCCTTTTTTGCTTTTCTTGGCTTGTATATTCTAGTGCCGAATAAAAAAGTACACCTCGCTCATGGTGCCATGGGGGCAGCAGTCGCCGCGATACTGTTCGAGTTGAGTAAAAAAGGCTTTGCACTCTACATCACTCAGTTTCCGTCTTATCAGCTCATCTACGGCGCGTTAGCGGCGATTCCTATCTTATTTGTTTGGGTGTATTTATGCTGGATGATCGTGTTATTGGGGGCGGAAGTTACGGCTGCGCTTGGTGAGCGAGAGCACTGGAGTGAAGATTTAGACATGATACACTCGACCGCTGAATCTCAGTTAACAGATGAAGGAAGCGAGAGTAGTGATAGCGCTAATTCAACGAGTCAGTGAAGCAGCCGTCCGTGTGGATGGTGAAGTCGTAGGAGAAATTGATCGTGGTCTGCTGGTCTTATTGGGCGTAGAGAAGGGCGACGATGAAGCCAAAGCAAAGCGTTTAATGGAGCGTGTTACAACCTACCGTGTGTTCGAAGATGACGAAGGCAAGATGAACCTGAACGTTAAACAGGTGGAAGGTAAAGTGCTGGTGGTTTCTCAATTTACGCTGCCTGCGGATACAAAAAAAGGCACGCGAGCTGGCTTTTCTCGCGGTGCGCATCCTGTGGATGCAGAGCGCTTGTATGATTACTTTTCTGACTTGTGTGAAGAAGTCTTACCCACACAGCGTGGCCGCTTCGCTGCCGATATGAAGGTGTCTTTGGTGAATGACGGTCCAGTGACGTTTTGGTTGCAGGTCTAATCTGGTAACACAGGCGCCATAGTCTAAGCTTTAACTCCAAGCTCATGGAATTGGCTTGGAGTAATTTTTCCGACACTGATTAGTGTTGTGCTTTCAAAGGATTGATATGTTCAAACTCATTACTCCCAAAACCGATAATCAGATAAACAAGTATTATCAGTTTCGCTGGCAACTGCTTCGTGAGCCATGGCGTATGCCGATCGGCTCTGAGCGCGATGAATACGACGAAATGAGCCATCACCGCATGATTGTTGATGGTCGAGGTCGTCCTATGGCGATTGGCCGTTTATACATTACGCCGGACAATGATGGCCAGATCCGCTATATGGCGGTTAAAAATAATCGCCGTAGCAAAGGGATGGGTTCGCTGGTTTTGGTTGCACTAGAGTCGTTAGCGCGCCAAGAAGGAGCGAAACGCTTGGTGTGTAATGCCCGTGAAGATGCCATCGCCTTTTATGAAAAAAATGGCTTTGAGCGTCGAGGCGAGCTGACCGATGAGCGTGGCCCTGTGCGCCATCAGCAAATGGTGAAGCAACTGGATCCGATGGCCAATGTGTTACGTCGCCCTGAATGGTGTACTGAGCTTCAACAGCGCTGGGAGCAACAAATCCCAATTAGCGACAAAATGGGGATCAAAATTAACCAGTACACGGGTTACCAGTTTGAATGCTGTGCGCAGCTTAATCCTAACCTTAATCCGCATAACACCATGTTCGCCGGGTCAGCTTTTACCTTAGCAACCCTGACAGGGTGGGGGATGACGTGGCTGCTGCTTAAAGAGCGTGGGTTGCACGGTGATATTGTGTTGGCCGACAGCTCTATTCGTTATCGTCAACCAGTCGAACAAAACCCCGTGGCGAGTACTTCGTTGGATGGGATCAGTGGTGACCTAGACCGATTGGAGTCGGGACGCAAAGCACGCATCGTTATTCACGTAGTGATTTATAGTGGTGACACGCCAGCTGTTGATTTTGTCGGTACCTATATGCTGATACCGAACTACTCGCAGTTACTCAGTTGCTGATGGGGTAAGCGCCGACTGATCTGCTGGGCGCTTATCTGTTTCACCTTCTTGCTCTGTCGGTGAGAGGGTTTGTTCTGCTGCGGAATTCGTGTCGGGTACTTCATCTTCTTCGATAACTTCTTCGTAAAGCTCTTCCTCTTGAGTCTCCAAATTGATGTTATCAATTACGATTGGCTGCTCGATGGAAGGTTCATTTTTCTGTGGAGTCTCAATATCAGTAGGCTCGGACAGTTTTGATGCGTTCACGCACTCATTACGGTGGGTTTCGCCACTTAGTAGATCGCCTTCAATGTTTCCGCACGACTCTTCCAATTGATAAGTAATGCCACTTAGCGGGTTGTTGGCCATATCAAATGTTCCCCAAACCTTACCACTTATGGCTTTTCCTGAGATGGTGACCGGCTTTATGGCAACTTCCCCTCGTTGCGCGCTTAAACGCAGTGGACTTAAGGTAATGGCTTTGAGCGAATGATCCGCTTGGGACTTCAAGCGGGTATCTCGGAGATTGGCTTCCACTTCACCCGATAAGCTGTAGGCCAGCATGTTGCGATCACCTGATAACCCTTGTAGATCGAGGCTGAGATCGGAAAAACCATCAATAGCCAGTGTGTCGGGTAAAAAATAATCGTGGAAGAGCGATAAGGGAATACCATCAGCATTGACGTTGAGCGCCCAAGGTTGGCTCGGGGTACTCAAATCTATTTGTCCGATGCCTTCTACGTAGCCTTGCTCGAGTGGCGCAAAAAGGCGAGTCAATTGCCAAAAGCCATCTTTGCTTTGCATGGCAAGTGCTGCGTGAGACGTGAGTATTTGGTCATAGCTGGCGTTGACAACGCTGACTTCCAATTCGCCTTGCCAAAGGCCCCAACGTTGAGCCGACTGTTTAATATCAAGCTGTTGCCCTTCGATATTTAAACCGGAAAGTTGCCAATAAGGTTCGTGAGATAGCTGGATAATTTGGCTGCGCTCAATGTCGAGTCGTTCGATTGCAACATGCTCTAACTCGCTGGTGGCGGCGTGCCACCAATTTAGGTTGTCTTCTGGCTGTGTTGCCCACTTGAGGCCTTGAATAGAGGCTTCTTTGAGCTTCCATTGTGTTGGCGTGAACAATCCAGAAACTTGCACTCGACCTTGCTGCCAATCTAAACTGAGCTCGTTGAGCTGGATTACTCCTGGCTCGATAGCGGCACTCAAACGTGGCTCTATTGCGGTTTGCTGCTGGAATCGAACGCTATCCGCCTGCAATGACACTTGAGCTTTTGTCTTCCAGAGAGACAGTGGCAGTGTGGCGTTTTCCACAGAAAGATCCAAGTTCTGCCAGTGCCAGTCGCCCCATTCAATATCGGCGTTAAGCAAATCTAAGCTATTAATATGATTAATGTTAAATGGTAGATCGTGCCAAGGTTTTGCAAGCAGTGATTGGCGCTGCGTATTACTCAGTTTCAGCTTGTTGATGGTCACATTTACTAAAGACCAGCCTTGAGGATACTGCTCCCCTTGCCCAGATATTTGACTGTTACGCCAGTTAAAAGAGGTGCCATAAAGCGTACTGTCTTGCGGTTTGTAGTCTATATCGATTAAGACTTGATTAAAGGCTTCGCCATTCCAATAGAGTTGGTCAGCTGCAAGTTGAACTTCGCCATATGGTATTAATTGACCATTCCATTGTGGTGATTGAATTTGAAGGTCAATGCCATTGGCAGAGAACTGCTCGTCGGCGTAATCAATATTTTTGAGCGCGATTTGATGGAATAAAACGTTGTCTAAAGGTGGGAGCTTTGGTGCGCCATACTGCAAGCTCATACCATCAATCAATAAACTATCAACGATCCATTTACCATCGCGATAAACATCGGGATTCATCCATAAATCGACTTGCTCGATGTAAGACGCATCGTCTCCGCTGGTGTTCACGCGTTGTAAAGTTAGGTGATAGGGAAAGCCATAACGCACGCTTCCGGCCCGGAAGGGAAGAGAAAAGGTGTTTGACAGCAAGCGCCAGGTTGCGTCCGCGTAAGATGTTGTTAGCAGCGCAATCGTAGCGGCTGGAATGGCAACTAAGATAACCAGTAACAGAAGTAGAACTCGACGCGCTGTTTTCATCTTTGCTAGAACCTACGTGTGTTATGAAATAAAACTAGATAGGCTTTAGCTTGTATCAATATTCTGTGGTATTCAATAAAAAGCCCCTCAAAAGAGGGGCTTGAAGCAATTTTTGTAACTTGGCCTACGTAAAGGTGATAAGTTAATGCCAACTTTTCACTGCGTTTACGCGACGTCGCTGTTACTCGATTTAATCAATCTGAGGACCAGCCGCAACCAGGGATTTACCTTCAGCGTTGTCTGTGTATTTATCAAAGTTATTGATAAAGCGCGCTGCTAAATCTTTCGCTTTGCTTTCCCACTGAAGTGGGTCAACGTACGTGTCGCGAGGGTCTAGAATGCTAGGATCCACACCTGGTAGTGAAGTCGGTACTTCAAGATTGAAGATAGGAATGTGCTTAGTTGGTGCATCTTCAATCGAACCATCAAGAATCGCATCAATAATTCCGCGCGTATCTTGAATCGAGATACGTTTGCCAGTGCCGTTCCAACCTGTGTTCACTAGGTAAGCCTCAGCGCCTGCTGCTTCCATGCGTTTAACCAGTACTTCTGCGTATTTAGTTGGGTGAAGCGTTAGGAACGCCGCGCCGAAACAAGCAGAGAAAGTTGGTGTTGGCTCAGTAATACCGCGCTCTGTTCCCGCTAGTTTGGCGGTAAAGCCAGACAGGAAGTGGTACTTAGTTTGCTCAGGTGTCAATTTAGATACTGGAGGCAGTACGCCAAATGCATCGGCTGATAGGAAGATCACTTTATTCGCGTGACCGCCTTTTGATACTGGCTTAACGATATTATCGATATGGTAGATAGGGTAAGAAACACGTGTGTTTTCTGTTTTCGAACCATCATCAAAGTCGATAGAGCCATCGCCACGTACTGTTACGTTTTCTAGCAGTGCATCACGACGAATTGCGTTGTAGATGTCCGGCTCCGCTTCTTTCGAAAGTTTGATGGTTTTTGCGTAACAACCACCTTCGAAGTTGAAGACACCGTCATCATCCCAGCCGTGCTCATCATCACCAATTAGCGCACGTTTAGGATCAGTCGACAGGGTCGTTTTACCCGTACCAGATAGACCGAAGAATACCGCTACATCGCCATCTTTGCCCATGTTAGCGCTACAGTGCATTGATGCGATGTCTTTTAGTGGAAGGAAGTAGTTCATCATGGCGAACATACCTTTCTTCATTTCACCGCCGTACCAAGTACCACCGATAAGTTGCATGCGCTCGGTTAGGTTAAATACGGTGAAGTTTTCTGAGTTCAGGCCTTGCTCTTCCCATTTTGGATTAGTGCATTTTGCGCCATTCATTACTACGAAGTCTGGTTCAAATGTCGCTAACTCTTCTTCTGTCGGGCGAATAAACATGTTTTTAACGAAGTGCGCTTGCCATGCGACTTCTGTGATAACACGAATGCTCAAACGTGTATCTGGGTTTGCACCACAGTAACCGTCAACAACAAACAAGCGTTTGTTAGAAAGCTGGTTTGTGACCAGTTCTTTTAGCTCGTCCCACACTTCAGGAGTGATTGGCTTGTTATCATTTTTCACTTGATCAGACGTCCACCACATATGTTCTTCTGTCGTAGCGTCTTTGACGATGTATTTATCTTTTGGTGAGCGACCAGTAAAGATGCCAGTGTCAACGGCAACCGCACCTAGTTCAGTAACCACGCCGCGCTCATAACCGGTTAGGTCTTCACGCGTTTCTTCCTCAAACAACATTTCGTAGCTTGGGTTGCGAATAACCTCTTTTACGTTATGCAGTCCGTGCTTGGTTAGATCAAGTGTTGCAGCCTTAGTATGTTCCATAACGGTCATAGGTGCTCCTTATAAGGATTTTGTAGGGATTTTGTAAGAATGTTTTAATTTTAATCTGCTCACCATGCTAGCAACGGGGCGGGGAGAAAACAGGGAGATAGCTCAAAATTTACCCATGATTTCAATAAGGCTTTAGGTAACCCGTCACATATTGGTGGGAATAGTCTATCGTGCACGCAATCCTTTGCGCTAGGGCAAAATCATTATTAATTGTTTAAAATTAAGCAGTTGTTTTATTACGCTTGAGGCTAGTTATTACGAGGGGTTGATCACAAAAAGGCCAGCATTAAGCTGGCCTTTTGTAGGGTAAATTACGTGCTTGATAAGCTATGTAAATTAATGCAGGGTTTTCTTGTCCGTAGAAGCTTGTGCATACAGTTCAGTGACTTCAGATTCGTCGAACGTATAAGTTGTGCCACAGTAATCACAATGTAAAGAAACTGATCCAACTTCTGCCAAAATGTCATAAATTTCAGCTTTCTCAACGGTGATGATTGCGGCACCGCTACGCTCACGAGAACAGCCACAATGGAACTCGACAGGTTGCGGCTCGTACAGACGTACTTTGTCTTGGTTATATAGTCGATACAATAACTCGTTCGCTTCTAAACCAAACAATTCTTCATCTTTTACTGTGTCAGTGAGCTGCTCTAGATGTTCGAAATCATCTGGAGAGCCAGTGCCGTCAGGGATCACTTGAATCAACATACCTGCTGCGTGTGCTTTGCCTTCATGCTCACCAGTGCGGATCCATAGGCGCGTTTTTAACTGCTCTGAGTTTGCAAAGTAGCCTTCTAGCACTTCTGCTAAAGTGTCACCTTCTAGTCCAACGACGCCTTGGTAACGCTCGCCGTTTTTCGGTTCGATGGTGATCACAAGGTAGCCCTTACCCATTAGATCGTGAATGTTTGCGTCATCGGCAACATCGCCTTCCCAGCGAGCTACGCCACGAACACGTTGGTTATGGTCACCGTTGATAACGGCAAGAGACACAGGACCGTCGCCTTGTAGCTGGATGGTGATCGAACCTTCGAACTTAAGAGTGGCAGTTAAAAGAGTAGTTGAAACGAGTAGCTCACCCAGCAGTTTCTCTATTGCTGCCGGATATTCCTTGCTGGAGATAACACGTTGGTACGCTTCATCCAATTGTACCAACTCGCCACGTACTGAAAGATCTTCGAATAGGTAGCGGTTTAAAACATTATTTGCCATGGAGTGCTTTCCTCGTTGGTAATTCCGGCTTTTATTGGTGTTTGAACTTAATGATGTCTCGGCGCTGCTTTTTATCTGGGCGGCGTTCCGGACTTGGGTTGTGGGCATTAAGCTTACGTTGAGTCGCGTGTTCCTCACGTTTCGCGATACTCTCATTGGTTTCGCGATATAAGGTTTGTGCGATGGGAGCGCCTCGGCGTTGATCTGAGATTTGTTCGATTATCACGATTTTTTCTTCGTTGCCTTGACGAAGTCTGACTTCAGCGCCCACTTCAACGATTTTACTCGGCTTGCTTCGTTGGCCATTATAGTGGACTTTACCGCCATCGACCATGTTACGCGCGATGGAGCGGGTTTTGTAAAATCTTGCGGCCCATAGCCATTTATCTAGCCTAACGGCTTCATTTAGGGAACTCATAGAACACTACGCTATCTAATCACTGCCCGAATACGGCAATGAGTGATGGATTATTCACCTACAGATGGAGTCAAGGCGTATTTTTTTCAAGGGAGTTGGCAAAAACTGCATAAGAAAAAGGTATGAAAGACAACTTGTGATATAGTTCACTGCTCTTTGTTGAGTAATAATTTTATTGCAAATTTAGCAATTTAAAGTCGATAGCTATCGTTATAGCTTAAATGACGGACGTTAGAATAAAGGAATCCATTCAGTGAAACGTTTAGAGCTAAGTGCAGGATTATCAAGCAGACCGCTACTGGCTCAGATCAAGTCCAATCATTATACCATTCAAGCCAAACTTAGCTTGTTGCTTACCTGTCTGTTTATTGCGATAACCGGATGGATACTTGGCAAAATTGTGTGGTTAGCCATACCTCAATCGTCGGAAGTGCCGCAATGGCGTCCATCGGCGAGTAGCGTTGCTGCGAGCAATAAAGGCGACGCGATAGATTTTAATGCCCTTCAGAATGCCAACCTATTCGGTAAATACACTGAGCAAAAAGCGGTGGTTGTAGAACAGCCTATTGTTAAAGACGCCCCTAAGACGCGCCTTAACCTCACCCTAGTCGGTGCGGTTGCCAGCAGTGATGCCAATACCAGCCTTGCTGTTATTGCTAACCGAGGTAAGCAAGCTACGTACGGTTTGGGTGAAGAAATCGAAGGGACACGTGCGACGCTAAAAGCGGTATTGGTGGATCGCGTCATCATTGATAACCAAGGTCGAGACGAGACCTTAATGATGCAAGGTATAGAATATAAGAAGCTATCTGAATCGCCGCAGGTAGCTAGGGCGCAAGCTCAGCGAGCAGAAGCAGCGACGTCTGACGTTGGAGAGAAATTAGAGCAAATCCGCGAAGAAATTGCGAAAGATCCACAAAGCGTTTTTAAATACATCACCATTTCACCCGTCAAAAAAGACGGAGACATTGTTGGTTATCGAGTATCACCTGGTCGTGATGCCGCATTATTTAATGATGTAGGGCTACAACCTGGTGATATTGCGGTTCAACTGAACGGGATCGATTTAAGTGATCCGTCTTCTTCAGTACAACTGATGCAAGTGATGAGCGATCCGCAAGAATTAAATTTAACTGTTGAGCGAGACGGCCAACAGTACGATATCTATATCCAATTGTAAGACTTAGGCAACCGGCGTAAGTTCAGGGAGACATACGTGAAACATTGGTTCAGCAAAAGTGCTTGGCTACTAGCAGGAAGTTTACTCTGCGTACCAGGTGCAATGGCAAACGAATTTAGTGCGAGCTTTAAAGGCACTGATATTCAAGAATTCATCAACATAGTGGGTCGTAACCTCGAAAAGACCATCATTGTTGATCCTTCAGTACGCGGTAAGATCGATGTCCGCAGCTATGACGTACTTAACGAAGAGCAATACTACAGCTTTTTCCTTAATGTCCTTGAAGTATACGGTTACGCAGTCGTAGAAATGGACAATGGGGTACTTAAGGTTATCAAAGCAAAAGACTCAAAAACCTCAGCAATCCCTGTGTTAGGTGATGGCAGCGCGCAAGGCGATAGTGTTATCACTCGAGTTGTCGCGGTGCGTAATGTGTCGGTTCGAGAGTTGTCTCCTCTACTTCGTCAGCTGATTGATAACGCCGGTGCCGGTAACGTGGTTCATTATGATCCAGCGAATATTATCTTGATCACTGGTCGTGCGGCAGTAGTGAATCGCTTAGCAGAGATCATCAAGCGTGTTGACCAAGCCGGTGATAAAGAAATTGAATTGGTGGAGCTGCGTAATGCATCTGCTGCTGAAATGGTACGCATTGTCGAAGCACTGAATAAAAGTGCGAATCAGAAAAGCACGCCAGAGTTCCTTGAACCTAAAATTGTGGCCGATGAACGTACTAACGCGATTTTAATTTCTGGTGATCCAAAAGTAAGAGCCCGCTTGAAACGTTTAATTCGTCAACTTGATGTTGAAATGGCGACAAAAGGTAACAACCGAGTCGTGTACCTGAAAAATGCGAAAGCTGAAGACTTGGTGGATGTATTGAAAGGTGTTTCCGATAACCTGCAAGCTGAAAAGCAAGCCGGTCAGAAAACATCAGGTGCATCGCGTGGTGAGGTCGTCATTGCTGCTCACGCTGCAACTAACTCGTTAGTTTTAACAGCGCCACCAGATATTATGATGGCATTACAAGACGTCATTTCTCAACTCGATATTCGTCGTGCTCAGGTTCTTATTGAAGCGTTAATTGTCGAAATGTCTGAAGGTGATGGTATTAACCTAGGTGTTCAGTGGGGTTCATTAGAAACGGGTGCTGTAATTCAGTACGGTAACTCAGGAGCCCCGATTGGTCAGGTGATGGTTGGTCTAGAAGAAGCAAAAGATCAAACCCGAACTGAATACTATACCAACTCTAATGGCGAACGAACGCCATATGATGTTACTGAATCAGGTGACTACTCTACGCTAGCGTCAGCACTTAGCGGAGTAAATGGTGCGGCAATGAGTATTGTCATGGGTGACTGGACAGCGCTAATTAGTGCTGTTGCTTCTGACTCCAACTCAAACATTCTATCTTCGCCGAGTATTACCGTAATGGATAATGGCGAAGCATCATTTATTGTGGGTGAAGAGGTTCCGGTTATTACGGGCTCTACGGCTGGCTCAAACAACGACAATCCATTCCAAACGGTTGACCGTAAAGAAGTCGGTATCAAACTCAAAGTAGTGCCACAAATTAACGAAGGTGACTCTGTACAGTTAAACATTGAACAAGAAGTTTCCAACGTATTAGGCGCAAACGGTGCGGTTGACGTTCGCTTTGCTAAACGACAGTTAAACACCTCTGTCATGATCCAAGATGGTCAGATGTTGGTTCTTGGTGGTTTGGTCGATGAACGCGCACTTGAAAGTGAGTCCAAAGTGCCGCTATTGGGTGACATTCCGGTACTTGGCCATCTGTTCAAGTCAACTAGCACGCAAACAGAAAAACGTAACTTGATGGTGTTCATCAAGCCGACGATTATTCGCGATGGTGTGACGGCCGACGGTATTACGCAGCGTAAATACAACTTTATTCGCGCAGAACAGCTTTACAAAGCGGATCAAGGGTTGAAGTTGATGGCTGACGAGAAGATCCCGGTTATGCCTGCCTTTGGCCAGGAGCGTCAGCACCCAACAGAGATTCAAGCGTTTATTGATCAAATGGAAAACAACTAATGGTTGATATGTTAGACACAGCGCCAAGTATGCGTCGTCTGCCATTCAGTTTTGCCAACCGCTTTAAACTGGTGCTGGAGACAGAGCATCCTGAGCGTCCACCTATTCTTTACTATGTCGAGCCGCTTAACCCTGCGGCTCTGGTTGAAGTCCGTCGTGTATTAAAGAAAAGCTTCGTACCACAACCTATCGATAAAGAAGCCTTTGATAAAAAGCTGACCGAAGCATATCAACGTGACTCGTCTGAAGCGCGTCAGTTGATGGAAGATATTGGTGCTGATAGCGATGATTTCTTCTCTTTGGCTGAAGAACTGCCGCACGATGAAGACTTATTAGAATCGGAAGACGATGCGCCAATCATCAAATTGATCAACGCCATGTTGGGCGAAGCGATCAAAGAAGGTGCTTCGGATATTCATATTGAGACGTTCGAGAAAACCCTTTCGATTCGTTTCCGTGTCGATGGCGTATTGCGTGAAGTCCTGACTCCAAGCCGTAAGCTAGCGCCTTTGCTAGTTTCTCGTGTGAAGGTTATGGCTAAACTAGATATCGCAGAAAAGCGTGTGCCTCAAGATGGCCGTATTTCGTTGCGTATCGGTGGTCGTGCGGTGGACGTGCGTGTATCTACGATGCCGTCCTCACATGGTGAGCGCGTGGTAATGCGTTTGTTGGATAAAAACGCGACTCGTCTTGATTTACATAGTTTGGGCATGACACCTTCAGTGCATGACAACTTCCGTCACTTGATTGGCCGCCCTCACGGTATCATCTTGGTGACGGGCCCGACAGGTTCTGGTAAATCCACCACCTTGTATGCTGGCTTGCAAGAGATCAATAGCAACGAGCGCAACATTCTAACGGTTGAAGACCCGATCGAATTTGATATTGATGGCATCGGTCAAACTCAGGTGAACCCAAAGGTCGACATGACTTTTGCGCGTGGTTTGCGTGCCATTCTGCGTCAGGACCCGGATGTGGTGATGGTCGGTGAGATCCGTGACTTAGAAACCGCACAAATTGCAGTGCAAGCGTCCTTAACGGGTCACTTGGTAATGTCTACTCTCCACACCAACACCGCAGTGGGTGCGATTACGCGTCTACGTGATATGGGTATTGAGCCATTCCTTATTTCTTCTTCGTTATTAGGGGTGCTAGCGCAGCGCTTAGTTCGAACGCTTTGTCCAAGCTGTAAAGAGCCGTATGAAGCCGATGCTGAACAGAAGAAACTGTTTGGTATGGAAGCGCATGAACCACTAGAGCTACACCGTGCTAAAGGCTGCGAAGCGTGTAACCAAAAAGGTTACCGAGGTCGAACAGGTATCCACGAGCTCATTATGGTCGATGAGCAAGTGCAAGAATTGATTCACCGAGAGTCTGGTGAGCAAGAAATTGAGAGAGCCGTTCGCGCCCATACGCCAAGTATTCGCAGTGATGGTCTAAGCAAAGTACGTCGTGGTATTACGTCACTTGAAGAAGTGATGCGAGTGACGAAGGAAACCTAATGGCGGCATTTGAGTACAAAGCGCTAGATGCAAAAGGCAAGCATAAAAAAGGCACGATAGAAGGGGACAACGCCCGACAAGTGCGCCAGCGACTCAAAGAGCAAGGGATGATCCCGATTGAAGTGGTTGAGACGAAAGCTAAATCGGCTAAGTCTTCAGGCTCAGTCAGCTTTAAGCGCGGCATCTCAACATCTGAGCTGGCACTCATCACACGTCAATTGTCCACGTTAGTCCAATCAGGCATGCCTCTGGAAGAATGTTTGCGCGCGGTCTCTGAGCAGGCTGAAAAGCCGAGAATTCGTTCTATGCTGGCTGCGGTTCGCTCGAAAGTAACCGAGGGTTATCCGCTCGCCGACAGTTTTGCTGATTACCCACACGTGTTTGATGAACTGTACCGCTCTATGGTTGCGGCGGGCGAAAAATCAGGTCACCTCGATACCGTATTAGAGCGTTTGGCAGACTATGTCGAAAACCGCCAAAAGATGCGATCTAAATTGCTTCAAGCCATGATTTATCCTGTAGTTTTGGTGGTATTCGCGGTTGTCATCGTTTCGTTCTTATTGGCGACAGTGGTTCCTAAAATCATTGAACCCATCATTCAGATGGGCCAAGAGTTACCTCAATCGACGCAATTTTTACTGGCAGCCAGTGAGTTTGTGCAAGATTGGGGGCTGATTATTTTCGTTGTGCTGGTGGCGCTTTTCTATGGCCTCAAACTGGCGTTGCAAAAGCCAGACTTTCGCTTAGCTTGGGACAGAAAAATCTTGAGCTTACCGCTAATAGGTAAGATCTCTCGAGGTTTGAATACCGCACGATTCGCACGAACACTTTCGATCTGTACTTCCAGTGCTATTCCAATTCTCGAGGGTATGCGCGTTGCGGTAGATGTTATGTCTAACCGTTATGTGAAGCAGCAAGTCTTGCTTGCAGCGGATAACGTCCGAGAGGGCGCTAGTTTGCGTAAGGCGTTGGACCAAACTCGCTTGTTTCCACCAATGATGCTACACATGATCGCCAGTGGTGAGCAAAGTGGTGAATTAGAGAGCATGTTGACGCGGGCAGCCGATAACCAAGATCAAAACTTTGAATCAACAGTCAATATTGCTCTGGGTGTGTTTACTCCTGCGCTGATTGCATTAATGGCTGGATTAGTGTTGTTCATTGTGATGGCGACCTTGATGCCAATGCTAGAAATGAATAACTTGATGAGCGGATAATTTCGAATTAAGACGTGTCTACTAACGGCATGGCTTTAATCTAACTTTCGGAGAAAAAAATGAAGTTTAAGCGTAGTAAACAACAGGGTTTTACACTTTTAGAAGTGATGGTTGTTGTCGTTATCCTGGGTATTTTGGCAAGTTTTGTTGTTCCAAACCTATTGGGTAACAAAGAGAAGGCAGACCAACAAAAAGCGATTACGGACATTGTCGCGTTGGAAAATGCCTTAGATATGTACAAGTTGGACAATAGCGTTTACCCAACAACGGACCAAGGTCTAGAAGCATTGGTTAGCAAGCCATCTAACCCAGAGCCACGCAACTACCGTGATGGTGGTTACATCAAACGTCTTCCTAATGACCCTTGGGGCAACCAGTACCAATACTTAAGCCCAGGTGATAACGGTACAATCGATATCTTCACTCTAGGCGCAGATGGCCAAGAGGGTGGAGAAGGTCCAGCTGCAGATATTGGCAACTGGAACATGCAAGACTTCCAATAATTGAGCCTAAGCCAGCACTAATGAAACAAATGCGAAAACATAACGGTTTTACATTGATAGAAATTCTATTGGTGCTGGTTTTGCTATCTCTTACGGCTGTGGCCGTGATCTCGACGTTACCGACTAGCCAAAAAGATCTTTCCAAACAGTATGCTCAAAGCTTTTTTCAGCGTTTACAGCTGCTCAATGAAGAAGCGGTGCTGAGCGGTAAAGATTTTGGCGTTCGAGTGGATGATGCCAAATCGACCTACGCTCTACTGAGTTTAACCTCAGAAGGTTGGCAGCCTCTGAAATTAAAGCAGATTCCGAGCAAAACCAAGCTAGAAGAAGATATTACGCTACAACTCGAGCTCGGAGGTGGTGCTTGGGATAATGATGAGCGCTTATTCAAACCAGGTTCTCTTTTTGATGAAGACATGTTCGCAGAAGAAGAGGACGAAAAGAAAATTGAGCCACCGCAAGTGTTTATATTTTCCAGCGCCGAAGTCACGCCATTTACCCTGTCTTTTTTTCCGCAAAATGGTGATGCCTTTAATGACGGTTGGCGAGTCATTGGCAAAGAAAGTGGACAAATTTTGTTATTAGCTCCGGGCGAAGAAGTGAAAGAGGATGAGAATGCGCAATTTTAAGCAAGCTCACCCAAATTTGAGTCATCGCCGGACGAGAGGCATGACCTTACTGGAAGTATTGGTCGCACTGGCAATTTTCGCCACCGCTGCCATCAGTGTCATTCGCTCCGTGAGCCAGCATATTAATACAATCAGTTATTTAGAAGAAAAAATGTTTGCAGCCATGGTTGTGGATAATCAGATGGCAAATGTGATGTTGAATACCGGAGAACTCAAAGCGAAAAACGGCACAGAAGAGCTGGCAGGACGCACTTGGTTCTGGAAAGTCACGCCAGTCGCCACGACGCAGCCATTGCTGAAAGCATTTGATGTGAGCGTCTCGGTAGAGAAAAGCGCGAGCCCTGTAGTAACGGTACGAAGCTATGTGGCGCAATAATAATCCCCGCGCAAATACGCGCCAAAGGGTAAAAGGTTTTACACTTATTGAAGTGTTGGTATCGATTGCCATCTTTGCCAGTTTAAGTGTCGCTGCGTACCAAGTGGTATCGCAAGTACAGCGTAGCAATGCGCTATCACAAGAACGAACCCAACGCTTAAACGAAATTCAGCGTGCCATGGTGATGATGGATAACGATTTTCGTCAAATGGCGATGCGTCAAACACGTACTAATGGTGAAGAGCCTGCTAGCCGGCTAATTTTTTGGTCCGATTACCTGTTGGACTCCGATACCAAAGGACTGATGTTTGCCCGTTTAGGTTGGCACAACCCTCAGCAGCAGTTCCCTCGTGGAGAAGTAACCAAGGTTGGCTATCGCTTAAAAGAAGAAACACTACAGCGAGTATGGTGGCGCTATCCTGATACGCCGGTTGGGCAACAAGGTACTGTTACTCCATTGCTAACGCAGGTCGAGTCATTTGATATGCGTTTCTATGATGGTAAGCAATGGAAAAAAGAGTGGGCTGAAGAAAAAGCGCTGCCGAAAGCGGTTTCTGTTGTTCTAACTCTCAAAGACTATGGAGAAATTACCCGCACTTATCTCACTCCTGATGGCACATTGAGTCAGAAAGAGGAAAGTTCAGGAGACAGCAATAATGGTTAACCGTCAGCGCGGTGTTGCTTTGATTATAGTGTTGATGTTGCTGGCGATTATGGCGACGGTTGCCGCCAGCATGTCGGAACGTTTGTTCTTGCAGTTTCAGCGAGGCGCTAATCAAATCAATTACCAGCAAGCGTACTGGTACAGCCTTGGCGTCGAGGCGCTAGCAAAAGTGGGTATCGAACAAAGTTATAAAGACACCGATACGATTAATATGAGTCAACCGTGGGCGATAAAAGAGCAAGTCTATCCGTTAGATTATGGTCAAGCGGCGGGACGAATTAGAGACAAGCAAGCGTGCTTTAATCTAAATGTATTGAGTCGTGTGCAACCAACGGGTCAGCAAATTACAAGACCATATTTAGTGAATGTATTGCAGCGCATATTAGAAGAGTTGGATGTCGAGCCATATCAAGCAGAAATCATTGCAGACTCTACTTGGGAATACATTGATGCTGATGACTCTGTCCGTTCGACTACTGGGGTTGAAGACAGCACATATGAAGCGATGAAACCTTCCTATTTGGCATCAAATGGTTGGATGGCAGATGCTTCCGAGTTACGGGCTGTCTATCAGGTGAGTGGTGAAATTTTCCAAAAATTGGAGCCGTTGGTCTGTGCATTGCCAAGTGATGACTGGCGTTTAAACGTGAATACGATTGATGTTGAGCAAGCTCCGATTTTGGTGGCAATGTTCTCACCAAACTTAAGCAGTAGTGATGCGATTCAGCTAATTGAAAAACGCCCATTTGATGGGTGGGATAGCATTGATGAATTTTTAGCAGAGTCAGAAATGGCTGGCTTAAGTGAAGATGTAAAGAAAAACGCCAAAGGCTATTTGGGTGTAGATAGCGCCTTTTTTGAATTGGATGCACAAGTGTTGGTGGATGAATCACGTGTACGTATCCGAAGCCTTTTGCAAAGTACAAATAGAGAAACGGTGACCGTAGTTCGCCGTCGTTTTGGAGGGATCAGTGAGCGAGTTTCTGACCGTTCGGCTGAGTAGCGAACAACAAAGTACCATTCCTTGGGTGGTGTGGTCGACAGATCAACAGGAAGTGATTGCTAGCGGTGAAATCGCCGGGTGGGAACACTTAGATGAATTGGTCTCATATGCTGGTCAGCGCCAAGTTGTGGCGCTGTTGGCGAGTAATGATGTAGTCCTGACGCAAGTGGATATACCACCTGGTGCAACACGCCAATTCGAGGCTATGTTACCGTACTTAGTGGAAGACGAAGTTGCTCAGGACGTTGATGGCCTGCACTTTAGCGTGTTGGGTAAACAAGCGGATAAAGCGCAGATTTGCGCAGTTGAACGTGCTTGGATTCAGACTGTACTGCAACGTTTCTCAAGCCAAGGTATCGCCATTAAACGCATTTTACCCGATGTGCTTGCGTTACCGGTTCGTGGAGATCACAGCAGTGCTGCAATGATTGGCGAGCAATGGCTAATTCGTCACTCTGCGACAGAGGGCGCGGTTGTCGACGCTTCTTGGTTAGACCTTTACCTCTCTTCTTATCTACAAAATCATGAAGGTTGGAAGCTCGATTGCTTTAGCTCGGTCCCGGAATCTGCGTTACCTGAAATATGGGATCCGCAACCAGAAGAAATGACGATGGCTTTACTGGCGAAGGGGGTGACAGAAAGCAAAGTCAATTTGCTGACTGGGATCTTCAAGCCGAAATCTTCTTGGGGTAAATACTGGAAGCTCTGGCAAAAAGCCACCATTGCTGCGGGGGTGCTTATCGTCGTTATGGTTGCGCAGCAGTTGCTCGTGGTCCATAAGTACGAAGCACAAGCTCAAGCGTATCGTGAGGAGAGTGAGCGTATTTTCCGCCAGGTGTTCCCAAATAAACGACGCATTCCTACCGTTAGTTACCTCAAACGACAAATGGATGATGAAGAGCGCAGCTTATCTGGTGGAAGTGGTCAGCAGGCAATGTTGTCATGGTTGGCGGCATTACCCGCGACACTTGGTCAGGTCAGCGACTTGGAGATCACTAGCTTTAAATACGACGGACAACGTGGCGAAGTACGTATTCAGGCTCGTAGTTCAGACTTCCAACCTTTTGAGCAGGCTCGTGTGAAATTGGCAGAGAAGTTTAATGTTGAGCAAGGTCAGTTGAACCGTAGCGATAACGTTGTGGTTGGCAGCTTTGTTTTGAAGCGTTTGTGAGGTGATGATGAAAAACTTAATTTCTCAAGCTCAGGTTTGGTGGAGCAGCATCTCGCAGCGTGAGCAGCGTTTGGTCATGGGATGTGGCGCTATTGCCGTTATCGGTATTATTTATTGGGGTTTATTACAGCCAATGAGCCAACGTGCGGAGCTAGCTCAGTCACGTATTCAAAGCGAAAAACAGTTGCTAGCTTGGGTACAAGATAAAGCGGATGGCATCATTGCACTGCGAAAAAGCAGCGGTGTGAGCTACTCTAGTCAACCGTTGAATCAGTTGGTTTCTTCTTCAGCTCGTCGTTATAAAGTTGAGTTGATTCGCGTACAACCTCGTAATGAGAGCGTTCAAGTGTGGATCAAACCACTCGCGTTTAATCAACTAGTGGATTGGTTACGTTACTTGAAAGAGCAGCAGGGTATTGAAGTCGAATTTTTAGATATCGACCGAACAGAGCAAGCGGGCATGATCGATGTAAACCGCCTTCAGTTTAAGCGAGGTTAAGGTGAAGCGAGCAGTACTTTACGTTGTTATCTTTATCGTCTTTTTTTCAGTCAGTCTTTTAATGGGATTACCAGTCTCTTGGGTGTTACAACAAGCACCAACAGTGAGAGGCCTGGACATTCAAGGAACCAACGGTTCGGTATGGCAAGGTCAAGCTTCTAGTATTCGTTGGCAGCGCCAGAACCTTGGAGAAGTTAATTGGGATTTCCAATGGTCGAGTCTACTGACAGGTAAAGCTGAGTTTGCTGTGCGCTTTGGTCGTGGTAGTGAAATGGACGTTCGTGGGCGCGGTTTTGTCGGCTATAGCTTAAGTGATGGCCCTTATGCCAAAAACTTAGTTGCCTCGATTCCGGCGGTAAAAGTTGTTGAGCAAGCGCGCCTCCCTGTGCCTGTTGGTGTTGATGGGCAACTTGAGCTGAATATTCGTCATGCGACTTATGCTGCGCCTTGGTGTAAGAACGGTGAAGGCACTTTAGTATGGAATGCCAGTGGTATTCAAAGCCCCGTTGGCAGCTTAGATCTCGGTCCTGTGATTGCCGATATAAACTGTCAGGGTAGTGTATTGACGGCAACTGGTGAGCAGAGCAGCGAACAAGTCTCTGCGGCGTTCTCAGCAGAGCTGATGCCTAATCAACGATACTCAACCAAAGCGTGGTTCAAACCTGGAGCAGAGTTCCCATCCAGCATGGGGGAGCAATTGAAATGGTTGGGTAAGCCGAATGCTCAAGGTCAATATGAGTTTAATTACCAAGGGCGCTTCTAACCAATCGTGACAAAATCCAATATCTTAAAAGAGCTGCTATTGTGCAGCTCTTTTTGCTTTTGGATCATCGTAAGCTAAAACCTCTATTCGCTGTACATTCGATCTTGATTGGGAATGAGTGAAAGTTTAAAACCATGATTTTTAATTGATTTGTTTTCTTTCGTTCAGCTTTGCAAGCAATTGGAACATAGTAGGCCAAATACTCCAAGTGCTGTACAGAAGGTCAAAAAGAAAAGGCCACGAAGATATTCGTGGCCTTTCTATTGCTAGAATTTTGTGCTCTAAATTTTACCGATAGGGCGCTTAATCTTTGCGTTGTAAAATCTCATTCCAAGGTAAATCCGCATCACCAAGAACAATAAAGTTCGGGTTTTCTAGTGTTTCCCGCTCGTTATATGACAGCGGTTCTAATTGCGTGCTGAGAATACGTCCGCCAGCTTCTTCAACAATGCATTGTGTCGCAGCGGTGTCCCACTCACCTGTTGGACCTAGTCGGAGATAGCAATCTACCGCCCCTTCCGCGACGAGGCATGCTTTCAATGCTGCAGAACCGAGCGGTATTAAGTCGTAATTCCAGGCGCTACTCATACGGTTAGTAATACGATTGATGTCTTGGCGACGACTAATAGCAATTGCGATGCTTTGCTCTGGCTGTTCGTGTTTGTGTGTATGGATTTTGACGCTGTCCGACATGTCGGGAATTTTCCAGGCGCCTTTGCCATTATAAGCGTAGTAAGTCACGCCAGATACAGGGCCGTAAACGACGCCCATGGTTGGTCGATTGTTGTCGACCAACGCAATAATAGTGGCAAAGTCACCACTGCGAGCGATGAATTCTTGAGTACCATCAAGAGGGTCGACTAACCAATAACGTTCCCACTGAGCGCGTTGCTCTAAGCTTATGTCTGCGTCTTCTTCTGACAACACGGGAATGTCAGGCGTCAGATCACTCAAGCGTTCAGTGATGAACTTGTGAGCTGCAATATCTGCACTTGTTACGGGAGTTTCGTCACTTTTGGTGTAGGCCTCGTATTGCTTCTTTTCATATATTTCGAGGATCATTTGCCCAGCACTGCGGGCAATCTCGATGACTTGAGGAAGTAGGTGAGATAGATCTTTTGTCATTGGCATAAGTGATAGTCCTTACTCACAGTGTTATTCGGTTCTAATGACCGTTATTGGTTATGCTTGTGAGTGGTGTTTGGTAAGTGTTTCAGTGCCAACATTAGCGCTGTGATGCTTCGTGCTTCACAGAAATCCATGTGAGTTAATAACTCTTCGGCTTGCGCAAGTGGCCAACGCACAATTTCCAGTGGTTCAGGCTCATCGCCTTCTTGCTTCTCTGGATAAAGCGCCTGTCCTAAAAATAGAGTCATTTTGCTCGAAAAGTAAGATGGCGCGAGGATAACTTGTTTCAACGGGGTTAACTGATTACAGCCAAAGCCGATTTCTTCTTTTAACTCACGATCCGCAGCTTGGTGTGGTGTTTCTCCTGGGTCAATCAGCCCTTTTGGGAAACCTAGCTCGTAGCGTTCAGTTCCAGCGGCGTATTCACGCACCAGTAATAAATCGCCTTGTTCTGTTACAGGGACTACCATTACAGCATCTCGTCCACTTGGCTTCATACGCTCATAAGTACGGTGCTCACCATTGGAAAAACGAAGGTCGAGCGCTTCCACAGCAAACAGTTTGGATTTTGCAACCGTCTGGCATGAGAGTATCTCTGGTGGGGTTCGTTTCGGCATGACGCTGGCTCCTTGGTGTCGTTGGCGTTTACGAGATGCGTAAGATTCTTAATATATGAGAACTCCGCCTGAGTTTCTAGCGGATTTTACGAGTCGAGCTAAGCATCTCAGCATCACCTCAGTATCGATACAAAAATGGGAGACCGAAGCCTCCCATTTTCTGACAGTGTTTACTCTTAGTAGTAAGAGTGATCACCACGGTCATGTTCTGTAGCATCACGAACTGCGGTTAGTTCACCAATGAACTGGTTTAGCAGTTCTTTCTCGATGCCTTCTTTTAGTGTTACGTCAACCATAGAACAGCCATTACAACCACCACCAAATGCAACAATCGCAACACCGTCTTCAGTGATCTCAACCAAGTTTACGTGACCACCGTGGCCAGCAAGTTGTGGGTTCACTTGAGTTTGGATAACGTACTCAACGCGCTCAACCAGTGGTGCGTCGTCCGCAACTTTACGCATTTTAGCGTTAGGTGCTTTTAGCGTTAGCTGAGAGCCCATTTTATCGGTAACAAAATCGATTTCAGCGTCTTCAAGGAATGGCAGGCTTAGCTCATCCACGTAAGCTGAAAAACCGCTGTAAGAGAGTTCAGTGTCGGTCGATTCTACTGCTTCTGGTGGGCAGTAAGACACGCCACACTCAGCGTTTTGTGTACCTGGGTTCACAACGAAAATACGAATGTTAGTGCCTTCAGGTTGTTGACCTAAAAGGTTAGCGAAATGCGTTTGCGCAGTTTCTGTAATAGTAATATTTGACACGACGAATACCCGAGTAAATTTGTAGGTTACTGCTGCTATTCTACTCTTGTTGACGTATGGGTCTAGTCTTTTTGATGCTAAGGCATGGCGAAGCGATCTAGAGAGAACGAGGAGCAGGTGTTCTGCAGATGCAGTAAATATCGATGCTTTCTACGCCAACTTCAAGTAGTAAATGACATAATTGTCGGACGGTACTGCCTGTGGTGACTACATCATCGACGATGGCAACATGGGAAGAGTGAGGTTGCTTATTGAGAATAAACGCGCCTTTTAAGTTTTGTTCACGGCTTGTTTTGGTATTACCACGCTGTGATTGGGCGAGCTTTACTCGACGAAAGACCTTCGCATCAAAATTAGTCTGCAATTGCTTGGCGAGGTGTCGGGCTAAAACATCACTTTGATTAAAACCCCGGCGCAGGTAACGCTGCCAGTGCAATGGCACACTGGTAATGATTGGAGCTGGCGTGGTGATGCGCTGTGCCAGTTGCTCGGTTAATGCTTTTACATGCCAAGACTCTCCGTGATCTTTAAAGCGTTGTACTTCCCGTGAAAGGGGAAAGTCGTAATCGCCTAACGTGTATAGCCTTTGCCATGGCGGTGGCTCTGAAAGACATTCACCACAAATACTATCCGTACTCATTTCTTCTTTCTGTAATGATAAACCGCAGCGTTGACATCGTTTTACCGGAGTTAGGTATTTTAAACAGTGCTCGCACCAGCGCAGAGTATTTGTGTGGCTTGGTGTTTGAATAGGGAACCGACACAGGCCGCATTGACTGCTCAATACACGATGCATGATGTTTTGCCAGTGATGAGATAACATAGCGTTTATTCATGATGATATTTTACTCAGCCTAACGCTTGGCTGAAGCCGTAGGGAATAAAATAAGTGGGAGAGATTGAGAGCATGAGCACGAAATTACACTGGCAGTCATTTGGTCAGGGACCAGATTTGGTGTTACTTCATGGGTGGGGCATGAATGGTGCGGTATGGCAGCAGACAGTCGAGTCTCTTCAACCTTATTTCCGAGTTCATGTGGTTGACCTTCCGGGGTACGGACATAGCGCCGAATCTCATGCTGAAGATTTAGACCATATTGCTAACTTGGTGGTGCAAGGTGCGCCAGAGAAAGCGATTTGGCTTGGTTGGTCCCTCGGAGGTTTAGTGGCGACGCATGTGGCATTAAATATGCCCGAGCGCGTGGCTAAGTTGATTACGGTTGCCAGCTCACCTAAATTTGCCGCAGAAAAACCGTGGCGCGGCATTCAACCGAATGTACTGAGTGCGTTCACCTCTCAGTTGCTAGAAGATTTCTCACTGACCATTGAGCGCTTTATGGCGTTGCAAGCGATGGGCAGCCCATCAGCGCGTAAAGACGTTAAACAGCTCAAGCAAGCGATACTATCGCGCCCTCAGCCAAACCCTGAATCGCTGTTGGTTGGGCTAAACATCCTTGCTGATGTGGATCTGCGCGATGCGTTGACGTCTCTTTCTGTTCCAATGTTGCGTCTTTATGGCCGTTTAGATGGGTTGGTGCCAATTAAAGTAGCTAACGATTTAAGTGAACAGTTGCCTCATACCCAGCAGTTTGTTTTTAATCAGTCCTCTCATGCGCCTTTTATCACCGAACATGACGAATTTTGTGTTCAAATCCGAGAGTTTGCTCACGATTGAGCAAGTGCGAGCGGAAACACCTCAAGTTGTTTAAAAAGTGGTCGATATAAAGGCTGGTGAGGTTTTATTAGCCAATAAAGCTAAGCCATATTGACGAGTTGGGCGACTCTGAGGAGGGTTCGCAATGATTGTGTCACCGACCAACGTAAGTGTGCCACTGATCGCCCCATCCGTGAATGTGCAGACGGAACAAGCAGCTCGCGACAATAAAGTCCGAGAGCCTGTAACGCCAACGGTCGCATTGGCCAAAACCAATGCAGAGCGAAAAGTAAAAGGTGATGACAAGCGCCGACGTCAGTCTTCTTGGGATCCTTCAGAGCATCCTGATTATGATATGGAAACGGAAGTCGACACGCGTTATCAAGAAGAGCCGGAAGATACACTAGAACGGCTTTTTAGTTTGCTTGCGCTCAAATCGTATAGTGAAGACCAGGGGAAAGGCTACGCGATCCGCTTTCGCTTACCAAAGCGCATTTTGGATGCTGCGATCAATGAAGGATTAATGGAAAAGCGCAGGAAGGTGATCAAGTTTCATTATGGTCATGCAGTCGCTCCCCATACCCCGTCAGAAGTGATAGCAGTATTATGACGACTCAATATCCTACTCAAACAAAAACGCTCCAAGCAGGTTGACTGATTGGAGCGTTTTCTTTTTAGTTATGAAAGCTCGTTAGCGGTGAAGCCTAGGTAAGGTTACTTTTTCGCTTTAGCAAACGCTGCAGCAAACGCACCGCCCATCGCGCTGTTCGATGACGAATCATCACGGCGAGGCTGACGACGCTGCGGTTGGTCATTACGACGTGGCGCTGCTGATGAGCGTTGGCTGCGGTTGTCTTGACCCGGTTCGTCGTTCATACGCATCGATAGACCAATACGCTTACGCTGCACGTCAACTTCCATCACTTTCACTTTGACGATGTCGCCCGCTTTCACCACTTCACGTGGGTCAGACACATAACGATCTGTCAGTGCAGAAATATGCACAAGACCATCTTGGTGAACGCCGATATCAACGAAGGCACCGAAGTTGGCTACGTTAGACACCACGCCTTCTAGAATCATGCCCGGTTCCAAGTCAGATACCGAGTTTACACCTTCTGCAAAGGTCGCCGTTTTGAATTCTGGACGTGGGTCACGACCCGGCTTGTCTAACTCTTTGATGATGTCTGTAATGGTTGGAACGCCGAAGTTATCGTCGGTGTAATCGACCGCATGCAGACCTTTAAGGAAGCTTGAATCACCAATCAGTGCTTTGATGTCTTTGTTGTTCTTCTCAGAAATCGCTTTGACCACTGGGTACGCTTCTGGGTGAACCGCAGACGCATCAAGTGGGTTCTTACCATCCATAATACGCAGGAAGCCCGCACACTGCTCGAACGCCTTAGGACCTAAACGAGGTACTTTCTTCAAGGTTGTACGTGCTTCGAAGCGGCCGTTCTCATCGCGGAAGTCGACAATGTTCTGCGCGATGGTGCTTGATAAGCCTGCTACGCGCGTCAGTAGCGCCGCAGAAGCAGTGTTCACATCAACACCAACCGCGTTTACACAGTCTTCCACAATCGCATCTAGGCGTTTTGCCAACATAGATTGGCTTACATCGTGCTGGTATTGACCCACACCAATAGATTTCGGATCAATTTTCACGAGTTCAGCCAATGGATCTTGCAAACGACGTGCAATCGACACTGCACCACGCAGTGATACGTCCATATTCGGGAACTCTTTTGCTGCAAGCTCAGACGCAGAGTAAACCGAAGCCCCCGCTTCACTTACGATGATCTTCTGAACTTTCAGGTTGCCACGTTTGATGACGTCTGCGACAAAGCTGTCGGTTTCACGTGAAGCCGTACCGTTACCAATCGCAATCAAATCCACATTGTACTTACGCACCAACTGATCAACGATTTGTGCTGACTTGTCGTATTGTTTTTGTGGTGGGTGAGGGTAGATGGTTTCGGTTGCAAGCACTTTACCTGTTGAGTCGACAACCGCGATTTTTGAACCTGTACGCAGACCCGGATCGAGGCCAAGTGTTGCACGAGGGCCAGCCGGTGCTGCCATCAACAAGTCTTTTAGGTTAGTGGCGAATACTTCAATCGCTTCGATTTCAGCGCGCTCTTTCATTGCGCCCATTAGCTCGGTTTCCATGTGCATCGATACTTTGATGCGCCATGCCCAGCTGATCACTTGCTTACGCCAGGTATCCGCCGGTGCGCTGCTTAGCGTTACGCCATAATGGTCGGCGATAATCGTTTCGCAGTAAGACTGACGAGCGCCTTCTTCCTGTTCTGGATCAGCGTTCATCGCCAATGTCAGGAAGCCTTCGTTACGGCCGCGTAGCATCGCCAGTGCGCGGTGCGATGGCACTTTGCTTAGGGGCTCGTTGTGGTTGAAGTAATCTTTAAACTTCTCGCCTTCTTGCTCTTTGCCTTCAACGACTCGTGAAACCAGTTCCGCATTGCGATTTAAGTGGTTGCGAATTTTTTCCAGTAAGTTTGCGTCTTCTGCGATGCGCTCCATGATGATCGCGCGAGCGCCATCCAATGCAGCTTTGGTGTCTGCGATGCCTTTGTCTGCATCAAGGTATTTGCTTGCTTCGCTTTCTGGCTCGGTTTGTGGATGATTCCAAAGTTGATCTGCGAGTGGCTCAAGACCAGCCTCAATCGCGATCTGACCTTTCGTACGACGCTTGGGTTTGTAAGGTAGGTATAAGTCTTCAAGACGAGTTTTGCTGTCTGCCTGCGCGATCTCTTGTTCTAGCTCTGGCGTCAGTTTGCCTTGCTCTTGGATTGATTTGAGGATGGTTTGACGGCGATCATCCATTTCACGAAGGTAAGACAGACGGCTGTCCAAAGTACGCAGCTGGGTATCATCAAGGCCCCCCGTCACCTCTTTGCGGTAACGAGCAATAAAAGGGACAGTGTTGCCATCATCAATTAGGGTGACAGCGGCGTTGACTTGCTCTGGGCGAACATTCAGTTCTTGAGCAATCATGCGACAGATAGCTTGGCTCATCCGTGTTTTCTCTTTTAATTCGGTTTGGGTTGTATAGAACATTGGGGTCATTCGAAGAATTTGCAATGTTTTAAATTAACGAGGCAAAAATTTACCGGGCGCTGGTGGACATCAGTCAGATTTATGTCAAAACTGTAATTAAATTGAGAACTTATATCCGCAGTTATCGACTAACCTAATTCCACGGTTGTTGATATCACTAAATGTACCTCGGCTTATACGGATAATCATGATGAAAAAAATGTCTTTGGCGTTAGCGCTTACGAGTGCCTTACTTGTCGCCCCGCTTAGTTGGGCGCAATCTATCTCAGGAACCACACAAGCTCCCGTTTATCAGCTCGATAACAAATTGGTACTAGGGCGTGTGGAGAGCGTCTACTACAGTGACATTCCGGAACTAAAAGCGGTGCCATTTATTGGCAAGATTGATACTGGTGCAGATACGACATCGATGCATGCGGAGAATATCCATGTCAGTAGCTCACACCCAGATTACCAAGATTTGAAAGATAACGAGTTACTTTGGGCGATTGTCGATGACTTAGGTGGTACGAAGGCAAAGTGGGACGCCGACAGCTTTAAGCCATATCAAGTAAAGGTTAGCTTTACGGTTCCTCACCCTTATACAGGGAAGGAAATACAGATTACCGATGATCTGGAAAGAGTGAGCGCGATTCGCAGCCGAACAAGCAAAAAGCCCATCCTACGCCCGACAATAAAAATGCCGATGACAATCGCTGGTCACACCGTTGATACGGAAGTGAACCTGACCAAGCGTACGCAATTCTCTTCTCCTATCTTGATTGGTAAAACCTATCTCGATGATAACGCATGGGTCTTCGCTGGTTACGATTACCTTCAAGAACAGCCACGCGCAAAAATGATTGGCAAAAAAGAGACGGTTGAAGTCGAAGGTGTGCCATATAAGATCAGCATCTCAACTTCTAGCCGTTATACCAACGTCCATGCACTGGACATCAAGGTAGACAAAAAGCATAACGAAGTCTCTTTTATGTTAGAGGGCGAGAATGGCAAGCGTCATCCAATGACATTACCCTTGGTACGAATGCTGAAAACGACCAAAAGCGAGCGCCCTTTAGTCTATTTACCCGTCAAAGTCGGCGAAAATGAAACTCAACGTTGGTTGGTGTATCTGCGTGATCGCAGTAAGTTCAGTTCGCAAATTCACTTAGGTCGGGACGTCGCGAGTCAGCACTTTGTTATTGATACGGACAGAGAAAATCTACTGGGTGGCGTAGAAAAAACGTTCAAAAGCGCGCTCAAATCAAAACCTCTTGTCGTTTCACCAGAAGAACAGGTCACCATTGATGGTTATACCGTCCCTGCTTACCCCACTTTTACTGTGAAAACGCCATTACTGCGTGTAAATGGGTTTGAAGTAACAGAAAAAGGTAAGGATGAGTCCGTCACGTTTTATTTAATGAACGATGAGGGGAAAGAAGAAAAAATCACCAAACCAGTGTTGAAAAAGCTCAAGGTTGGCAGCGCGGTGCGCCCTGTTGTTGAAGGAGACTTTCTTCTCGGTAGGAAAGACACATCAATGAAGTTTGCGCTCGATGTGCTTGATGAGGGTGACACTCAACCCTTTTTCGTCTTTGGTCATGACATAGCCAAGGGGGGTGTGTTGCTGAACACTCGCGCAGACCATCTACTAGATGTAAGGCCACTTTTCAAAGCTGGCCATATCGAAGTGGCGGAAGTTGAGGGGATGTCTTTCCCTGTGAAGTTAGACACGGGTGCAGATGTAAGCTCAATCAATGCTAAGAACATCAAGCAGTTTAAGAAAGACGGCAAAGACATGGTGAGCTTTACCTATGAGAACGATCTTGGCATGAAACAGGCGTTTACTAAGCCTGTTGTTGACGTCATGCGTATTAAAGCGAAGAAAGGCGAGAAAGCGAACGTACGCCCTGTGGTTGAAATGCATGTTAAGCTTGGCGAATTAGAGAAGAAGATCCGAGTCAACTTACAGGACCGAGGTCGCTTCCATTACAGCATGATTTTAGGTAAAAACTTCCTAAAACATGGCGCGGTTGTTTCGAGTGATACGAATTACATCGTGACGCAAAAACCGGATTACGAAAAGTAACACTCTGGCCGCCTTATCACCTTGATACCCAAAGCCTGAAAAACATTGGATCTTTGGGTATATCATCTCCTTAATGCTGCCAAAGAGCAGCATTTTTTAGTTGAGATAGGAGTTAATTTGAAAACTAAGCTGATTACACGAGAAGGTTACAACAAACTCAAACAAGAGCATGATTACCTTTGGAATGAAAAGCGCCCGGAAATCACCAAGATCGTCACTTGGGCTGCGAGCCTGGGCGATCGCTCAGAAAATGCGGATTACACCTTCAATAAACGTTTACTCCGTCAGATCGACCGTCGTGTCCGCTTCCTTCGTAAATTCCTGCCAGAAGTCACGATCGTTGACTATTCTCCGCAACAAGAAGGCAAAGTCTTTTTTGGTGCATGGGTGGAAATAGAAAATGAGGCAGGAGAAGTGAAAAAGTTTCGTATTGTCGGGCCTGAAGAGATTTATGGCGATGCGAAAGACTACATCTCTATCGATTCACCTATGGCGCGAGCGATGTTGAAAAAACAAGTGGATGAAGAGTTCACGGTACGCACCCCAGAAGGTGAAAAAGAGTGGTTCATCAACTCAATTGAATACACTCAACCGGCCTCGGAAGACTGAGGCTTTATCACCGATTCAAGTCTCATGAAGTTCACTAGAAGTGACTTGGGTCTCAACGTCAGAATATTTGGTATAAAGGCATGGTGCCTTTCTCGGAGAAGTAAAATGAACAAAGCAGTCATGTGTAGTGCTGCACTAACAATAGGTTTCTCACTTTCAGTTTTTGCTCAAGATGAAGTGAAAGGCTGTGACGCTAAAGAGTTAGCGGTAGAGCAGCAGCTTGAGTATGCAAAAGCGCAAGGTAATGAGCATCGCATTAAAGGCTTGGAGCAAGCACTTTCCGCTATCCAGAATGAATGCTCGGAAGGTGAGCTGCGCCAAGAGCTGCAAACAGAAGTGGAAGAAAAGACTAAAGAAGTTGAGGAGCGAGAGGAAGAATTAGTCGAAGCTCAGCATTCAGGGAAAGCAGACAAAATTGAGAAAAAACGTCACAAGCTGGCTGAGGCACAGCAAGAGCTGCTTGAGGCCAAACGTGAACTGGAATGGAATTATGGTCAATAGTAGGTGCTGAAAATATCTGCTAGAGAGAGAATAAAGCGCTTAAGATAAAAAGAGTAACAATTTGCTTGAGCACGTTAGGAAAAACAGTGATACATTTTCGACAATAGACGCTTCTGAAAGGATGTTTCAATGCAAGAAAATCATAAAATTTTAGTGGTTGATGACGATGCTCGTTTACGTGCTCTATTGGAGCGTTACCTTTCTGAGCAAGGTTTTCAGGTACGAAGTGTCGCCAATGGCGAACAGATGGATCGCCTACTAACGCGCGAAAACTTTCACTTAATGGTGCTAGACCTAATGTTGCCAGGTGAAGACGGTTTGTCAATTTGTCGTCGTCTACGCCACGCGAACAATATGTTGCCAATCTTAATGCTCACCGCGAAAGGTGATGAAGTGGACCGCATCGTAGGTCTTGAGGTAGGGGCGGATGATTATTTGCCAAAACCGTTTAACCCACGCGAATTATTGGCTCGCATCAAGGCCGTATTACGCCGCCAAACCGTAGAGTTGCCGGGTGCACCAAGCACGGAAGAAAAAGTGGTGGAGTTCGGGGAGTTCCGACTCAATCTAGGCACTCGCGAGATGTTCCGCGGTGACGAGGCAATGCCACTCACCTCTGGAGAGTTTGCTGTTCTAAAGGCGCTCGTGATGAATGCACGTGAGCCAATGTCACGAGACAAATTGATGAACATGGCGCGTGGCCGTGAATATTCTGCAATGGAACGTTCTATTGACGTACAAATCTCACGTTTACGTCGCATGTTAGAAGACGATCCGAGCAAGCCGCGCTACATTCAAACCGTATGGGGCCTAGGTTATGTTTTCGTCCCAGACGGCAAAGAGGTGTAATCTCTTCACTCCATAGCCAGCACTTGGCTATAGCAACTTCAGCCTTCATTACCTTCCCTTTGAAGGCTGAAATTTCGCGATTAGGACCACTAGGAACGTTCCATGCGCATCCGAAGTTCACTGACACAATCTATTCTGCTGTTCATCTCTTTGCTTCTCGCGAGCCAAGTTTTCTCTTACTACGCCGTTTTTAACTACGCGTTGATGCCGAGTTTGCAGCAGTTCAATAAAATTCTCGCCCATGAGCTCAATTTGGTGCTTGATGATGAAGGACCTTTAAAGTCTGATGCACCGTTAAGGCGTCAATTGTTAGAAAGATTAGGGGTGACGGTTCATAGTCTCGATAGCGATAAGGCGATTGAATTTCATCACGCAATGTCGATTGATTTGATGTCTGAAGAAATGAGCCAAGAGCTGGGTTCGCCCACAGAAGTGCGCTTATTGCTTGGCGATGAAAGTTACATTTTGTGGATGCACATCGAAAAGTTGCCGAACTCCATCATTCGTATTCCGTTATCTGAGCTGCAAGAAGAAGATTTTGCCCCGCTGTTTCGTAACAGCTTGATTATGGCGCTGCTGATCATTGCAGGTGGTTGGTTGTTTATTCGTTTGCAAAACCGTCCACTTTTGGCTTTAGAGAGAGCCGCGAAAGACGTCGGTCGAGGTGAGATCCCGCCCCCCTTAGCAGAGAAAGGCGCATCGGAGATTCGCTCTGTAACTCGAGCCTTTAATCAAATGTCGAAAGGTATTCAAGAGCTAGAAGAAGACCGAGCCTTATTAATGGCAGGGATTAGCCATGACTTACGAACACCTCTGACGCGTATTCGCCTAGCGACAGAAATGATGTCTCCTGAGGACAGCTATCTTGCGGAGGGGATCATTAGCGATACGGAAGAATGTAATGAGATCATCAGTCAGTTTATGGATTACCTCAAACCGGTGAACCAAGAATCGTTTGAAGCGGTTGATATCAGTACGATTGCCAGTGACGTCGCCAGTTCTGAAGGTGGTTATGAGGTTGAAATTGAAACAGATCTTAATCTTAACTTGCCGCCAGCCAAAGGAAGCGCGATTGCGATTAAGCGGGCGATCAGTAACTTAGTTGTGAATGCGCTACGCTATGGCAATGGCTGGGTCAAAATCAGCACTGGTGTGACAGCAGATAAGCAGCTAGTGTGGATTTCAGTAGAGGACAACGGACCGGGTATCGAGCATTCTCAAATCGCGAGGTTATTTGAACCCTTTACGCGTGGTGACACCGCTCGCGGTAGTGAAGGCACTGGGCTAGGGTTGGCGATTGTGAAGCGTATAATCAGCCAACATTCAGGCTCTGTGGTGATGCGTAATCGCAGTGAAGGCGGTTTAATCGCTCAAATCAGCTTTCCTACCAAGTAAGTCGACGATGGCCCGCACCCTTTAAACAAAAAGCCCAACCTAAATAGGTTGGGCTTTTCTTATTCTCAATAATCTTAAGACTCTTTCACTTCCTGAGGAAGTTCATCTTCGTCTTCCAGTTTCTCTGGCAGAAGTAGATTTAAAATGATCGCTGTGATGCCACCTGCTGCAACACCAGTTGAGAAAATACTCTTAATAAATTCTGGCATAAATTGCAGGATCTCTGGTTTTTGTGCGATACCAAGTCCCATTGAGAAGGATAAGGCCATGATCAGAATTGCGCGGCGATCGAGCTCAACACGAGAGATAATACGCACACCAGCGGCAGCAATCGTACCAAACATGACAATCGTTGCGCCGCCAAGTACTGGCTCAGGAATCAGCTGAACAAAGCTAGCGACGCCAGGAAACAAGCCAAGAATCACTAACATGCCAGAAATAAAGTAACCCACGTAGCGGCTCGCGACTCCTGTTAGCATGATGATGCCGTTATTCTGGCTAAACGTTGAGTTCGGGAAGCTGTTGAAAACGGCTGCGATTGCGGAGTTTAAGCCGTCTGCTAACACACCGCCCTTAATGCGTTTCATGTACACTGGGCCTTTTACTGGCTCACCAGACACTTCAGATGTTGCGGTAATATCACCGATGGCCTCTAGTGCGGTAATAAAGAAAATCAGTACCAGCGGAATGAACAGAGACCAGTCAAACGATAAGCCATATTGCATTGGTACGGGCAGTGCTACGATCTCGGTTGCGCCTAGCTGAGAGGTATCTACCATCCCCATAAAATACGCCATGATGTAACCCACTAGCATCGCAATCACGATTGAAGCCACACGGATGTATGGGTTTTTCGAGCGGTTTAAAATCACAATTAATCCAAGTACCGTCCCAGCCAGAGCAAGTTTGTCTAAGCTGCCGAAGGTTCCTTCATTTAATGCTGCGTAGCCACCGCCCATTGATACTAAGCCGACTTGAATCAGTGTGAGGCCGATAAGAGTGACGACGATGCCTGAAACGAGCGGAGTGATGATTCGGCGGGCATGCTCCAATACGCGAGATAGGAAAATTTCTGCAAATGATGCGACTAAAATCGTACCAAAAATGGCAGCCATCATGGTGCTGATGTCTGCTCCACCGGCTTTCAGCGATAGGCCTGCACCAATAATAGGACCTAAAAAGTTAAAGCTGGTGCCTTGAACAGAGAGCAAACCAGAGCCAATTGGGCCAACGGTGCGAATTTGAATAAACGAAGACACGCCTGACGCAAACAAAGACATGCTGATGATGGTATTCGTTTGGTCTGCTGGTACACCCAAAGACTGACAGATGATCAGTGACGGAGTGATAACCGCGACGAACATCGCCAATAAGTGCTGAAGTGCGGCAAAAATGGTTTGAGGCAAAGGTGGTCGATCGTTGAGTTGATAGACCAGTTCCGAAGATCGGTTTGAAGTTGTCATTGTTTGTCTCGCTAGTCGCAATATTTCCCTAGTTCTCGCTGAATGGGAGAGCAGGGTGGAGTTGACGTCGTTACCTGTGATTGCTGTTAATCAGAGTCAACTCAGGTTGGTGGAGTGTGATCTAACACACTTAAAAATTTGTGCGCGATTATAGAGAGATTTACTCAAAAAGCAAACGTTTGCTTTGTTTTTGGCGCATTAAAAAACGAGCCATTTGGCTCGCTTTCAATCATTACGCTTTGGAGTAAATATCCCGCTCACCCAACCAGCGATCGATAATCGCTGTTGCGTTAGACGGGTAATTGTCATGAATATGACGCGCAATGCGCTGAACTTCGGGAATCAGGCGTTGATCTCGAACTAAGTCTGCGATTTTGAAATCAGCAAGACCTGTCTGCTTTGTACCCAATAGTTCTCCAGGGCCACGAATTTCTAGGTCTTTCTGCGCAATGACGAAGCCATCGTTACTTTCACGTAGTACTCCGAGACGTTTTTGCGCGGTTTTTGACAGCGGAGAGTGGTACAGCAGCACACAATGGCTAGCAACGGAACCTCGGCCCACGCGACCTCTTAACTGGTGTAATTGTGCCAAACCAAGACGTTCAGGGTTTTCTATGATCATCAAGCTAGAGTTTGGCACATCCACACCAACTTCAATCACTGTCGTTGCGACCAGCAAATGCAGTTTATTGTCTTTGAAGTCTTGCATCACCGCTTGTTTCTCTGCCGGCTTCATTCGTCCGTGCACTAGACCAATTTTTACGTCCGGCAGTTTACGTTGAAGCTCTTCTGCGGTATCTGCCGCGGCTTGCGCTTCTAATACTTCCGACTCATCAATCAGGGTACACACCCAATATGCCTGCTTGCCTTCGTTTAAGCAGGCATTTCGGACACGTTCGACGATATCATTGCGTTTGGTATCTGGAATCGCGACAGTCTGGATTGGTGTTCGACCTGGCGGTAACTCATCAATCACCGACGTTTCTAAGTCAGCATAAGCAGTCATGGCTAACGTTCGCGGAATCGGCGTTGCTGTCATGATGAGCTGATGTGGATAAGCGCCTTGTTTTGCACCTTTCTCACGCAGCTCTAAACGTTGGTGGACACCGAAGCGGTGCTGTTCATCAATGATGACCAAAGCAAGGTGATGAAATTCAACGTGCTCTTGGAATAGCGCGTGAGTACCCACTACCATTTGCGCTTCACCACTGGCAATACGAGCCAGCTCGGCTTCCTTTGCCTTACCTTTGAGTTTGCCCGCTAACCAACCGACTTGAATGCCCATGGTTTCAAACCAGTTTGCGAAGTTGATAGCGTGTTGCTCGGCCAATAGTTCGGTTGGCGCCATGAGTGCCACCTGATGGCCATGCTCAATGGCTCTAACAGCGGCCAAAGCGGCAACCAACGTTTTCCCCGAACCAACATCGCCTTGCACTAATCGCATCATTGGGTGCGGTTTTTCTAGATCGGCTTCAATCTCTTGTACTACTCGGGTTTGAGCGTTTGTAGGAGAGAAAGGCAGTTGGGCTAAAAGCTGCGTTTTTAGTTTATTACAAGGACCGAGAGGTAGCGCTGAATCCTTCTGACCTTTGCTACGCACCGCTAGCATCGATAAGTTTTGTGCGAGCAACTCTTCCATGATCAAGCGGATTTGGGCAGGATGTTTGCCTTCGTCAAACTCATCTAAATTAATGGTTGGTGGTGGGCGATGAATGGTGTGCAGCGCTTGCGACATCGTGATTTGATGGTCATACAACCCCGCTGGAAGTAATTCCTGCACTGCGGTTTTATCAAGCAGGGCTAAAGCTTGTTCGGTAAGGTTGCGTAATGTGATTTGGCGTAAACCATCGGTGGTGGGATAAACAGGGGTTAAGCTCTGTTCTACATCGGGCTTTTGCTCGCTGACGTAAAACTTGTAGTCAGGATGAACAATTTCCAAACCCATGCCACCGCGCTTAATTTCACCGTAAGCATGTACTAACTTACCTTGCGTGAAATTGTTCTTCATGGCTGCGGTAAAGTTGAAAAAGCGCAGCGTGATAGTGCCATTACCGTCGCTGATTTTTACCGTTAGCATTTTGCGCTTACCGAAGATGGTGTCGACTGCCATGACCTTACCTTGCACTGCCGCCCAAAGGCCAGCATGCAGTTTGGCAATAGGGTAAATACGAGTACGATCTTCGTAGCGTAACGGAAGGTGAAACAGCAAATCTTGAACGCTATGTAAGCCAACTTTGGCGAGTTTTTCTGCGACTTTCGCGCCAACTCCAGAAAGGGAGGTTAATGGGACGGCAGATAACATTTGGGCGGACATAGAGGGCTCAAGAAAATGGTTAACATAGCAGTATGTTAACCATGGAGCTGTGTTTTTGTACAGGAAAAAATAGTCATGCTTTAGTTAGTGTCATGATTTGACTGATAACCTATCATTCCGAGGAGCTTTAGCGACATCAGGATTCTATTTTCAACAAGTATGTCGCTGAAGTTAACACTATCAGCATCTGTATATTTGAGAATTAGATCCTGAACCACGCTCCTTCGCCGCCGTTCAGGATGACGAAAGTCTGTTACTTGCTTTGCATCTCTTGCCACCACGCGTCATCGGCGATGATTTGACCTTCTTCATCGAGTGGTGGGTAAACGAGCCCTTTTCGTTTCGCGACCTTTGCCAGCACTGGGTGACCACGTTCAAAGAGAATACGGTTGATTGTCTCTTTAGGCAGAGCGCTTTCTTCTCGGTCGTACATGCCTGCGGCTTCACGTTGACGTTGCGCTTCATACAAAATTACGGCACTGGCAACCGATACGTTTAGTGACTGCACCATGCCCACCATCGGGATAATAATGTCTTGATCAGCAAGCTGTTTGGCTTGCTCTGAAGCGCCAACCTTTTCGCTGCCTAAAATGATTGCCGTTGGTTTGGTGTAGTCGATCTCGCGAAAATCGACGGCGGTGTCCGAAAGATTGGTCACCAAAACCTGCATACCTTGCGCTTTGAGTTCGGTAATCGCAGTTTCAATCGAATCGTGAGTATCCACTTCAACCCAGTTACGCGCGCCAGCTGAGGTATGGCTCAGCGTACGCATTTTGTCAGGCCAAATTGCGTGAACTTTGTGTAAGCCTGTCGCGTCAGCGGTGCGGATCACGGCAGAGACGTTGTTTGGCTTATGTACTTCTTCGAGACAAAGTGTCAGATCAGTTTGGCGAGTTTTTAGGACTTGGTGAATACGGTTGTAACGTTCTAGGTTCATATTTATTGAGGTATAAAAAATCGCCACCTAACAGAGTAGGTGGCGATAGAGGTTAGTTCTTTCTGCGTCTGACTCGGGTTGCTTGAGGCATTGCCTTAATCTTACGCATGATACCAGCAAGGTGGACACGATCTTTCGTCGTCAACAGCACAGTCACAGTGTATAGACGACCATCACGTTCTTCCGTTGAAAGGCCATGAATGTTTGATCCTGTTTTCGAGATCACGTTGGTAAGTTCTGCAAGAGCACCTTGGTTGTTAAGCATGTCGACTTTAAGTTCAGCAATGAACTCTTTATCGTAGTCTTCAGACCAAGCGACAGCCATATAACGGTCTGGCTCTTTCTGATAACCACGAACGTTCGGACATGTTTCTCGGTGAACAACCAAACCACGACCAGGCGATACGTGAGCAATAATGTGATCATCTGGGATAGGATGACAACAATTTGCAAACGTCAGCAATAAGCCTTCTGCGCCACGAATCGGAAGCTTCTTCTTCGAGTCCGTTGGGATTGAACTTGTTGTCGTGAGCTCTTCGGTGTCACCAAGGAGACGACGTGCGATCACAATGCTCATCAACTCACCCAATCCAATAGCAGCCAATAAATCATCGATGCTTTCTAGGCGAAGATCATTCAAGACTTCTTGGATATTTTCTGGATAAATTGAATCAATCGAGTGACGGCCAAGTGCGTGATTAAGTAGGCGACGACCTAAAGTAATCGACTCTTCACGACGCATCGTTTTCAGTACTTGTCGAATCTTAGTGCGGGCACGAGAAGTCACGACATAGTTCAGCCATGCCGCATTCGGACGCGCACCAGGGGCACTGATAATTTCCACCGTCTGACCGTTTTTCAATGCCTTACTCAATGGGTAAGGGTTACGGTCAACACGAGCACCAACACAAGAGTTGCCTACATCGGTATGTACGGCATAGGCAAAGTCGACAGCCGTTGCGCCTAAAGGCAATTCAACGATACGACCTTTTGGTGTGAAGACGTAAATCTCATCTGGGAAAAGATCGGATTTTACGTTTTCAATGAATTCGAATGAGTTACCCGCGCTTTGTTGTAGCTCTAACAGGCTTTGCATCCAACGCTGAGCTTTCACTTGCGCAGTGGTACCAGACTTGTCGCCTTTGTCTTTGTAAGACCAGTGTGCTGCGACACCTTTGTCCGCCATTTGATCCATATCTTCAGTACGGATCTGAACTTCAACAGGTACGCCGTGTGGGCCAACCATGGAAGTGTGTAGCGATTGATAGCCGTTCGCCTTTGGTACCGCGATGTAATCTTTCATGCGACCAGGACGTGGCTTATACAAGCTGTGTACTTGGCCTAAAACGCGATAACAAGTATCAGCGGTATCAACAACGACTCGGAACGCATAGATATCCATGATGGTGTGAAAGCGCTGTTCTTTGGTTTTCATCTTGTTATAGATAGAGAACAGGTTTTTCTCACGACCAACGACGCGAGCATTCAAGCCGAAATCTTGCAGACGGCCTTCTATTTCGCTGTGAATGCGTTGGATCATCTCTTTACGATTACCACGTGCGGCTTTAACCACTTCTTTCAGTACGCGGTAGCGGTTGGGATATAGCGCCTCAAAGCCCAACTCTTCGAGTTCGGTTTTGATATTGTGAATACCAAGACGATGAGCGAGGGGCGCGTAAATTTCTAACGTTTCACGAGCAATACGACGCTTTTTATCTGGTCGAAGCGCGCCAAGCGTACGCATGTTGTGCGTGCGGTCAGCCAGTTTGATCAGAATGACGCGGATATCTTGCACCATGGCCAGAACCATCTTACGAAAGTTCTCAGCCTGAGCCTCTTTCCTATCGCGGAATTTGAGTTTGTCCAGTTTAGATACACCATCAACCAATTCTGCGACAGTGTTACCGAATTTCTCTTCGAGATCTTCTTTAGTTACATCACAGTCTTCAATGACGTCATGCAGCAAAGCAGCTTGGAGGGTTTCGATATCAAGGCGCATTTCGGCCAAGATACGAGCCACAGCGACAGGGTGGATGATGTATGGTTCACCGCTAGAGCGGGTTTGCCCTTCATGGGCATCTCTCGCTACCACATAAGATTGACGCAGAGCCTCAATCTGAGGCTCTGTTAGGTATTCTTGGGCAACGTCTTTGAGGCTATCGAATAGATACAAATTATAGGCCCGGGAGGTTGTTGAATTCTAAAGTCAGAATTAACGGTTGTGAGCGATGCTGCTTACTGCCGCTAGCTCTGCCGCTTCTTGCTCTTGCTGTTCTTGACGTTCACGAGCGTCTAGAACTTCTTTAGTAATTAAACCTTCTTCGATTTCGCGTAGAGCGATAACCGTTGGCTTTATCGTTCTCTTCTGGCACTAGTGCATCTTTACCGCCAGTTTGCATTTGACGAGCGCGGCGAGCCGCAATCAGTACTAGGTCGAAACGGTTGCCAACTTTTTCAACAGCGTCTTGAACAGTTACGCGTGCCATGAGGACTCCAAATAGTTAACTAAAATTTTAGAATGACGAGAAAGTATACAACCTAACTACTTTATTTACTAGCAATTAGACAAGCCACCGTTTGTGGACTTTCTCAGGTAGTTTATTGTGTTTTTCGCACTGGGCAAAAAACGGGAAATTCTTTATGTTTTACAGCGTGACTTTTTTGAAGTTACTCTGCTAACAACGCGTCAAGCATACCTTTATATTTAGCAGCTTGCTTTTCTTCCTTCAATCTTTCAGCACGCAAGATAGCTTTAAAATCCATCAAAGCGGTATCAAAATCGTCGTTTACGATCACGTAGTCGTACTCGTTGTAATGAGAGATTTCCGACTTGGCTTCAGCCATACGCTTTGCGATCACTTCATCGCTATCTTGACCACGAGTGTTCAAGCGACGCTCTAACTCACCGTTTGATGGTGGCAGGATGAAGATGCTTTTGGCTTCTGGCATTTGTTCACGGATTTGGCGTGCGCCTTGCCAGTCGATATCTAGAAAAACGTCGATACCTTTATTTAGTGTTTCTTCAATCCATACACGAGATGTGCCGTAATAATTACCAAACACTTCTGCGTATTCTAGGAAGTCACCTTTAGCGATCAGGGCTTCAAACTCATCTTTCGCTACAAAATGGTAGTGGACACCATTTTCTTCACCAGGTCGCATGTTGCGCGTGGTGTGAGACACAGACACTTTCATTGCGTAGGTTGGGTTGCGTTCCAACATCGCTGAGATCAAGCTAGATTTACCTGCGCCGCTAGGTGCAGATACGATATAGAGAGTACCTTTGCCCATTGTACTGTTCCACTTTTGATTGGATTGATTGAGTGCCGAAGGAAAGTTCGACATTCTTATAACGATAGCACTGGCATTGAGAAATCAACCACCAAAGGGGTGGATATTGGTGATAATCCCGCCAGAAAAATGGAGGCGAAGAGTATCATGATCTCTATTTTGTTACCAGTTGATCTTTCTGTCTGTGATCGTCTCAGATGAAATAGTTACTTACGCCAGAGTGTTCCTAAACAGCGAAGAAGGAGCGTGATACAGGACTTACCATCCGCGCACTCTGTTATTAAAACCATTTCTACAACCGTTTAGTGTGCTGATTTTAGGTTTAGAGTCCCGATTTGGCTTGCGTGAGTGACTCTGGTTAAAAATAGGGGTTAATAAAGATAAAACGGAAAAAAGGGGAAGCTTTCACTTCCCCAGGCGTGCGACTGACTCACACTTAATCTTCGAATTATCCTTGAGACTCTAGGAAATTTATCCAAGGGCTAACGGTTGACCTGAATTTTGGCGATTGAGCAGCGCCTTTCATCGCCTGCAAGGCCTTTTGTGGCTGCTTAAGCTCGAAATAGGCCATCCCGCGAATGTATTCAAGTTCTGCCTTTTGCTCTTTAGAGGCACTGGATGCCGCGCTTTCTACAAAACGAGTTGCTTCAGAATACTGCTTGTCTTGTATCATTAAGCGAGCAATCTGAATTTGCGTTTTAGCAGAAGGAGCGAGGTTATATGACTTTTTATAAGCGAGAATTGATTTATCTAGCTCTTTAGCTTGCTGCCAGAAGCTGGCTAGGCGGTCATAGTTTTCCTTCGTCTTTTCAATGTTTCCAGCTGCCATTTCCTTTTCAAGAGTTTTGGCTGCTTTATATGGAATACCTTGATAAGCCAAGAAGTTTACAAAGCGTAAATATTCCTTCTCTCCTTCTAGTTTCCCCATTTTGTAAACCATTTCTAGGGTGGCTAGAGAGTTGCGTTCTTGACCTAGCTCCATGTAGACACCAGAAAGTTGCATCCAGTAACGCTTTTTCTGAGGGTACTTTGAAGTCAGAGTTTTGAGTACACTGGCAACGCTTTTCAGCTGGCCTAACTCGTAGTGAGATGCAACGAGAATTAAGTACCAAGACTCACTTGGGCTCTTGCTCATCGCGATGGCTTTTTTGGTTGGCGGGATTGCATTTTTGTAATCTTCCAACTGAACATAAGCGCTCGCTAACGTGATATAAGCATGAGCTTGAGGCTTCTCTTTGGTTGTTTCTGCAACCTTGAACCATTCCTTCATCGTTTTTACAGACAACGTATACTTTTCTTCAGCTAGGTAAAGCTGAGCCAAGCTGTAGCGAACTTGTTGAGCAACAGGAACGGGAAGTGCGTCGAGCTGTAATGCTTCGGCAAAGTATTTTGCTGCTTGCACATAATTGTCTTGTAGCGAATACAAAAAGCCAGTCTGCTGAAGTAAAACTGCTCGGTCGTATTTTTTCGAACTTGTGCTTTCTAAAGCGCTTGCTAGTTTTTCTTTCGCTGCTGAATATTTTTCAGTTGCGATCAACTCTTGCACTTTGTTAACGGTTCGAAATGTCCGATCTGATAACTGAGGAGCTTCTTTTGCCATCGTAGGAGCGGCCATTGCCACTCCTGCGAAGAGAATTAAAGAAGCCACTTTGCTTTTCCATAAACTTTTCATCGTGACTCCTTAATTGGTTGAGAACTCTATTTCTTGCGATAGGCGCGAGCTAACAGGTTTCCCGTCAACCAATTTTGGTTTAAATGTCCATTTAGAGACTGTTTTTCTTGCCGCTCGACCGAGGCCTAAGCGTCGTGGTTGCTCTTTAAGAACTTTGATGTCCTCTACGGCACCACGTGCGTTGACAGTAAACTCTAATAAGACGACCCCTTTTTCTATTCCTGCTTTCGCAGCTTTCCTAGGCATTTGAGGTTGGAATGTCGCTAGAGGTGTTGGACCTCCGCTACCCGCGAGTTGCGCACCTCCACCCTGGCTATAATGTCCAAGCACCGAACCACCTGTAACATTTACGGGTAGGTCAAGCTTTGGCATATCCATTGGGGTCTGCTCCATCACCGGTTTTACTGTCGCTGTCACTTTCATTTCTGGCGGCGGCGGCGGACGCTTAGGCGGTGGTGGCTTTGGAAGTTCGCGTTTTTTCTCCTGTATTTTTTCGTCTGGTTTAATGCGAATAAACTCGACCATACGCAGGTCATCATTCGACACTAACTCGTGGCGCTCTTTGTTTACTAGCTTGTCCATCCCCCAGAACAACCCGAGGGAGACAATGAGCGCCAGTGCAATTGAGGCCAGATACCGCATAAGCTTAATCCTTATTGGTTGCGGCAATGGAGATGCTTTCTACACCTGCCATTTTGATCTGGTCCATAACCTTCACGACTACGCCAGCATTTGCTTCTGTGTCGGCTTGGATAACAACTGCGCCATCAGGGCTTTCTGCACGAAGACGTTCAATATTCGCGCGAACCGCGTCCACTTCGATGCGGCGTTTATCAACCCAAACATCACCCGCCGCACCAACTGCGACCATGATGTTACCTTTTTTCACGGTTTGCGCAGAGCTTGCCGTCGGGCGGTTTACTTCTAGACCAGCTTCTTTTACGAACGATGTTGTTACGATAAAGAAGATCAACATGATGAATACGATGTCGAGCATCGGTGTCATATCGATAGCGGTTTCATCACTGCTATCACTGCTATAGCGTCTTTTCATGACCTATACCTCTAATTCCATTTACTCAGGCAATATGCTTTAGCTTATCTTCCAGCTTTTGCGTTGTGACTTTGGCTAAATGATCAAGACGTGAACTAAAGAACAGTCCTGATAGAGAAGCCACCATCCCGGCTAACGTTGGGATTGTTGCCTTTGAGATCCCCGAGGCCATTGCTCGAGGGCTTCCTGTTCCTGTTACCGCTAAGATGTCGAATACTTGGATCATGCCAACAACGGTGCCGAGCAAACCCAGTAAGGGACAAAGCGCAATCAACACTTTCACGATTGGCAGGCCCTTTTTATTCTCAATGTCCTGACGAGAAACAATTTCTTGTCGGATCATCTTAGCGTTCCAGCTCTGGTGCTCTGATCGCCCCTGCCATGAGCCAACGGCTTTTTTCATGGCTTTTGGAGCGACGGCAGCAAAATAGAACCAACGTTCTAACAATACTGCCCAAAGCATAAAGCTGAGGATGAAGATGGCGACGAGTACATCGCCACCCATTCCCAAGAAGCGCCTAATTGATTCAAGTTCTCCAACTAACCACCACATAACGCCTCCTTAGCTTTCGGCTTTATGTAGTTTTTCCTGATAGCGAGCGATGAAGCCTGCACTCTGTTCTTCAAGAGTTTGAACCAAACGACGACCTTTACTGTGTACGATGGTGTACAGGAACAGTAGAGGAATTGCGACAACCAGACCAAGCATCGTAGTAACAAGTGCTTCAGAGATACCGCCAGCCATTAGCTTAGGATCACCTGTACCAAATAGTGTGATTGCTTGGAACGTACCGATCATACCCATAACCGTACCCAGTAGACCTAGAAGTGGTGCTACAGAAGCGAACAGTTTGATTGAGCTGATAAAGCGTTCAATGCTCGGTGCGTTACGTAGGATGATTTCGTCCAGTTTCGCTTCCAGATCTTCAAGGTTGTCACCTTTGTGTTCTTGGTAAGCTTGGATAACTTCACCCAGAGGGTTACCAGGAATCACGGTTTCTGATTTCGCTTGCTTACGCATTTTACCGCCAATCACTTGAAGGCGTAGGAAGCAAACTAGAGCAATGATAGCGCCAACTGCACCCATACCAAGGATGACGTAACCTACAATGCCACCTTGATCAATACGTTCTTGAACGGTTGGGCTTTGTACAAGTAGAGACAGAATTACACCACGGGATGGGTCAATAAACAGTGGCTCATAGCTGTTTGACGCTGACTCAAAGCCTGCAACATGACGTGTAATATTGGTGCGAGGTTGTCGAGAGAGTTCTTCGAACTTACCTGTTTGAGGTACATAAGTAACGTACTTACCATCGGCAATCGCGTTAAATTCACCGACAAGAGTAACATCGCGAACCGCTTCTTTACCTTCGCCATAAACAACCGTTGCTTGGGTTGTTGCTGTCTCGCCTGAGGCAACCACTTGTTGAAGAATAGTATGCCAGAATGCTTCTAGCTCTTGCGTTGATGGCAGTTCTTTACTTTCAGCCAGTTTCGTTAGTAGCGCGTCACGCTCTGGGAACTGAACTGCGTTTTGAGAGGCTGCAAATAAGCCCTTAAACTCGCCCGCATATTGGCGGACCACACCAAACATTTCGCCCAAAGTACCAGAGCGAACACGTAAGGTTTCTGTTAGTTCAGTCAGCTGCTTATCGTTTTCATCAAATGTCGCTTTAAGTTGATCGCCCAGTGCTTGCTGTGAAGCTAGCTCTTCACGAGCCTGTTGCAATAATGCTGCTTGCTTATCTCGGTTGTTCTTGAACTCAGCTTCACGGGCTTTGTTCTCTTTTGACTCAACGATGCTTTCTGATTTTACGTTTTTGAGTAGTTCAGATAGGTTTTTAGGCGTTTCTGCTTGTACGCCTGAAGCCATAAATAAGCTCGCTAGTAGACCAGCGGCTAGAGTTTTGAATCCTTTCATCTCTTATTCCTCCCCAGCATATACAGGCAATTTGATTAGCGCTGGTGGCGCTTGCTTCTTCGCGATACGAAGGCCTTGCTGTACCGCTATGCGGTAGCTTTCCGGTAATGTTTCCCATTGACGTGTTTGTTGGTTCCACATACCTGTCTCACCACCGTCTGGAGATTGGAATAAAAGCGCCGTGCGACCAATACGTAGGAAATCGTAAGTCACGGTTTCCCCATTTCTATCTAGGCTAGCTTTGTAAGATTCAATTGAGCGAGAGAAGCCTTCTTCAATTTGGTAGGCTTCCATCACTTTACGGAATTTCTCAGAAGTCGTTACGTCGGCGCGATCCATGAGACGACGCAGTTCTTGGACACGTTTATTACGTTCTTTTTTCTGGAAAGGCAGATCGAGAGTCACAAACTCATCGAGTGCATCGATCATTTTAAGTGTTAGTGGCACTACTTCTGTTGCCGTTTGATCGATCTGAGCAATTTGGTTATTTAATGAGTCCAATTCACCTTGCTGTGATTGAACCATACGGTTAATTTGCTCGTTGTAGACTTTCATGCTGTCGATTTGACGTAGTAAGCCTTTGTATTCTGCCAACATGCCTTCAGTACTTTCGGCATAATTGTCGATTTTTTGTTGCGAAGCTTCTGAAGATTGATTTGCTTTTGCTTGTGTGGAAACGACAGCACCAGAGTTGGCCGCTATAGAGCTACTACTGATAGTAAGCAATGCTGCAGCTATGGCACTGAGACCAAATTCCTTGAATTTCATGGTTGCATCCTTGTCAGTGTTTTAGTCAGTCGAAAAGGGCGCGGAAAACCCGCGCCAAATATTTTTTAGAAGTCGTATGATGCCTCGACGTATAGTTGACGTCCGATTGGATCGTCATACCCAGTTGCATAGAATGGAGAGGTATCGCTTAGAGGATCTGCAGGCGGTACTTTGTCAAACATGTTGATAGCACCAAGAGTTACACGACCACTCTCGTTGAATTGGTAAGAAGCCGTTAGGTTCCACGTTGTCATACTAGCGATTTCTGCTTTGTAACCCGCTTTTTTAGCAGAATCACAGTCATCAAAGTAGTAACGGTTAGCGTAGCTTGAACACATACGGTCGCGGTATTTACCAAATAGGTTGATAGCGACATCTTCATATGCCCAGCCAAGATTTAACGTTGCGGTGTATTCAGGCATGAAATCTCTTTCATCCGTTACAGGCTCGCTGTCGTTTTCTTGATATTCAGCAATCAAGATCTTCGTTACAGCAACACGCGTGTTAAATGAGCCGAACTCATTAGTGTCGTATGCGTATTTGATCGCTAGGTCAATACCAGAACGCTCTTCATACGACTGGTTCACTGGACCATAGGATACCGACTTGATGGTGCCATCTGGGTTACGAACGACTTCAGTACCTGGGTATTTACCTGGATCGTTAATTACGTCTTGGTAAGTTGGTGCTGTTACGACGTCTTCCATCTTGATGTGGTACCAGTCAACAGTTACACCAAGATCATCCACAGGCTCCCACGCTAGGCCCAAGTTAATGTTTGTACTTGTTTCTTCTTTCAGCTCAGAGTTAGGGCCATTAAGCGTATCGAAGTACTGAGTATCACACTCTGGGTACTTATCTTTATCTTGTGGGCCGCTACCACCAGCGTTGGCACAAAGCACAGGGTCAAAACCAGAACCAAAGCCTCGAGTTTGATCACCAAATAGTCGCTTCAAGTCTGGAGCTCGGAAGCCTAGACCGTAGCTACCACGTAGCAATAGGGTGTCAGTAGGACGGTATGCTAGGGCTACTTTAGGAGTGAATGCGCCGCCAGTTGCCGAGTCGTCGAAGTAGTGGTCGTAACGACCAGCGACAGTCATTTCTAAATCTTCAATGATAGGAATAAGAGCTTCAACACCAAGACCAATCTGATCGCGGTCACCGCCGCCTGATGTTCCACCTAGACCAGAGAAACCACCAGCTGCTGTTGTAGCATCAATCGTCTCATTGTAGTCAGTACGGTTCCATTCACCATAAACAGCAAAGCCAGACATACCTGCAGGAAGTTCAACCAAATCACCAGCCAGTGAGCCGTTAATAGAGTAAAGCTTTGAGTAAGCTTCTTTGCTTGAAGTGCCGCTGTATTTGTCTACAACGTCTTGTGAGATAGGCCCTAGAAGATCGACATCACCATTTTGTACAGCTTGGTCGAGAGTTAGAAAGATTGCTGGGTTGCTTGTTTCAACGCTTTGCTCAGAGTAACCAGCGGATAGGTCCCAATCATACGTATCAGCAAGCAGGCCGTTCAAGCCTAAGGTTAAGCCAAAAGAATCGGCTTCAGTGTTACTTTCGCGTGGTCCAAATTCGACCATACGGCGAGTGTATTCGCCTTCGCCGCGGAAGTGAGTGGCATCAACTTCAACGCTGTAAGGGTTAGGTTCGAATTCAGATTCTGTAGACTTGTAGCCAAAACGGGCTTCTGCCATGGCAGTGACATTGTCGTTAATGTCCATTTCACCACGTAAAAGTAGGTCTACTTGTTTGTTTTCTGGTTTTAATGTTCGGTATGCAGAGCGGTTAACACCACACTTTCCATCCGCTCGTTCAATCGCGGCATCACCAACGACTTCTTTACATGAAGAACCAGCATCAGCTGGTGTTAGAAGTGTTCCGTTGGCGCCTTCAAAGTTTGCACCGTAGCTAGAGTAGCCACTTAGCTGAGAACGGCTAGAACCGTCATCGCCAGCCCAATCATCTCGGTCAGATTGCTTTAGCATTTCGTTGCCCGCAAATTGGCCAACGAAGAGAATACGTTTGTCGTCAAAGTTTTTGCCAGCTACAACGTCTAAACGACCATTTTGGTAACCACCATCCGTCGCGTCACCCGCGCGTACTTTTACAGAAACGCCATCAAAGTCTTTCTTTAAAATGAAGTTTACGACACCACCGATTGCGTCGGAGCCGTAGATAGCAGAACCTGAGTCGGTCATTACTTCAACACGCTCAATAGCGGCGACAGGGATTTGGCCGATATCTTGGAAGTTAGATGTACCATCTTGTGCTAGCGGGTATTGAGGAAGACGACGGCCATCAATAAGAATCAATGTGCGTGACGCGCCAAGGCCACGTAAGTTGACTGACTGCGCTGCTGGTGTAAACGAGAAAGAGTCTGTTTGAGCCATTACACCACCTGTGTTTTGGGTCAAACTGTTCAATACGTCTTGCGCGCTGTTAAAGCCTTTAGACTCAATGTCTTTACTATTAATAACAGTAACTGGTGAAGGACCTTCCATATCCGTCGTGGAGATACGCGAACCAGTAACTTTCATCTTTTGAAGTTTTTCAACTTGCTGCTCTTCTGCCAGTGCTGTTGCTGGGGCTGCAACTGCTGCTGTCCCCAAAGCAAGGCTTATCGCAACAGATAAAGCGGTTGTGTTTTTATACATCCTTGTTGCTCCGATTATTATTATTTCCTATGTCTGGCCGCATAGCGGCCAAATGTGACGTTAATATTTCGTTAACGTTCGGCCAATGTATAACCGAGATGAAAAAAGGAAGTCAAACCAGTGGTAAACGGGGATGCTTAAATGTAAAAAAGATGTAAATAACCAGGCTTTATTTAAAAGGCGGAATAAAAACCGAATAAGGTTTATGAATCGAGATTAAATTTCAATAAAACACCGTATTTTGTGTTTCTTATAAACTTTAATGACTTATCTTGCCTATGGTTTTTTAGTGGGTAATTGAATCTGGAAAAAGATATTTTTCCAGTGAATTGTTCTGAGATGAGTTTTATATCGAATCCATACTTTGTTAGCTCGAACTTATTAGGTGGTATCAAAATATGATACCCATTGCGGTTAAAGGGCTCACTCGTATTTTTAGGTCAAATATAACCTTGGATTATGTGTCTATTTATGTGTGTAGGGTGCATTTTTATGTAGGGTTTTGGCTCTAAACAGCCTAGATTGATATTCTGTATGAATTATTTTTGTGGTTTTTTATAATTTTTTACAAAAACATTTCTGTTTTTCGACATCGAAGGAAGTTTGTCATGTTTTGGTTTCAAACACTTGAAGCTGATGTGGATTCAAGATAAATATGACGCTGAAATTATTGCAGTAGTAGAAAAGTCTAGCTCTTGAGGCGCAGGGAGTGTGCTTCAACAGTTTTAGTTACTACGAGATAAATATGCACCATTTTGGGCGGAAAATATCCTCTTTCACTCCGTTTGAACTGGACAGTAGACAAGGAGCAAGTTGTATATGCTGTCGTACTTTTTACGCCGTTTGGCGTTGGTTATCCCAACGTTTCTCGGGATAACTATTCTCATCTTTGCTATCACTCGTTTCGTGCCTGGCGGACCTGTTGAACGCATGTTGTCACAAATGCAGTCTCAGGGAGATGGCGCCGCATCAATGACGTCTGCGGGTGGTAATACGGCCCTTTCTGACGATCAAATCGCGGAGCTGAATGCGTTTTATGGCCTGGATAAACCTGTAACGGAAGCGTACGTCGAGTGGTTAAGTCGTTTGGTAATGCTAGATCTTGGCGAGTCGACGCGTTACTACGAGCCTGTCTCGGATATGATCGCAGAGCGTTTGCCAGTGTCGTTGTTTTATGGCGGCATGACCTTCTTTATTAGTTATTTTATCTCGATTCCTCTTGGTTACTATAAGGCGCTCAAGCACGGTTCTGTGTTTGATTCCGCCTCTTCAGTACTCATTTTCGTAGGCTACGCGCTACCAGGTTATGTGGTGGGTGTATTGCTGATCACGTTATTTAGTTATCACTTGGAATGGTTTCCGATGGGAGGCTTTGTCGGCGATGACTTCGACGATTACGAAACCTTCTTTGAACGCGCTAAAGACATTATGTGGCATGCGGTGTTGCCTTTGATCTGTTACCTCATTGGTGATTTTGCCACGCTGACGATGACAATGAAAAATAACCTGATGGAAAACCTTTCCTCAGATTACATCCGCACCGCAATTGCGAAAGGATTACCTTTCAAAAAAGCAGTTCGTAAGCACGCGTTGCGTAACAGCTTAATTCCGATCGCGAGTCACTTTGGTAACTCTTTGTTGTTCTTCATGACCGGTGCCTTCCTGATTGAAGTTATCTTCAATATTGATGGCATTGGCTTATTGGGTTACGAATCAATCATGGAGCGTGATTACCCTGTTGTTATGGGTATTGTCGCCATTAATGCGCTGTTGCTGCTCATTGGTAACATTATTTCAGATATTTGTGTTGCTTTAGTCGACCCACGTGTGAAGTTTGGAGCGTAACATGATTAAAGTTAGTCCATTAACTCAAAAGAAAATTCGTCACTTTAAAGAGATCAAACGAGGCTATTGGTCGTTTGTTGCTCTTTCTATTATGTTGATCCTTTCTCTATTCGCCGAACTTTTGATCAACAGTAAAGCGCTAGTCGTCAAGTACGATGGTAGCTACTATTTTCCTGTTGTCAGTGACGTACGTTTAGGTAGCGAATTCGGCCAAGAGTCATCCAGTGAAGCCGATTATCGTGTACTGCAAAAAGCGTTTGAGGCTGAAGGGGGCGACAACTTTGTTATTTTGCCGCTTGTGCCGTGGAACCCATACGAACAAGATTTTAGTGGTGATTTCCCGCCAACAGCGCCTAGTGCCGAAAATAAGCATTATTTAGGTACAGATGTGATAGGTCGCGATATTTTGGCGCGACTCGTCTACGGATTCAGAACGGCGATGGGATTTGCGTTGCTTACGATGGCCATTTCCTACGCGATCGGTACTGCAGTCGGTTGTGCTATGGGTTTTTGGGGCGGTAAATTTGACTTGTTTGTACAGCGACTTATCGAAATCTGGTCAATGGTCCCGTTTTTGTACGTCATTATGATTCTTGTCTCAATCGTTCAGCCGACGTTCGCTCTCTTTGTCGCTATTAACGTGCTTTTCACTTGGATGGGGATGACATGGTACATGCGGACCATGACCTATAAAGAAGCGGCACGAGAATATGTAATGGCGGCTCGTGCTTTAGGGGCATCGACCGGACGTATCTTGTTTAATCACATCTTGCCAAATACGATGGTGATGATTGTAACCCTAGCGCCTTTCACTATTGCAGCTAACATCACAGCACTGACTGCTCTCGATTACCTAGGATTAGGCTTGATGCCACCAACGCCAAGTTGGGGTGAACTACTGCAACAAGGTAAGTCAAACTTAGATTCGCCATGGATTGTTGCGTCAGTAGTGACTTCTATTGTTCTGGTTCTGGTAATGGTGACCTTTATTGGTGAAGCCATTCGAGCGGCTTTCGACCCGAAAAAATTCACACGCTATGTTTAAGCGAGCATTGTGAGCAAAACATAAAAAGGGAAGTTTTATGAAGAAATTATTTTTAGCGTCCACGCTGAGCGCCCTGAGTTTTGGTGCAATGTCAGCAACGCTTCCGACTGACTTAAACTGGCAAACAAACTGGGATGAGCCTCAATATGGTTCGCCAGAAGCGAAACGTGGAGGGACTTATCGCACCTTTATGTCAAGTTTCCCGCAGACGTTACGTAGTGTTGGCCCAGACGCTAATGCAGGGCTACGTTCTTTTATCTTAGATGAAACACCAGGCTTGGTGGTCCGCCACCCAGATACTTTAGAGTTTATCCCTGAGCTTGCTAACGAGTGGGCGTTAGCAGGTGACAACAAAACGGTCTATTTCAAACTCAACCCTGAAGCCAAATGGTCGGACGGCAAACCTGTGACTGCCGACGATTTCGTGTTCATGCTGAAGTTTTATCGTTCCAAGGACATCTTGGAGCCTTGGTACAACGATTACTACAACAAAACGATTGCGGATGTTATCAAGTACGACACTCACACGTTTGCTGTTAAGGCGGCGAAAGAGTTTAATCCGGAAGAGTTGCTGTTACGAATGGGGGCCCTGCGCCCACGTCCCGCACATTTTTATGCTAACCCTTCAAAAGATGAAAATGGTGACGGTATACATGACAACTTTGTCCGCTACTACAATTTTAAAAGTGAACCAACGACCAGTGCATACTACCTAGATGACATTAAAAAAGGTAAAAGTGTTACCTTCAAACATGTCGGTGAAGACTGGTGGGGCTACAGCAATAAGTATTATCAACATCGTTATAATGTCGACAAAATCCGCATCACAGTGATTCGCGACAGTGATATCGCGATGAAGCACTTTGAGAAAGGGAAGCTGGACGCATTTGGTCTTGTTTTACCAAGCTTATGGCATGATAAATCGAATACGGAACCTTACCAAAAGGGATACATTCAAAAGTTCTGGGGTTACAACCAATTCCCAGTTGGGGCTGGTGGTGTATGGATGAACACCGCGATGCCTTTGCTGGATGATTTAAACATTCGCAAGGGCATTACTTACGCGATTGACTTTGATGGCATGATAGAGAATGTCATGCGTGGCGACTACTCCCGTAAACCGAACCCGACCGGTTATGGTCATGGTAAATACACCCTACCAGATGCTAAGGCACCGAAGTTTGATCCCGCAAAAGCGGCCGAGGCATTCGAAGCCGCAGGCTTTAACAAAATTGGTTCTGATGGTATTCGTGTTAATGATAAAGGTGAGCGCTTAAGCTTCGAGCTGACCTACGGAACACCTGTTCATACTCCTCGTATTGCATTTTTGCGTGAGCAAGCCAAGCTAGCAGGGCTGGATATTGAGCTCAAGTTAGTTGATGGCTCATCCATGTTCAAATACGTACGTGAGAAAAAGCACGATTTGGCTTTCTTAGATATGGGTACGTCTGAGATCCCAACGTATTGGGAGTACTTCCATTCAGTCAATGCGAACAAGCCGCAAACTAACTCTTTCACAAACTACAGCACGCCTGAACTGGATGAAAAGATCATCGAGTATCGTTTTGGCATGGATATGGATAAAAAGATCCAGCTAGGTCATGAGATTCAGCGTGACATCATTGATGCTCACGTTATCGTCCCAGGCTACATGGTTCCTTATGTCCGCTATGGTCACTGGCGCTGGTTAAAGTTTCCAGATAAGCCAATGAATCGCATGACAGAGGCGCTGTTCAGTGGTGCAATCATAGGCGATGGCACTTACTGGATTGATAGTGATATCAAAAAAGAAACGAAACAAGCGATGAAGTCAGGCAAAGCTTTTGAACCTGTTGTTGTCGTAGATGACACTTATAAGCTGTAAGGATTGGTTATGGAAAACGATGTAATCCTAAGTGTTAAAGATCTCGAAGTTGAATTTACCACCGATGATGGGCCAGTGAAGGTTCTGCATGGTGTGAACTTTGATGTGAGAGCTGGACGTACACTCGGTCTGGTAGGAGAGTCAGGTAGTGGTAAGAGCGTAACCTCAATGTCGATCATGGGGCTATTACCTAAGCCATATGGCAACATTATCAAAGGTGAAGTGAATTATCGCGGCACCAACCTAGTTGATTTGCCTGCGGAAGAGATGTACGCCATGCGTGGCGATCGCATTTCGATCATCTTCCAAGACCCGATGACGGCGCTCAACCCAGTGCACACCATTGGTCGTCAAATATGTGAAGTGCTTGAGCTCCATCGACCTGAGCTCGACAAAAAGGAGCGGGAGGCGTACTCGATTGAAATGCTGGCAAAAGTAAAAATTCCAATGCCAGAGAAGCGATTGAATGAGTATCCCCATAACCTATCTGGTGGTATGCGCCAGCGTGTCATGATCGCGATGGCATTGGCCTGTAAGCCGGATATTCTGATTTGTGATGAACCGACTACAGCGTTGGATGTTACGGTTCAGGCGTCTATCCTTGAACTGATGAACGAGCTTCAGGAAGAAACGGGCATGGCGATGATCTTCATCACTCACGATCTCGGGGTTGTGGCAGAAGTGTGTGATGATGTTGCCGTGATGTATGGCGGACGTATTGTCGAAAAAGCAGAAATTTTTGAGTTGTTTGATAACCCGCAGCACCCATACACAGAGCGTTTAATGGGATTGATGCCGAGCTTAGATAATGAGCCGAAGCAGATGATCGATATCAAGCCTATTGATGCCAGTATGTTTGCCAGTTAACTGGGCAAAGTGAACCAGTCATAAAAGAGGATGTTATGGCAAAAGAAGTATTAAGAATTGAAAATCTTAAGCAGCACTTTGTTTCTGGTAAAGGGCTGTTCAAGAAAGGCTACACCATCAAAGCGGTAGACGGGGTTTCACTGTCTGTTTCTGAAGGTGAAACACTGGGGCTAGTTGGTGAGTCAGGTTGTGGTAAAAGCACCCTTGGTCGCACGATCTTAAAGTTATACGAGCCAACAGAAGGTAAGATTTTCTTTGAAGGTAAAGACATCACTAAATTGTCTGTGAAAGAGATGCGATCGCTGCGTAAAGACATGCAAATCGTCTTTCAAGACCCAATGGAGTCACTCAATCAGCGTCATACCATCGGTATGATTCTGGAAGAACCGTTTGTTATTCATAAAATTGGCACGCCAACAGAGCGTAAACAATGGGTAAAAGAGCTTTTAATCAAAGTGGGATTACCAGAAACGGCAGTAAACCGTTATCCACATGAATTTTCAGGCGGGCAACGGCAGCGTATCGGTATCGCTCGCGCGATTGCATTGAAGCCTAAACTGCTGATTTGTGATGAATCGGTATCTGCGTTAGATGTGTCGGTACAGGCGCAAATCTTGAACCTATTGCTACAACTGCAACAAGAAATGAACTTGGCGATCATATTTATCTCTCACGATCTCTCGGTGGTGAAACATGTTTCTGACAAAGTTGCCGTGATGTATTTTGGCAAAGTGGTAGAAGCAGGCAGTGCTAAAGAAATTTATGCAAACCCGCAAAACGAATACACCAAAAAACTCCTATCTGCGATTCCGATCACTCACCCTAAATATCGGAAGAAAAAGCGCGTAGCTGAAAAAAAGCAGCAAGTGGCGTAAGTGATGCCACAGGTCCTATAACACAAAAGCGCTCCGCCAAATAAGCGGAGCGTTTTTATAAGCAAATGCCAGGACTTGGAGTCGATTTACACTGATGTTTATTCTGATTGATTGAAGATCGTTGCATGCTAAACTCAAGGCCTATTTTCTTTGTTTGGATAATGGACCATGCCGTCGAATTTACCGAAATCCTTTAGTCGACCTTTCCTGAGAATCTTCCATATTTTGGAGGCGGTATTATTAGTCTCTATTACCTTGGCGACGTTGTACGCCATGATGCAAGAGTTTGTGCACGTATTTGTAGAGAAGCGTGTCTTACTCACAGATATTCTGTTGATGTTTATCTATCTGGAAGTGCTCGCCATGGTGCAGCAGTTCGTGATGAACGGTAAAATTCCGGTACGCTATCCTATCTACATCGCGATGATGGCGATCGCCCGCTATATCACTCTCGGAATGAAAGAGCTGGATGCGGTTTTGGTTGTGTGGTTATCTCTGGCTGCGTTTATTTTGGCTGCGGCTACTTTGCTGATCAGAATTGGACACCATTATTGGCCCTACGTTGATAACAGAACCTTGGAAAAAGATGAGTAAAAGAAAGCCCCGCACTAGCGGGGCTTTTTTGTTTCAATACTCGATGACTTTTAGATCATTCAATGTTTTGGATCTGCTCACGCATCTGTTCAATTAGAACTTTCAGTTCAACGCCCGATGCGGTGATGTCGGTGCTGATGGATTTCGACGCTAGCGTGTTTGATTCACGGTTGAACTCTTGCATCATAAAATCTAGACGGCGACCCACTGCGCCACCTTTTTTCAGAATGTTTGTGGTTTCTTTTACGTGAGAGTCCAAGCGATCGAGCTCTTCAGCAACATCCGATTTTTGCGCTAGCAAAATCAACTCTTGCTCGATACGAGATGGATCCAGTTCCACTTTAGCGTCTTCGAACTTCGAGAATAGTCGCTCACGTTGCCATTCTAAAATTTCTGGCATGCGGGCACGCACTTTTACGACTTCTGCAGAGATGGCGTCTAAACGCTGTTCAATCAGCGCTTTCATGTTCTCGCCTTCACGAGCGCGCGCTTCAATAAATTCATCCATTGCGCCATCAAACGCTTCTAGTAGCACTTTATTTACTGCATCCATGTCTTGCTCTGGCGTTTCCATTACCCCCGGCCATTGCATGACTTGAAATGGATTGATTCGGCTCAGTTCACCAGTCATGTGCATGACTTGTTCAGCGGCTTTAATTACCTGGCTAGCAAGCGCTTCATTGATGCTAAGCTCACCTTTTGCGGCAGGGTTTGCTTCAAAACGCAGATTACATTCTACTTTGCCTCGCGCTAAGCGCTTACGAAAGCGCTCACGTAAAACGGGCTCTAACCCGCGAAATTGCTCTGGCATGCGGAAGTATGTTTCTAAATAACGCTGGTTCACGCTGCGGATTTCCCATACCGCAGAACCCCAATCGCCTTTTACTTCTTTGCGTGCATACGCTGTCATACTGTAAATCATCGAATTTTCCTGTCTTCATTTTTTGAAAATTACTTCAAGAGTGTATCACGCTGCGTCGATAGGTGCGCGGGATGTATGGATTGTTTATGTTGTGCCAGCGGCGTAACCTATGAATCCGGAATCGATTCCGTTATAATCTTCGCCCAACCAAATCGTCTTCTCCTCATATTTAAGGTAGATGCCCATGCGTCCAAACGATCGCAAGGCGGATCAAGTTCGCCCTATCAAAATTACTCGTAACTACACAGCTTACGCTGAAGGGTCAGTGCTAGTTGAGTTCGGTAACACCAAAGTGTTGTGTAATGCGACCGTCGAAGAATCTGTGCCACGTTGGCTAAAAGGTCAAGGTAAAGGCTGGGTTACAGCTGAATACGGCATGCTACCTCGAGCAACACATTCGCGTACTCGTCGTGAAGCGGCAAGTGGCAAACAAGGCGGCCGTACGATGGAAATTCAGCGTCTTATCGCGCGAAGCCTACGCGCTGTTGTCGACCTAAAAGCCATGGGTGAGTTCATGATCACCGTTGACTGTGACGTTATCCAAGCTGACGGTGGTACGCGTACTGCATCCATCAGCGGCGCAAGTGTTGCAATGGCCGATGCATTCCAACACCTAGTAGATAGCGGCAAGCTAAAAGCAAACCCAATGAAAGGCCACGTAGCGGCAGTTTCAGTTGGTTTGCTAGGTGATGATGTTCTGTGTGACCTTGAATACGTTGAAGATTCAGCGGCAGACACAGACATGAACGTGGTAATGACAGAAGAAGGCAAGATGATTGAAATTCAGGGCACCGCAGAAGGTGAACCGTTCAGTCACGAACAGCTGATGGCATTGCTCGAGTCGGCGAAAGTCGGCATTACGGAAATTGTCGCAGCGCAGAAGGCGGCGTTAGCCAATTGATTTAGATAGCTCCCATTATGGGGGCTATTTTTTTATCTCGACAATAGAGAAATGAATGATTGTCGAGAAGAGACACAAGAAACCAAGGACATAGAGAGAAAATAATGAAAGCATACCAGCGTGAATTTATTGAGTTTGCACTTGAGAAAGAAGTTCTTAAGTTTGGTGAGTTTACTTTGAAATCTGGCCGTAAAAGCCCGTACTTCTTTAACGCTGGTCTTTTCAATACTGGTCGTGACCTAGCGCGTCTTGGTCGTTTTTACGCAGCCGCGCTCGCTGATTCTGGCATTGAGTTTGATGTACTGTTTGGCCCGGCGTACAAAGGTATCCCAATCGCGACGACAACAGCAGTCGCGCTGGCGGATCACCACGATATCGACACGCCTTACTGCTTCAACCGTAAAGAAGCGAAAGATCACGGCGAAGGCGGTAACCTTGTAGGCTCTGCGCTTGAAGGTCGAATCATGCTAGTGGATGACGTAATCACAGCAGGTACTGCGATTCGTGAATCGATGGAAATCATCAAGGCGAATGGTGCAGACCTTGCTGGTGTGTTGGTTGCGATTGACCGCCAAGAAAAAGGCAAAGGTGAATTGTCTGCGATCCAAGAAGTGGAGCGTGACTTTGGTTGTGCAATCATCTCGATCGTTAGCCTGACTGACCTTGTGACTTTCCTTGAAGAGAAAGGCACAGACAAAGAGCATCTAGAAGCAGTCAAAGCATACCGCGCAGAATACGGCATTTAATTGGTTACTTTTTCTGAAAAAGTAAAAAGGGCAGATGGATATTCATCTGCCCTTTTTTGTTTTTGGATTCATCGCCTTGACCACTTACTTATAGCGAATGCCTTTCTCGACATGCTCATCTTGCATGGTTTTATAGCGTTTATGGAGCCACATCCATTGCTCTGGAGCGCGTAGAATGACTTCTTCCACATACTTGTTCATATAAGCGGCAGCGGCGACTTCGTCTTTTTGTGGATAATCGGCTTCAATGCACTTATCGGCGATGATGTCGTATTTCCCTTCGTCATTGCGAAACCCTGAGCCTGGGATGATCGCACATTTTGAGGTATACGCCAGAATGCTCGTGCCTGTTGTCGTACACGCATTGTCTACGGCAAAGAAGGGCACAAATACTGATTTTTTGCGACCGTAATCGTGATCCGGTAAATAGAACAGACGCTCACCGCTGCGTAAAACACGAATCATCTTTTTTACATCTTTACGATCAATCAGTTTATTGCCGTTATGTGTCCGTCCCCAATACTGGATAAAGTTATAAGCAGGATTATTATGTGGACGAAACGCGCCGTACCCGGCCACGCCTAACACGGCGAAAGCACGCGCAGTGATCTCTAGATTTAGAGCATGGACACAACAAAGTAGGACGCCTTTACCTTCTTTGGCTTTTTCACGCAGTGCGCCGAGATCTTTCTCGACGATCAGGTTTTTAAAGCGCCAAGTCGGCCAGAACCAAGTGATTCCGGTTTCTATCAGTGCCATACCAGTATTTTTGAAGTTCTCTTCAACAATATGTTGAATCTCTTCAGGTGTTTTGTCTGGAAAGGCCAATTCTAAGTTACGCTGAGCAACGTGGACACGCTTTTTACCGTAGCGCATGCCAAGTTTACCGAGTGAACGACCTAATGAAAGCAGCAGCCGATAAGGAAGAATATTGACGAGGATGGCCAACAGACCAAAACCAAGCCATACGCCCCAGTTACGAGGGTGAAGAAGTGAAAGAGAAAACTCGGGCTGCGTGTATTTGTCTTTACTCATAGTCTTTTACTTTATTTGTGCACTCAAAAGCGCCCAGTACTCGTCAAAGTTTGCAGTCGGCTGGTATTTAAAGTCGCTACGCACAAAGCGGTTTAGGCTCCCCTCAACTTGTCCCAGAATTTGCGCGGCTAGGATGCGCTCTTCGACAGGGAAAGACTTCCCTTCACGAATCTTACGTTCACGCAGGATTTGGCGCAATTGTGTTTCTATACGCTCAAAGAGTTGATTGATGCGTTCACGTAGACGTTCATTTTCAAACATTAGAGCATGACCCGACAAAATGCGTGTCAGACCTGGGTTACGTTCAGAGAACGCCAAAATAAGGTGCATCACCATACGAATACGCTCTAGTGTATCTTTTTCGTCGTCTAGAATACGGTTGATACGTGTCATCAAGGCTTCTTCAATGAACTCAATCAACCCTTCGAACATGCGCGCTTTACTTGGGAAATGACGATACAGCGCGGCTTCTGAAACGCCGACTTGCTTGGCCAGTTTTGCCGTAGTAATGCGTGAAGCGCCATCTGTTGATTCAAGCATTTCTGCCAATGCTTGTAAGATCTCTTCACGACGGTTGGATTTTTTACTGCCGGCCATTAGTTACTTCCTTTCAAAATAAAAGTTGAGCGGAGGGGATTATAAGACGCTATTTCGCCTCAAACTAGACCACTAAGGGTGGAATGGGAGATTTAACACCCTTAGTTGTCATTTTTGTACCAAATTTATGCCAGCTTTTGTAAAAAATTGGCAGGGTTTTCAAACGTTAGTTACATCAATTGATGCATTTTTTCGAGAATTTTAAAGCTCAATGCTTCTTTTGATTCTAAAGCGAGCGCAAGTTCACCTTCAGGCCAGTAAAGGGTAATTGCGTTGTCGTTGCTGTTAAATCCTTGCCCTGCAACCGAAACGTCGTTTGCACAGATCATATCGAGGTTTTTCTTTGTTAACTTGCCTCGAGCATAGGTCTCTACATCATTGGTTTCAGCCGCAAAACCGACGGTAAACGGACGCTTCTCCGTCATTGCTGCCACAGATGCAACAATATCAGGATTTTTAACCATATTAATGACCATTTCGTCGTTGTCTTCTGTCTTTTTCAACTTTTGAGACGCGATCGTTTGTGGGCGGTAGTCGGCAACGGCAGCGCAGCTAATAAAGGCATCATGCTGGTTTGCATGTGTCATAACGGCTTCGTGCATCTCTTGTGCACTGGAAACATTTATGCGCTCAACACCTACGGGCGTATTTAAACTGACAGGACCGCTCACGAGGGTGACTTTTGCTCCCATCTGCGCTGCGGCGCTCGCCAATGCATAGCCCATTTTCCCGGAGCTATGGTTTGTAATGTAACGCACTGGATCAATCGCTTCGCGAGTTGGTCCGGCGGTAATGAGTATCGACTTACCTTCTAGCAATTTTGGTTGAAAGAACTGTTCACATAGATGTACTAGCTGCATTGGTTCCAGCATTCGACCTGGTCCTACATCACCACAGGCTTGCTCTCCTGCCGCAGGGCCCCAGATGTGCATACCACGACGCGCTAACGTAGCGATGTTCTCTTGGGTTGCGATATTGCGATACATCTGTTGATTCATCGCAGGAGAAACAGCAACAGGGGAATCCGTCGCGAGCACGAGCGTGGTAAGTAAATCGTTCCCCATGCCTGCGGACATGCGCGCGATTAAGTCCGCGGTCGCTGGCGCTAATAGCACTAAATCTGCCCATTTGGCCAATTCAATATGGCCCATAGAGGCTTCCGCTGCTGGGTCTAGTAAACTGTCCGAGACAGGACGGCCCGAAACGGCTTGCATGGTTAAAGGGGTAATGAACTCTTTTGCGGCTTTCGTCATTACAACTTGAACTTGCGCTCCTCTCTCTATGAGGCGACGGGTTAGCTCCGCACATTTATACGCGGCAATACCGCCACTGATGCCGAGTAGAATTTTCTTTCCTGCTAGTGTTTGCATGTAAGATCTCCAATTTGATGACCGGATTTTAACACAATTCAAAGTCTGACCGCCCGAGCATATATAACGAGAAGATAATTCACATCAAACTCCAGAGTATTAATCTGACCGAGGAAGGGAAAATTCTCGCCTACCTCACAGACAAGTTGCGCGGAGTTTGCAAGTCTGAAAAGAAAAAGAGGTAGTGGAAACCATGGTGTTGAAAAGTCGAAACAAATTGCTGCTGATAACCCTAATTCCGCTGTTGTTGATCACTACGTTGATCTCAGTGGTGTATTACATCAACAGCAGTAAAAGTTTGGAAGCGGAGCTAGCAAGAGACAGGCAAGAGCTCATCGAAACGAAAAAGAAAGAGTTACAAGCCTACATGATGATGGGCGTTACGGCGATAAAACCGTTATACGACGCGGATGTAAATGGAAGTAATAAAGAGGCAGCAAAAGAAATTCTGAAAGCCATGCGCTTTGAAAGCGATGGTTACTTTTTTGCCTACGACTCTCAAGGTGTGAATACGTTGCACGCCATCAAACCTGCATTAGAGGGTAAAAACCTTTACGACTTAAAAGATGAAAATGGGGTCGCAGTTATTGCGGGCTTGATTGACGCTTCTCAAAAAGGGGATGGGTTCCTCTATTTCTCGTGGCACAAACCGACCATTGACGCACAAGCGCCTAAGTTGGGCTATGCAGAATATCTATCGAAATGGGACTGGGTTTTAGGTACTGGCGTTTATATTGATGACATCGACCAGCAAGTTGCGATGCACAGAGAGTTAAAGACTCAAGAGCTAAAAGAGCATACGTTATCTGCCGTGTTGATTTCCGTTATTGGATTGATCATTACCAGTGTTCTCACCAGTATCGTGGTGTCTAAAGGCATTCAGCCATTACAACATGTCGCGGCTTCATTAAAAGATGTTGCCGCAGGCGGCGGTGACTTAACGGCTCGTTTAAAAGTCGAAAGTCAGGATGAAGTCGGTGAAGTGGCGGCCGCGTTTAATGAGTTTATGGATAAGCTGCACCCACTGATGCAGGACATTCATCGCTCTGCGACGACAGTACAGACCGTTTCTCAAAGCCTGAACACTCAGACCAGCCAAGCGAGCGGTCAAATGCAGGATCACTGTTTAGAGACGGACAAAGTCGTGACGGCAGTGACGCAAATGAGCATGACTGCCAAAGAAGTAGCCAGCAATACTAATGCGACCGCGCAGGCAATTGACGATGCCAACAGTCAAGTCACCGCCGCTCAGCATGAGGTCGAGCAAGCAATAGAAGGCATTACCGAACTCGTGACGGAGATAGACAGCACGTCAGATGCAATTTCTGAGTTGAGTTTACAGACCGAAAAAATAACCAAAGTGCTGGATGTGATTGGCGAGATAGCCGAGCAAACGAATTTGTTGGCCCTAAATGCGGCGATTGAAGCGGCTAGAGCCGGTGAGCAAGGTCGAGGGTTTGCCGTCGTTGCGGATGAAGTGCGCTCGTTAGCCAGTCGTACGCAAAATAGTACTCATGAAATTGGCGACATGCTCAAGCAGCTACAAAATGGTGTATCAAGAGCGGTCAGTACGATGTCGGTGAGCCAAAAACGAGGTGTCAAAACGGCGGAAGAATCTGCGCTCATTCAGCAATCTCTTTCTGGTGTTCATCATTCTATCGGAACAATTCGAGATATGGGTATTCAAACCGCGTCTGCCGCAGAAGAACAAAGCGCGGTTGCAGAAGACATCAACCAAAACTTAGTGGCTATTCAACAGATCGTGAACAACATTAATGAGACGTTGCAGCATGCCGAGTCAATCAGCACGCAGCTATCACAGTCTGGAACGGAAATTCACGGCTTGGTTGGCAACTTTAAACTCTGATGAACTGTTAAGTTGCATGGAAAGCACTGATGGTACGAAGAAAGCGAAAGTCATACTCGACTTTCGCTTTTTGTTTTGTGGAATAGGGACACTTTCCATATAAAGAGACATCAGATGATACTGAAAGCTTTGCCAAATGAGTCCATGCCCAGAGAGAAGCTACTGCAACGAGGGCCGCAAGCTTTGACCGATGCCGAACTGCTGGCCATCTTCTTGCGCACAGGCACCCGCGGAATGAACGTGATTGAGCTTGCAGACTTCCTTATTCAAGACTTTGGTTCGCTCAGACAACTATTTTCAGCATCAGAAGAAGAGTTTTGTCGTCACAAAGGATTAGGGCAAGCCAAGTATGTTCAATTGCAAGCGGTACTAGAAATGACACAACGTTACTTGGCGGAGACGCTAAAGCGTGGTGATGCCTTAACCAGTCCCGACCAAACTAAGTTATATCTGTCTTCTATTTTAAGGGATCGGCAAAGAGAGGCTTTTTATATTCTTTTTCTCGATAACCAGCACCGAGTGATAAAAGATGAAATTTTATTTGAAGGAACGTTGGATGCAGCGTCGGTGTATCCGAGAGAAGTCGTCAAGCGTGCTCTGCATCATAACGCGGCGGCTTTGATTTTGGCGCACAATCATCCTTCAGGCGTCGCTGAGCCGAGCCAAGCTGACAGAAGGATTACAAGGCGTCTCATCGACGCATTAGCATTGGTGGATATTCGTATTTTGGACCATTTCGTCATCGGAGATGGGGAAAGTGTCTCTTTTGCTGAAAGAGGCTGGATATAACTGTGCGTTTTTTAGGTTGTTAGTTGCTAAAAATCTGCTATCATCCACGCCACTAAATTTTTAACTGAATTCAGCTTGGACTGCTAAAAAAATCTGCTGTCTAAAAAAAGATCACGAAAACCTGTAAAAAGGATCTGTTCGGGTCTTGAGCAATGCATATCAAGTTAGTATAATGCGCGACCTTTGATAGCCTTGTATGGATTTTCCATAGCGGTTCTTAACCTCTAACTTCTTTTCGAGAGATAGAGAGGTTCGGCCACCAAGGTTGATATCGAGCTGAAACGATTTTGGAGAAGACATTCATGTCACGAGTATGCCAAGTAACTGGTAAGCGTCCAGTAACGGGTAACAACCGTTCACACGCACGAAATGCTACTAAGCGTCGTTTTCTGCCGAACCTACAAACTCATCGTTTCTGGGTAGAGAGCGAAAAACGTTTTGTTAAACTACGTCTATCTGCTAAAGGTATGCGCATCATCGACAAGAAAGGTATTGATACTGTTCTTGCAGACATGCGTGCACGTGGCGAAAACGTTTAAGAGGAAATAAGCAATGGCAAAGAAAGGCGTTCGTGAGAAAATCCGTCTAGTATCTTCTGCAGGTACAGGCCACTTCTACACAACTGATAAGAACAAGCGTAACATGCCAGGCAAATTTGAGATCAAAAAGTTTGATCCAGTAGTTCGCCAGCACGTTATGTACAAAGAAGCAAAAATCAAATAATTGGTTTCAGTCTCTTTGATGAATTGAAAAACCCAACTTTCGAGTTGGGTTTTTTATTACCTGAATAAAAGTGCTGAAGATAAAGTGTTCAGTACGTCATCGGATTATAAAGTACTGCTGAAGTTATTTTACTGGTCCGACTCTATACTCGAATTTTTGATTGATCGCTCTCTGCCGCTTCGTTACCACTTCCCTACACACTTGCACACCGTTGTTCTAGTCAAGCTCAATACTCTTTGGTAGTTTACTCATAACGATAAGAGAGTAGAGATGGTTATGCGTGTGAGTCCGGCTCGTCGCCGCCGATGGAACAATATTCTTATTCTGGGCATTATCGCGTTTATAGTGATCTTAAATGCGCCGATGTGGATCAAAACTTACCTATTAACAGACCAAGCAGACCCTTACCCAAATGTACTTCGCTCCGACTATACGGTGGAGTCTTTGTACTATAGTGGCTGGGAGTTTGAACTGCATGATGGACGATGGCAATCCAACATCAAAGTTGATGCACCGATCAGTGAACTTGTATCACGCTGGCAATCATTGGAAGGGACCGAGCTCACCTCAGAACAGTACGATCATTTAAAACCTAACCTGACGGTACCTGAAACGGTAGAAGTTTGGTATCAGGATCTCGAAGAGCCGCAGCGGGTGACTTTCTTTCGTTTACCTGATTTTTGGCTATTTAAAACCTGGCAAGACAAATGGGTCGCTATCTCCGTCGATGAAAACTACCTTATGCCAGAGTAGAGCCTTTTTGCGCCTATACCCCTAATAAGCTTCCCTATTTATCGTTTTTCTTTTCGATTATGCTAGCAGCGAGAACTATTAGCCGGTGAATTGGAGAATCTAATGCCTGAGTTGCCAGAAGTTGAAGTGAGCCGTATGGGGATTAGCCCCCACATGGTTGGACAAACGATCCTGTCGTTTACTTTTCGAACGCCTAAATTGCGCTGGGATATTCCTACAGAGCTTAAAAAATTGGAAGGGCAGGTGATCCGTGCGATTAGCCGTCGTGCGAAATACTTACTGATCGAGACAAACACAGGTACAGCCATTGTTCACTTGGGCATGTCTGGGTCTTTACGTGTCCTAGATGCTGACTTTCCGCCAGCAAAGCACGATCATGTGGATCTCAAACTAAGCAGTGGAAAAATACTGCGTTATAACGATCCGCGTCGTTTTGGGGCATGGCTGTGGTGTGCTCCTGGCGAGTCACATGCTGTGCTAGCAAACATGGGGCCTGAGCCTTTAACTGAAGAGTTCAATGCGGAATATGTAGCGGAGAAAGCTAAAAATAAGCGTGTCGCCGTCAAGCAGTTCATCATGGACAACAAAGTCGTGGTTGGTGTTGGGAACATCTACGCGAATGAGTCGTTGTTTAAATCTCGAATTCACCCTTCAAGGCCCGCAGGTAAGTTGACTTCTCAAGAGTGGAGGTTACTTGTTGAAAATATCAAAATGACACTTGAGATTGCCATTACGCAAGGTGGGACTACTCTGAAAGATTTTGCGCAAGCCGATGGAAAGCCGGGTTACTTTGCACAAGAGTTATTGGTTTACGGAAAAGCAGGAGAGCCATGCCCAGAGTGCGGCGAACGACTTCAAGAGCTAAAGATTGGCCAACGTAATACCTTCTTTTGTAGTGAGTGTCAGAAGTAAGTCGAGCTATTATCGAGCTTAAGTTGTTGTAATCTTGCGTTCGAGCCTCAATAATTCAATCAGTTTCGAATAACTTAGTAAATTATATGAAAGTCATTTATCCGGGCACTTTTGATCCAGTGACTAATGGTCACCTCAATCTAATTGAACGTACTCACGAAATGTTTGATGAGGTTGTGATTGGCGTAGCCGCAAGCCCATCGAAGAACACTATGTTTTCATTGGAAGAGCGCGTTGCACTGATGCAGGACGTTGTAGCGCATTTACCTGGTGTGACGGTAAAGGGGTTCTCCGGGTTATTAGTGGATTTCGCGAGAAATGAGAAAGCTAAGGTTCTTATTCGTGGTTTACGAACAACGGTAGACTTTGAATACGAGTTTGGACTGACCAACATGTACCGAAAGCTATTACCAGGAATCGAGAGCGTATTTTTAACTCCTGAAGAAGAGTTTGCGTTTTTATCGTCGACTATCGTGAGAGAAGTAGCGATTCATGGCGGAAGTATCGAACAATTCGTTCCCAAGCCAGTAGCCATCGCGATTGGGGAAAAACTCAATGAAAGACAGTAAGTTCCCTTATTATTTCTCAAACGCTCTCTCGATACTTATCCCTCGCTTTGTATATCGAGCACAAGCCAAGCGTTTACTTTCGAATCTGACCGAGGCAGAGCTGCAACGCTGTCTTGAGCGGGTGAACTATTACAATAAGTGTGAAACGCCGTTTTCAGTCGATAGCCGAGAACAAAGTTACTCGACCATCGATACATTCAAAAAAACGAAAGGCTGGACGTATTTTTTCGATCTTCGCCAAGTTGTACGCTATTTCCCTTCCAGTTTTGCGTTTAACTACATCAACGGCGATGTTACACACATCCCCAATGTACCGAGCTTTATAAAAAGCCGCCCTATTTTTGGTAACAACCAAAATTCAGTGGTGTTGAAACTTAATCAAGTTCGTCATTTTAAATTTATTGACGATCCTGTTCGCTATCAAGATAAAAAGGACATGGTAGCGTGGCGCGGCGTGGGTTTTCAGCCGCATCGTAAAAAGGTGATTCATGCGTTTTACAACCATCCGCAATGCAATATTGGCCAGACCCGCCCGGTAGAAGGGAAACCATGGGAAAAGGGCTTTATGAGTATTGAAGAGCAACTGCAGTATAAGTTTTTGCTCTGTATAGAAGGCAATGATGTGGCCACCAACCTTAAGTGGGCTATGTCGTCTAACTCCTTGGTTATTATGTCAAAGCCAAAATATGAGACTTGGTTTATGGAAGGTAAGTTAGAGGCAGGCGTCCACTATGTTGAAGTGAAGGATGACTATTCGGATTTGCCCGAAAAGATGGATTATTACCTAGCGAATGAGCAAGAAGCATTAGCGATCATTGAAAATGCGCACCAGTGGGTTGAGCAGTTCAAAGATAAACGTAAAGAGCGTTTGATCTCATTGATGGTTGCCGATAAGTACTTCGCTTTATCTCAGCAACAATAAAAAAGGGGCGAAACGCCCCTTTTTTATAATCTTAAGCTTCTAGAAATTGATCAACACCATTCTCACAGCGTTTAAGCTTGTTTTTAATGGTGTTTTCTAAAATCTCGTCATTTTGTCCGAGTGACGCGCGAGAGTTTTCTACGTGGTACAAGTGGTAGCCTACACCTGCGAATTTTAGGTAAAGACGTGACTTACCCGCATTCAACATGCGATGAACAAACTCGCTGTCTTCGCGTCCCCATCCAACAAAATCTTGGTTGAAGCCATTCACCTCGATGACATCTTGTCGCCAAAACGCCATGTTGCAACCGCGAGTGGCTTTATCGTTATTGCGCTCGTAAGAGAACCATTTCGATAGCAAAGCGTTGGTGATGCAGTTTTTACGATTGCGAATGCCTTTGCTGAAGATAGAAGGCACTAAGCCGTTTTCCATGATGGCCTTGCTGCAGCTTTCATCCGTTAACACACGTCCGCCCTGCACAAACCAATTTGGTTTTGCGACTTGCTTATGTGATTCAATAAACGTTTGGGACAGCACCATGTCGCCATCAATCATGATGAGGTAGTCACCTGATGCTTTGGCGATCGCGCGGTTGCGGCTCATTGAAAGTTGAAAGCCATTATCTTCGTGCCAGCTATGAATAAGTGGTACTGGAAAGCCGTCACGCAGTTGGTCAACCATTGCTTTGGTGTCTTCTCGAGAGCCATCATCTGCAACAATTACTTCGTCAGGCAAAACGGTTTGACGTTTCACGCTTTCTAACACCGCTTTTAATGCTTCTTTCCAGTTGTAAGTGGTGATAATTAAAGTCGTTTTCATGATTTTTTTGCCTGTTCACGTAAGTAGAGATCGATATATTTTACAAAAGTAGAGTGCATGCTTAGCCAAGCTAGAATGAAGCCATGCTTGCCATCAAGGAAGCCTCGTTTGAGAACATACATCTTCAAAAAGCTAGCAAGAGCGTGAACGATAGCGGTCGTTAAACCCGCTTTCTTTTTACCTTCACGTTCATCCGTCCAGGCCTTGAGGTAGCCAGTGGTTTTATTGATGTAATGATGAAGGTGCTCGTAAGTGTAGTGATGCAGTCGACCATCCAGTTTTTCAGTTTGATAGTTTTTCTCATCAACTTTTTCATGAACGAGCGAATCATTATATTGTGTATATTCGGTGCGATATAAGCGCACAATCCAGTCTGGAGACCAACCAGAATGGTAGATGAACTTACCAAACGCTGAGCTTAGTCGATTAAGTTTGTATAAAACGTTCGGCTTATTGGCTGATACCGCGTGTAAGATACTTTCTTTTAGCTCTGGAGTGACTTGTTCGTCCGCATCAAGCCACAAAACGTAGTCTGCCGTAACGTATTGCTGCGCCAGTTGGCGCTGTTTACCGAATCCTGGCCAATCTAGGTTGGTGTAAAACTTATCTGTGTATTGTCGGGCGATTTCTTCAGTGCGATCAGTGCTGCCCGAGTCTAGAAGGACAATCTCATCGACCCAATCTTTTACTGTGTCTAGACAAGCTTGTAAGTGCTTCTCTTCATTTTTTACAATTAAGGCAACGGCTAAGGTTGGTTTGGACAAGGTCATTTCCTTCTTAACAAATCAAGACAGTAAGTTTACTGGTATTGAGGATACAAATCTTCTAAGACTTGATCGAACATGCTCATTACTTGAGTGCTGGTAATGCGGTTCATTGCCGTTTCATCTTTAGCGCGAGTTCGCCAGCTTAACTCGTGACTGTTTTTACCTGTTTCCGCAAAGATCGTTTCTTCATACACTGAGACAACGTATTTTAGATAACGGTAAGGTCCCACTCGCAGCGGATTATGGTGTGCATAGAGCCCGATGATTGGTGTTTTCATTGCATTCGCCATGTGTGCTGGTCCGGTATCGGGGGCGATGACCATTTCAACCTTATCTATTAACGCAAGCATTTGCAGAATTGAACTTTGTCCAACTAAATTTAGACACGGTTCTTCCAAGCGAGATTGAATGGCCTCTGCCAGATCCAATTCTACCTGAGCAGGGCTGCCTGCCAGAATCACGTTCCAGCCTTTTGCTCTGGCGTGATGAATCACATCCACATAACCTTCCGCGTTCCAGTTTTTATAAGCTTTGCTCGCACCAGGCACAATCAGCAGGTTAGGTTTACTACGAGAAATATGAGACTCTGCCCAAGCTTGATCGTGGTCTGAATAAGAAAGTACCCAGTCTAGTCCTGCCTTTGGTACCCCAATTTGATGGGCAAAGGCCATTAAGCCATCTGCGACATGCAGAGATTGCGGGGAAGGCACTTTGACATTGGTAAATAGTGTTTGAAAGTCCTGGCTTCTATCAGAAGAGAAACCAAGTTTGTATTTTGCTTTAATGCCCAACGTTGCGACACTCGCTCGAATCGCGTACTGCATATGCAATAGCGCATCAAACTCTCTGCCTTTCAGCTGTCGCCAAAGTGATTTGTAGCCATCAAGTCCCGCTTTTTTATCAAAAACAATCACTTCTACACCATCGATGGCGGCTAATAACTGGGCTTCAAGTTTACCCGTTATCCAAGTAATCTGGGTCGAAGGCCAGTGTTTCTGAATAGCTTGAATGCTGGCGATAGTATTGCAAACGTCTCCGATAGCGGACAAACGCAAGACGCATAGTGACGATGGGGCAGAAGTGAACATAATTATTGTCTGATTCGATGAATAGAGGCAGGTAAATTATGCAGACATCCCCAATAAATGTAAAATACACGGCTCGAATATAGCTAAGTACTGATAAGTGTTCTGCAATGTCAAAGACAACACCACATCAATCGCAAGAATCTGGCAAGCCGGGTAACACCGGGCTAAAGCGTATCGTTAAAGCGACGGGTTATTCGATCCAAGGATTAAAAGCGGCTTTTAAGCATGAAGCTGCAATTCGACAAGAGTTGGCTCTTTTGAGTATTGCTGTGATTTTGGCTTGGCTAGTGGATGTCGGCATGGTTGAGCGTATCTTAATGATCGGGGTCGTGGTATTAGTCTTGATTGTAGAGCTTGTAAACTCAGCGATTGAGGCGGTAGTGGATCGTATCGGTATTGAACGGCATGAACTCAGTGGTCGAGCTAAAGATATAGGCTCTGCTGCCGTTATGGTTGCTTTGGCGTTTGCTGCATTTACTTGGTTGTATATATTAGCCAGCCGGTATTTAGGCTAGAGGGTGAGCGTATGACTCAACAGTATAAAAACAACAACCAAGTGATCTGGTTTGATGACGAGACCATTACAGACCCTAGCCAACCGATATTTGATGCGGAATACTGGCAGTCCTCCGACAAGGTGGTTGGCAGTGCGACGGGGCGAGGCACGACATGGTTTATCCAACTAGAGAACATGCAAGCGGCACTACGTCATTACCGTCGTGGCGGTTTGTTTGGGAAGTTAATTAACGATCATTATTGGTTCTCTGGCTGGGATAACACCCGTTGTGCGCAAGAGTTTCAGCTTTTGTTGGCGCTAATTGAGGCTGGGGTGCACGTTCCTCGTCCTATTGCAGCAAGAGCCGTAAAGTCAGGACTCTTCTATCAAGCTGATTTATTAAGTGAGCGAATCCCAAACGCCAGAGATCTGGTTAGTATCTTGCAAGAACAGTCTTTATCGGTAGAAATGTATCAGAAAATAGGGCAAGAAATTGCCAAGATGCATCAGGTTGGCGTTAACCATACTGATTTGAATATCCACAATATCTTGATCGACGACAAAGATAAGGTATGGATTATCGATTTTGATAAGTGTCGTTTTGAAACTTCTGGTGACTGGAAGCATCAAAATCTAAATAGACTTCTGCGTTCATTTAATAAAGAGCGTTTAAAGCGACAGATTATTTGGCAAGAATCCGATTTTGAACATTTTCAGGACGGTTATGCTTCTCAATCTTAATTGAGTTTTTTATCATTTTATGTTGATTGCTCTAAGTAAGCCTTCTTGAGTCTAACGATGCTCGAGTGAGTCTATAAACTACAATAATCATAAAGTATTCATGTGTATCTGATGGCACAAAAATTAACGTAGGTAACATTTGTAATGAAAATATTAGTAACCGGTGGAGCAGGCTTTATTGGGTCAGCTGTTGTCCGACATATCATTCGTGACACCCAAGATACCGTCATCAATTTAGATAAACTGACCTACGCAGGGAATCTAGAATCACTGGTTGATGTCTCAGAGAGTGAACGTTACTACTTTGAGCAAGTAGATATCTGTGACCGAGCTGAACTAGATCGCGTGTTTTCAGAGCATCAACCCGATAGGGTGATGCATTTGGCGGCTGAGTCTCATGTCGATCGCTCTATTGATGGTCCTGCTGCTTTTATTGAGACCAACGTGATGGGCACTTACCATTTGCTTGAAGCGGCTCGTCAATATTGGTCGGGCTTAGATGAAGCGCGCCAATCGGCATTCCGTTTTCATCATATTTCTACGGATGAAGTGTATGGTGATTTAGAGGGAACGGATGATTTGTTCACCGAAACCACTTCATACGCGCCGAGCAGCCCATATTCTGCATCTAAAGCTTCGAGCGATCACCTGGTTCGCGCTTGGCAACGTACTTATGGCTTACCAACACTTATCACTAATTGCTCCAACAACTATGGCCCGTACCACTTCCCAGAGAAGTTGATCCCTCTGATGATTTTAAATGCCCTCGATGGCAAGCCGTTGCCTGTGTATGGTGATGGTATGCAGATCCGAGATTGGCTGTTTGTGGAAGACCATGCTCGCGCGCTGTACAAAGTGGTCAACGAAGGTGAAGTCGGTGAAACCTACAACATTGGTGGCCATAACGAAAAAGCCAACATCGAAGTGGTGAAAACCATTTGTGCTTTGCTTGAAGAGCTGCAACCAAACAAACCTGCAGGTGTTGAGTCTTATGAATCTTTGATCACGTATGTGAAAGATCGCCCAGGTCATGATGTGCGTTACGCAATTGATGCCACCAAGATTGCTCAAGAGCTTAACTGGACGCCGGAAGAAACCTTTGAAAGCGGCATTCGTAAAACCGTGGAATGGTACCTAAACAACCCGCAATGGTGGCAACGCGTGCTTGATGGTTCATACAGTTTAGAGCGATTAGGAGCGGGCGAATAATGAAAGGCATTATTTTAGCAGGTGGCTCGGGCACTCGCCTTTACCCTATTACACGCGGTGTCTCTAAGCAGTTACTGCCGGTTTATGACAAACCAATGATTTACTACCCGTTGTCAGTACTCATGCTTGCGGGCATTCGTGAAATCTTGATCATCACCACGCCAGAAGACCAGGAAGGTTTTCAGCGTCTATTAGGTGATGGCTCAGAGTTTGGCATTGAGTTGCAATACGCGATTCAACCAAGCCCAGACGGCTTAGCTCAAGCCTTCATCATCGGTGAAGAATTCATTGGCGATGACTCAGTATGTTTGGTGCTGGGTGACAACATCTTTTATGGGCAAGGGTTTACTCCGAAGTTGCAGCAAGCCGCTGCTTTAACGGAAGGTGCGACGGTCTTTGGTTATAAAGTGAAAGATCCTGAGCGCTTTGGTGTGGTGGAATTTGATGAAGAGATGCGAGCGCTATCGATTGAAGAGAAGCCATTCAAGCCAAAATCCAATTACGCCGTGACCGGACTGTATTTCTACGATAACCGCGTCGTGGACATTGCCAAAACTATTCAACCGTCCCATCGTGGCGAGCTAGAAATTACGAGTATTAACCAAGCTTACTTAGAGCAAGGGAAGTTGACGGTTGACGTGCTAGGGCGTGGCTTTGCGTGGTTAGACACGGGAACACATGGCAGCTTGCTTGAAGCTGCTCACTTTGTCGAAACGATCGAGAAACGCCAAGGTTACAAAGTGGCTTGCTTAGAAGAGATTGCGTATCGCCGAGGCTGGTTAACGCGAGAGCACATTCAAGCTGCAGGAAAAGCCTTATCTAAAAACGATTATGGCCGCTATCTTCTAGAGTTATTGGAAGAATAAATGTCGAATATACCGCTAATATCTTTTCAGAAAATGGGTGATGAGCGAGGCTCATTAATCTCGTTAGAGCAACACAAAAACATTCCGTTTGATATCAAACGTATTTACTACATCTTTGATACACAAAGCGGTTTAGCGAGGGGCTTTCATGCACACTACGACTTAGAGCAAGTCGCTATCTGCATGAAAGGTAGCGTGACTTTCGTCATTGATGATGGTACCACGAAAGAGACAGTGACGCTTTCCTCTCCCGATGTAGGACTGCATATTAAAGGCTTAAAATGGCGTGAGATGCACGACTTTTCTGAAGATTATGTACTGATGGTTGTCGCTAGTGAATTGTATGATGAAGCCGATTACATACGCGATTATGCTGAATTTTTGAATGTGGTAAACAAACATGCTGAAAAGTAAGACAATACAACTTCGCCTTGTTCAAGAAGATGATGCAGAGTTTATAACTCAGCTTCGAGGTGATGAAAAATACAATACACACTTGTCCAAATGCGATACGAGTGTTGAAGCACAAAGATTATGGATAAGAGCGTATAAAGAGGACGAGCAACAAAAGAAGCAGTTTTACTTCATTATAGAGAGGCTAGATGGAACCAAATGCGGAACAGTTAGACTTTACGACTTTAAAGGTGTTTCTTTTTGTTGGGGAAGTTGGATCCTGAATCATGAAAAAACACGTTACGCTGCCCTCGAAAGTGCTCTTTTAGTTTATCAATTTGGCTTTGATGTGTTGGGTTTTAAAAAATGCCACTTCGATGTTCGCAAAGATAACCATGCGGTAAACAAATTCCATGAAAAGTTCGGTGCTCGACTCGTTGGCGATACAGACTTGGATTATCTTTATGAAATATACCCGTCAGATATTGAGCCAATGAAATTGAAGTGTGAAAAAATCCTAGGTAGATAATGAACGTTAATTTTTTAGAGCTAAAGCGCTTAAATGCCGAGTACGAAGACGAATTGAAACAAGCCTGTGCACGCGTGATTGAATCTGGCTGGTATATCCTTGGCAAGGAAACGGAACAGTTTGAACAAGCATTTGCTGACTACTGTGGTGTTAAACACTGTATAGGCGTTGCGAATGGCTTAGATGCTTTAACACTGACGTTAAAGGCTTGGCGAGAGCTAGGAAAAATCAACAAAGGTGATGAAGTTATCGTACCGGGTAATACCTATATCGCATCGGTATTGGCGGTCACCGAAGCGGACTTGGTTCCGGTGTTTGTGGAGCCGGATGAGCAGACGCACAATATCAGTCCTGAAGCGATTGAAGCGGCGATTACAGAAAAGACGAAAGTCATTTTGCCGGTGCACCTGTACGGCCAGTTGGCCGATATGCCAGCGATTATGGCGTTGGCAACAAAACACAATCTTCTCGTGTTGGAAGACAGCGCCCAGTCTCATGGTGCGACACTTGATGGTAAGAAGTCTGGAGCATGGGGTGACGCCTCAGGCTTTAGCTTCTATCCGGGTAAAAACCTAGGTGCATTGGGTGATGGTGGCGCTATTACGACCAACGATGAAGAGCTTGCCGAAACCTTGCGTGCCCTTCGAAACTACGGTTCACATGTTAAATACCAGAATCTTTATCAAGGATTGAACAGTCGTTTGGATGAAATTCAGTCGGCGATGTTGTCAGTGAAACTGAACTACCTTCCAGCGCAGACGAAAGCGCGTCAGGAGCTGGCGGCATTTTACTTACGCGAAATCAACAACCCGAATATTATCTTGCCGGAAGTGACAGAGCCTGAGGCACATGTATGGCATTTGTTTGTGGTGCGAACTTCACACCGAGATGCATTGGTTAAGCATTTATCAGAGCATGGTATTCAAACACAAGTACATTACCCGATAGCGCCGCATAAACAGCAGGCTTATAAAGAGTTTGGTCATCTGTCATTAGCGTTGACTGAGCAGTTACAAAATGAGGTGCTGTCATTGCCAATGTCGTCCTACTTGAGTGAAGACGAGAGTCAAGAAGTAGTCGATGCAATCAACTCTTTTAAGGTTGAGTAATGACACAAGAGCATGTGCAAGTATTAGAAGACGTGGTTTATGTCTTCTTTTGTTATAAACAATCTCGTTATCTTGAGAAAACATTGCCAGCGGCATTGAACCAGACCGTGTGGCCAAGCCAATTATTGATCTTGGATGACTGTTCACCTGATGATAGTCATAAAATAATTCTATCGCTTTTAGAGTTTGCGCCTAAAGGATTAAATATTGAATATCGCCACAATAAGCAAAATGTTGGTTTAGTTAGCCAAATCAACTCCTTGCGGGGGCAATACCAAAATAAGCTTATTATTGTACAAGCTGGCGATGATATAGCGATGCCGAGCCGAGTTGAGGAAACTTATGAAGCCTGGTTGAAAAATGGCAAACCAAGCTTAATTATTGGTGGTTACGACAAAATTTCTGAGCAAGGCGATGTTATTGAGTCATTCGAATCGATTAAGCAAAATAAAAAGCCGTACACACTCGAAAATATTATTAATAGAAAGTGTGCAGTAGATGGTTGTTGCGCCGCTTTTACCTCTGATGTACTGAACGAGTTTGCTCCTTACAACAAAGACATCATCAATGAAGATCGCATCAATGTCCTTCGAGCCTTTTTGTTAAATGGTATTCATCATGAAAACAAAAAATGGATCCAATATCGATTGGGTGGCATATCAACGTTCGCAAAAGAAACACGTGAAGAAAGGTATGACAACACAGTAATTAATGCTCAGCGTGAACTGCAAGATCTTAAAATGAACTTGCGAGATGCAGAGAGTAAAAACGCCACTAAAGTTGTGAGTGCGATTAAAAAGCGTATGTGTACCGCTGAGTTTATGGCATCACTTTCACAATCAAAGTCTGCTTTGTACAGCGAAGCGATTTGTTATTTTGTTAAAACGCTGGATTATCGAACGGTTTTAAAAGTTTTGCGTAGGTTAAGATGAATAAAATTAAAAATATAAAGCAATCGATAAGTATGAAGAGGCATTTTTCTTCAACTTTCCGTTCATTCAAAAAGCGAAGCGATAAAAGCACTGATTCACCTAAAGACTTTTATCGTACACATGAGAAATGTACGGTTTTAGGTAATGGACCATCCTTAAAGTCAGATATTAATAGTATTGGTACAGATAGTGATGTGATTGCTGTTAATCATTTCTCAGAGTCTGAGCATTTTACGGCGTTGAAACCTAATAAATATATTTTAATTGATAGCTATTTCTGGGATGAAACCACCCATAGCTCTCTGGTGGAAAAAAGAGATAAATTGTTTAAAGATCTAAATGAACTTGTGTCTTGGGAAATGCAATTGATTATTCCTGACTTTGCTGACAGAGAGTTCATTCAAGGCAATATCAAAAACAGCAACATAGCGATAAAAGTGCTGCGAGCAATTCCTAGTAATGTAACTAATATTAAATATGGCCCAATGGCACTATCTTCTGGTATCGTCGCACCTCCAGCTGTCAATGTGCTTATCTTTGCTGTGTATGTAGCAATTCTATGTGAATATGATTCAGTGGAAATATTTGGAGCGGATATGAGCTTCCATAATGATGTCCATGTTGATCAAGAGAGCAACCAGCTTTATATGGTCTACAAGCATTTCTATGGAAAAGAAGAGAAGTTGCCGCTCCTAGAAAATCCTCAAAAGGTCAAACCTTTTAATATGACGGACTTGATGCGATTAACTTTCTTGACGTTTTATGCACATCAACTGTTAAATAAATGGGCCGATCTCAAAGGGGTAAAAATCGTGAATAGGTCTAGTTTCTCTATGATCGATGCTTATCCTAGACGATGAAATGACAGGTAAATAGACGCTACAATTGTAATGTCTATTTACCGATGATCATTTATTTTTCTGTAACCACATAGATTCAGCGAAAGTAAAGTCCTCTGGCCAATCTATATCAATTGAGCTCTCTGCATCCTGTATGTACATCGAAGGCTTTAGTCCAATTCGATCATTTAGCTTTTTGTAGTTTTCTACACTATTTAAAAAGACTGAGCTATCGATTTCATAAAGAGGTTCAATTGTCTGAGTTCTAGGCCATTTTTCTATATTACGATCGTAGCTAATTGGCTTATCTTTATTCCAAATAAACCCACGTAGTTCTTTGACCGTCATTAATGAATCATAACCTTCCGTGAGTGCTTGATTATACTGTTTGATAATAGCGCTATAACCTGACTCGTCTAAGAATGGTGAGGTTACATGAGTCCAAAGTACGTGACCCGTAGTAATAATCGAAGGAACATATCTAATAAGATCATCAGTGCTTGTTGAACTTGCCCCTAGGTGCTCTGGGCGTTCATCTATTCGTATGCGAGAATCTTTATATGTTGAAGCAAAATCCAGTACAAAGTCATCGTTTGAAGATACGACTATCGAATCTAGGTCAGTTATATTGATTAACTGATCCAGTTTGATTTTTAATAACCCACCTTTTACACCTGCAAAGTCTTTGGTATTTTTGTTTGGGATACGTTCACTGCCTTTCCGGCATGGTAGAAAAACATGGACACTCATGCTTACCAACTCCTTAGAATATTGAAACCTTCACTTTTTGATAAGCTTTCAAGCTCTTCTTTTACATTTGAAAAAGGAAGATAGCCAAGAAAATCAATATTATTCTCTTTGGCTGCGTGAAAGTCTGATAATGCGTCACCGATCATTAGAGCCGCGCCTGAAGACTCCTTTAGGATGGTTGCAACGTTATCTGCTTTCGCGGTAGGTGATCCTAGAATTAACGTAAAATATTGCGCCAGCTCTCTTTTAACAAATACTTCTCGTAATTCGTCTTGAGCAGATCCACTCGCTACATAGAGTTTGGCTGGGCAACCTGTAATTGCTGCAATAAAATTAGGCGTCAGTTGAGCTTCCATGTATAGCTCTTCACACTGCTTTGAGTAGCAGTTTAGTATACGTTCGTACAATGCTTCATCTGCATTTGTGATGAAATGTTCAACAAAGTAACTCACATGATGAAAACGCGATTTGCCAAAATTAGCTTTAAAATAAGTGCAACACTTATCTATTTCGAGCTCTGATACTTGGGCCATGCGTAAAGCATTACGCATGGCATCAATTTTGAGGTTATTTGAGTCTAGGATCACGCCATCGCAGTCAAAAATAACAGTATCATAGCCATTAAATAGCGGGTGCATAAATAGACCCTGCTTTTACTGGATAAGTGGTTGGGGTTAACGCTTGAATTGATGTACTTCCAAACTGCTGACTAACCATGCTAAAGATCTCATTCATTTCCATTTGGCGTCGGTCAGTCACATCATAACCATCAAAACCAACGAGAGATATCTTCTGCGCTTGACCTATAAAAGCGATACATAACGCATATGCAGCGGTATTATCATACGGTAGTGTACAGTAGTTTTTATGGGCGGTGAGAGTATCCTTCTCTATGGTGCTACTGTAATCAATCATAGAAATATTACTAAATTTACTTAGCTCGTCTTCGTCAAAGCGGTTCTTTGGCAAAAATACGGGTTTGGCTACCTCTGAGTAATGGCTGCTTTCTGACAAGTATTTAGAGTTATGAGATACAGCAAAGTAATCGAAAAGCTCAGTGTTAATCTCATGCTTTGTATTGATGCCAATTACGATAGGCTTTCGAGTCTTAATGTATGTCTCGATCGCGACTCTATGTGTTGCAGCATTAGGCGTATTAGTGACCAGTAAAATTTCTTTTCCTGAAAAGATCCCTGATAGGTCTGATTGGCTTTCAGTTGGTTGGCTTATTTTCCCTACAGTAAGCGCTTCTTCTAAGACATCACCATTATAGCTTGTCGTACCTTCTAGCTTTTTTAAATGCTCGATAGCACCAACAATTTCTTCTGTTCCGTAATTAGGATTAGAAAGCATATTCTGAATATAAGTTGGGTGAATATCGTTTTTGGCTCCCAAGTAATATAGAAGGCTTGAGCCCCAACCGTATCTTCTTTGCATTGGCTCAAAATGGCGAATAACTAGTTCATATATTGCTGTTGGCAAGTATTTATCTAGTCCATCAAGTTCGGCGAGCAGGTTTTCGGTCTGGGCGTTCCCAGCGCCTCGTCCCATTCCGGTAACGGTCACATCCAACCATGTAACACCATTCGAACGAGCTGTCATCGTATTAGACATTGCTTGACCCATGTTGTTATGGGTGTGGATGCCAATGTCGCCATCCCAGTTTTGCTTTACAATTTCGGCAATGCGAGTGACTTCTGCACTATCCATATTACCGAGAGAGTCAGCAAAATAGATGACGTCAGGGTTTGCTTTTGCTACCGCCTGTACTTTTTCCGCTATAACCACGGATGGTTTTCCGCCCGCTTGCATCAGATTTAAGCCAACGATATACCCCATTTCTTTGAAAGCTTTAATCATGCTTTCACACTGCTCTGCTTCATTGAAATGTGCCGCGATACGAACGAGATCAACTTTACTTTCTTGTGCTGGTACAAAAAGATCATTGATGGCAGCGACAACAGGTTTACCCGCATCTAGCAAAGTTTTTGCGTCAACCATTACGCCGTATGTCGGACCTTTCGGTAGGTGTAGCGTGTTTAGAAACTCTTCAGTCGTATAAGCAAATGGACCACTGTAAACAGACTTAGGATAGTTACGAAGCCCTAACTCAACATAATCAATTTTAGCTTTTGCAACTGCTGTGAGGTAAGCGTCAACGACTTCTGGTGAAAAGTCCCAGTGGTTATAGTAGCCACCATCGCGAAGAGTACAGTCTAAAATTTTTTGCATAATGGATATTCTTTTTAAGTTAAACAGGTAAAGTGCTTAGTACAGTAAAACATACAAGCTTAATAGTAAAAGTGAGGTATTTATCAAACTAATTATTAAGTTATTACTTATCACTTTGGGGGAGTAAGCTCATTGTTCGGTTTAGAGCGCCTTGATTGGATGAGGCCCATTTATTAGCATGCAAAGCTCGGAGTAAATATTTATCTTGTTGAGAAATGATCTCTGTAGTCCTTAGGGCAAGGGTCGTTGAGTCTGGCACAATTAAGATACCATCCACAGCTAGTAAGTTTTCAACAATCTCCTTAAAGTTGAAATAGCTAGGGCCAGTGATTATGACTTTTTCTAACATGGCAGGCTCTAGCACATTGTGCCCACCAACCTTATCTCCAATTAGGCTTCCACCCATAAAGCAGATGTCCGCTGCGCCCATCAACGTTAGCATCTCACCCATTGTATCGCCGAGATATACTTGAGTATTCGTCTCTACTGCATGCGTTGAAGTACGACGCACAGTTTTAAATCCTTGCTGTTGGCAAAGCGTGAATACATCATCAAATCGTTCTGGATGGCGAGGAACCAAAACGAGTAAAGCATTTGGAAGAGATTTTAAAACTTGTCTATGTGCATCTAATACCTGTTCGTCCTCGCTTTTGTGGGTGCTAGCTGCAATCCAAATCGGACGATCGTTTCCAAGTTGGGCTCGAAGCTGCTGTCCTTGCTGTTTCACTTGCTCTGATATTTGAATATCGAACTTAATCGAGCCAGTAACGGATAGTTTCTTTTTCTCAACGCCTAAGCGTTCGAAGCGCTCTGCATCTGAATCCGTTTGGCAGAGTACTTGAGTTAGGCATGGATGAAGCTGGTTAAAAAGCCGCTGTATTTTGGCGTAGTTCTGACACGATTTTTCAGATAGGCGCGCATTTACGACAGTTATAGGGACACCCGCTTTGTGAACATTGTGAAGCGTGTTTGGCCACAGCTCAGTCTCAATGATCAACATCTGTTTTGGTTGCACTGCTTTAAGAAAACCTTTGATAGCAAACCCAAAGTCAATTGGCATATAGCGGTGTTCAATTAAATCACCCAACTTAGCAATCTGTTCAGCTCCGGTACTTGTTGTTGTTGTAACTAGAATAGATTGTTCGGGGTTTTGTTCCTTAAGGGCTTTGATTAAAGGTGTTGCTGCTATGCTTTCACCAACAGATACGGCATGTATCCAAATAGGTTTGTCGTTGCTTTTTAGCTTGGGGGTTATGCCAAAATGCTCTTTCCAGCGAGAGCCGAACTTAGGCTTATTTGGTTTGCTCTTGTACAAACCAAATAAAAGCAGCGGTGACGCTAGGGCGAGTAGTAAGGTATAAACAATACGAACTAACATGAGCTTATCGTAATGGCGTCAAGTTTTTGGATGCTATCTAGCACTTGCTTAGGCGAAAGTTCTGTCAAGCACTTAAGGTGTTTGTATTGACATTCACGCTGGAAACAAGGGCGACAATCAATATCGGTATGAACAATCTCCACTTTTTCTGCGAGTGGGGGGGTGTACTTCGGTGAAGTTGAGCCATACACGGCAACAACATTACAACCAACCGCAGCTGCCACATGCATTAAGCCTGAGTCATTCGCGACAACTGTCTTGCATGCAGCAAGTAGGTCGACCGCTTCAATTAAGCTGGTTTGTCCTGCTAGAACATGAATGTTCTTATGGAATTGCGTCGGGACAAGTGCGCGAATATTGTTACAAGTCTCTAAGTCCTTTTGAGAACCAAACAACCAGATTTGATGCCCAGATCGAGCCATTTGCGTCGCAACTTCAGCGTAGTGTGTTTCGGGCCATTTTTTGGCAGGACCAAACTCTGCTCCTGGGCACAGTCCAATGGTTGGTTGGTCTTGCGTTAAGTTGAATTTTTGGATCGTGGCTTTTTGCTCTACTTCGTTGATTGCGAGGCGTGGGCGAGGTAAGGTTTCAAGCCCGCCAAGAGAGTTAGAATCCACCATTTCTGCTTTTGGATAAGCTAACGCTACATAGCGCTCTACCATGTACTGAAAAGACTTCATGTTAGGGCGTAAGTCATTCAATAAGCCATAGCGCATTTCTCCTTTCCAGCCAGTACGAAGAGGAATGTTGGCAAACCATGGGATCAGTGCTGATTTCGCTGATTTAGGCAAGATATAGGCGTGGTCATATTGCTTTTCACGTAATGATTTACCAATTTCCCTGCGGCCTAATAAGTTAAACTCACCATGACCGATAGGCATTTCAATCGCTTGGTGGATTTCTGGCATACGCTCAAGAATCGGTTTACACCATCCTGGAGCGATCACGTCAATTTGGCTATCTGGATGGCGTTGCTTTAATACGATATATAACGATTGCGACATTACCATATCGCCGACCCACGCAGGGCCAATGACTAAAATCTTCATGCTTTGTTTTTCCAGTATAGGAATTTCAAAATTGACTCATAAGTTCTAAAAAGTTCAGCGTATATTTTATTCGCAAGAGTCATTTTGGATTTATCTTTTCTTTTACCACCAATCGTCGAAGCAATCTCTGCTCTAGTAAAGAGATCTGGAGACACGCTGTAAACTTGAACACCATGTCTCCATGGTTTTTCCATGTAGTCATCGACTGGTTCAATAAACTTTTGAGCATGCATAACAAACTTTGAGGCTGCTTTAGGTGTGACAATATATGCGGTGGTACCACAAGTTCCAGCAGAGTAGCCCCCTAACATATGATTATCATCAATCGGTACGATTGGGGTGAATGCACACTTCTGAGTGGCAGACAACTTGATATAGTCATAAGTAGAAGTCAATGGAACGGCATGTTCGAGTACTCGCTTCAGCCCTTCTACGGGGTCGACGTTGTCTTCTAAGATGACGATCGGTTCATCAAGCTCAACACAGCGAACCCACAACTCGTAATGGCTTGCAAAGCAGGCGACTTCACTAGTTTTTAATTGATACCCTTTACGGCGTAGAGTAATGGTAGGACGACTTTTTTCTGAATGAAGAAAACGGTCAACAGAGCCATCTATTGCATCAAAAAATTCAAACGTAATGCCTTGTTGTTTTAACTTTTCTTCAATACGTTCTCGGCGATCCAGCGATCGAGCCAAGCTTACGACAAATACTTTCACTGCACTTTCCAGTCGCTGTTATATCTTGGTTTAAACAAATTGTAATAGTTATTGCCGTCTTCTTGAGAGTGCAGCAACTGTAGTACCCACATATATTGTTCGGGTTTATCACCGACAAAATATTCAATGGCTTCATTACAGGTACGAGCGTCTTGCTCTTCGCCTTTATCCAACTCAAACGCCGGTAAAATCTCAATATCAAACGTACCATCTTCAGTATTCATCGACGCAAATAGAGGCAGTACTTTTGAGCGTGATAGTTTCGCAATTTTGCCTAAACCAGGTAGCGTTGCTTTACGTGTTGCAAAAAAATCCACAAACACACTATGCTCTGGGCCGTGATCTTGATCAGGTAGATAATACCCTACATAGCCATCTCGAATGGATTTCAGAAAAGGCTTAATGCCACCTGAGCGTTCATAAACACGACCACCGTATTGGACCCTTTGCTTGTGCATCAGCCAGTCAGCAACATCATTCTTTTGCTTCTTCGCCATTGCAGAAACTGGCATTCCCATTGAAGCGAGCAAGATAGCAGGCACATCAATAGCCCAAGAGTGGGGAACCATTAAAATTACATTTTCGTTGCTATCAATGTGCTGTCGTAAAATGTCTAGGCCGCGAATTTGGCAACGGTTCTGAAGCCATTTTGGTGAGCGTAAACTTAGTAACCCGAAGCGAAAAAAGAACATGGCCGCTGTGTAGAGTGTTTTTTCTATCAAAGCTTCACGTTCTTGGAACGATTTTTCCGGAAAACACAGCTCAAAGTTAACCCTCGCTCGATGAGCTGGACCTTTGTGGGATTTAGACAGTTTTTTGGCTATGGTTTTCGCCAACCACTTTTGTAAACCCAGTGGCATTAATGATAACGGTAAAAATAAGATAACACCTAACCACGTGCCCCAGTACTTAGGCGACAGAAAGTGGCGCTTAAACTCAGGGTTATATGCTTTGGGGTCGAAGTCATCACGTTTTATTGTCATGGCGTGTCTAGTTACCTATTCGTGTACGGGCGAAGTGGTTTAAATGAGAAAAAGATAGTTAGGAATGATACAGGCTATTGCACTTGAGTAAAGGTGGCAGGTTATGGTTCTACCACCTTGTGGTGCTTAACTGTTTTGGATAGTTAAGTATTCGGCAACGCCTTCTGCAACTGTCTTGAATTCAACATCACAACCTGCGGTGCGCAGTTTGGTCAGATCCGCTTGTGTGAATTCTTGGTAAGCGCCTTTTAGGTGCTCAGGGAATGGGATGGTTTCAATTTGGCCTTTGCCATGATGCTTGATAACTGCTTTTGCTACCTCTTCAAAAGATTCAGCACGGCCAGTACCACAGTTAAAAATGCCTGATACGCCGTTTTCTAAGAACCACAGGTTTACTTTACATACATCACCAACGTAAACGAAGTCGCGTTTGAATGATTCGCTGCCCGCGAACAATTTAGGATTTTCACCTGCGTTAAGTTGGTTGTTTAGGTGGAATGCAACTGATGCCATGCTACCTTTGTGGTCTTCACGTGGGCCATATACGTTGAAGTAGCGGAAGCCGGTGATTTGAGAAAGGGTCTCACCATGTTCTTCAGCATCTTGCCATAGGCGACGAACGTAGTTATCAAACTGCTGTTTCGAGTAACCGTATACATTCAGTGCGCCTTCGTATTCGCGTTCTTCAACGAAAGTCTCTGTATCGCCGTAAGTGGCTGCTGAAGAAGCGTATAGGAATGGAATCTCGCGATCTAAACAGTAATGCAGCAGCTCTTTAGAGTACTCATAATTGTTTAGCATCATGTACTTACCATCCCACTCAGTCGTTGCAGAACAAGCACCTTCGTGGAAAATTGCCTCAATCGGACCAAAATCATCGCCCGCCATAATTTGGGTCAGAAAGTCGTCACGATCCATGTAATCTGTGATGTCCAGATCAACTAAGTTCTTAAACTTTTTGCCATTTTTTAGGTTGTCGACAACCAGGATATCGTTAATACCAGCTTCGTTTAGTGCTTTAACAATGTTGCTGCCGATCATGCCAGCGCCACCAGTTACGATGATCATAGAACTTCCACCATAGATTAAAATTTTCTCAGGAATTCTAGCAAGAAACGAAAAGTAGCGCTATTGGAAGCAGGAAGATAGGTTTGAGTCTTCTATACTCAGTATCTAGATATGAAAAAGGGAGCCGCAGCTCCCTTGATTACTTTATTATTCCACATCCGAACGGTTAGGCCTTTGATACCAAGGATTTCGCTCGTCGGTCAACTCAATCAAGCTGTATTTACGTCCGAGTTTCTGTCCTCCGTCACGAGTAAGAGGCTGCCAACTAAAGTTCGCACGATTGTTGCTTGGCTTAACGGTCATGATGTCAAATGGAATCGACAAGTAGAAACCTTTGGTAAAGCTACCTTCACCAAATTCATCCGCAGACAAGTCTGTAAATGACGCAAAGGCACCAGCAATTACGCCACTCTTGAACTGCTTAGAAACATTAATTTGTGTACCAACATCACCAGCTAGGAACTGACCAACATCGACTTGGATCATCAAATCTTGTAGGAATTCCCATTGAGGGTAGTAGTAACCAGATACAAAACCAGTGAAGCCTTTATCAATAACTTGGAACGGACGTCCATATTCTGGCACGTTTTGCCATTTATCATCGTAAACACCGAAGTAACTTTGTGGATCACGTTGAGAAATTAAGTTGACGTCAGCGCCAATCGCCCAGTTAGCTCCTTGTGGACGGTAAAGAAACTCGGTACCGACTCCAGCAAACATACTCTCCAGATAGCCCGCGTAGAATTGCTGATCCATCGTATCGGAATACTCTTGGAACCAAGTCAATTGTAAGTTTGACATGGTTACAGCATGTTCATTTTGGTAAGCGCGGAACATGGTGCGAACACGAGGAACAGTAGTGCCATCAGGTGGAGTGACATAAATAAACTTATCGTAGTTGTTATACCAATCCCAGTATAACGAACCGCCAATTTCAAGGTTGTCCGTCAGCCAATATGAGGCATTACCGCTTAGCCCTACACTAAAGAGATAGAAATCTTCAGCGTTTCCGAGAGTTTGAACTAGTTTAGGTGCAAAGCCCCAATCAAAACGTTCAAAACCATCGTAGATAGATTCTCCCGTAGGCTTAGTAGTAGCCCTTGAGGTTGCATCTTCTATTTTCGGATTGATGTAATTAACTTGGGCAAAGTCGCGATATTTCTCTTTGGAAATAATCGTTTGTTCACCGACTAAGCCTCGGCTACGTTCATTGATCGCATAGGTATCAATATCGTCAGGCATTTCATTATGGAGTACAGCTGCCGCTTTTTCGTGTGCCTCTGTACGGTCACGATATTTTTTCTGCTCACCAACGACAGTTACGGTATTGTTATCAACATAAACACGCGTGTTTCGATAGCCAGCAATTTTGTCTAAATCTTCTGTTACACGTTCCCAATCAACATCAGACAGTTCTTTGGGTTGGTTATCTTCCACTTCTGGGGTTGGTGTGTCTCGCCAGAATGATGGCATGTCATTGAAATTAGTGTTTAGCGTTAAGCCTGCTACTAAAGTATCGCCGCGTTCATAACTTAAACGAAAATCGGCCATGCCTAGACGGTAGAGAACACCAAAGTTCCATGGTGTGTGGGGAGACATATCTATACCGGCCTGAACAACTGGATAGTCTGTGCTGTAATCGTTACCGTCATATTCAAGCTTGAAGCGAAGAGGCTTATGAAGAGTTTGATATTCAATACCACCAAAAAGGGCAGCAGGGCCTTTAAAGGCTCTATCGAAGTTAGTTGTTCCGCCAGTAGATAGAAATTCTGAAGGTCTATCGCAGAATTTGTCTGATGCTTTACAAAAAGGGTTTGTGACCGTATCTCTAGTTCCTAGGTAGCCCCAGCCCATACCTAAAGTAAAATCAAAAGTACCTAATTTCGAATTAGAATATCGTTTTGTCGCCGCAAGAAACTCAGCATCAAAAAGACCAGTACCAGCAAAGTCTCGTACCCCTAGGGCGATTTCTGGCATGTATTCAGATTCTTCCCATAATCTAAATTTAAAATCTATCCCCTTGTCTGTATATTCATTGTCAACATCGGGGAAGGATGACGAATAAGGCAGATCGTGAACTCGAGTGTACCGGATAGTTGTTTCTAACCACGGCATGAGTTGCAGAGTCACATTGTAAAAAAGGTACTCATCACTACCTGTTACAGAAAAGTTGAACTCCCCTTCATGAGCCATACGTCCGGTTGGCATCTGCATTAAGCCAACACCACCAAAGTCAGATTGAGAAGGCTGTAAAGAGGGAGCCTCAAAGGGCATGTCTTGAGCCCAAACCAATGCAGGGCCCATTAAAGAAAGGGCTAAGCTTTTTCTAATTGGCATCATTGTGGTCTCTTTTTGGAATTTGGTATCAATTGAGTGAGTAGGCGGATAATATCTTGGTCCATTTCGGAATATTCAAGATCACCAAACGGAATATATAACAATGTCAGAGGTGGTAAGTAATATTGTGTTGTTAACCAAGCTCCGTGATGCGGCTTAACTATGTGACCATCTGGATAGATCAACACTGGCGGTGTTGATAACGCACCAATATTAGTTTTCAAATTCTCTATCTGTCTCTGCAAAGGGATGCCAGCTTGCTCCGTAATGGAATACACGCTATTTAGGTTTCCCAAGAAGTACACTTTCTCTTCGCGCAGAGGGCTTGCGAGCAGGAAATTGCCGCGCAACAGTGGGTTGTCGAATTTATTTAGTCGAATTTTATCAACATCGATCGCAGACAGTAAGCGCGGTGCAAAGCTTTGCTTCTGAATGAACTTGTAGAATGGATGTGCGACCAAATTGTGTTGAATCATTTGATTGAGCACCGAGTTCTTTAAAGCGGTTGAGGTTTTCTCGGCGCGTTCCGATTTATCAAACAAAGTGGTACCAAGAGAGTATTGCAGAGAGACGCCTTGCTCCCTAGCAAGTGCTAACACACTTTCTAAACGAGCCGTCCCTTGAAATTGTAGCCGTTTGCCTGCTTCTAGCAATTCAACATTTAATGGTTGCAATGCAGAGGTTTCTGTTTGAGCGAAGCTAGACATGCTCAAAAGCGGCATGACCAAACCGAATACTGTGAGTAGTTGCTTGCTCATGATTTGCTGTATCCCTTCAAAATGGTTAACTCGACCGGAATCATATTTGGCCCTAGATGTTGTATGGTTTTAACAACTTGACCTTGTTCATTGACCCAATAGTAGTTTTCGACCGATTGAGAAAGACTGCTAAACTCAACAACTTCTTTATATACGTTGGTCATAGTGCTAGAAATAGGTGTTGTTAACGTTTCTTGGCCTGAGTAAGAACGCGTTATATTTGCAGGAAAGCCATAACGGTATTGTGTTGCCCAATCGTATGAAAGTGCGTAGTTGACAGAGGTTGAGTGTAAAGAAAAATCTGGAACGTCACCGTAAACACCCGCTAAGTCGCCACTCTGTAGTCCAATCGTTTTGACGATGTGCCCATTTTCTGTAACGATCATGGCTTTATCGGCGCTTACCCATTTCAATTGTATTTTTCCATTTTGCGGATTTCGTTCCGCGAAAGCTAAAACGACAAACACCTGCTTCTGATTTCCAAGTTTCAAATAGGCACTGGCATATGGAATAGCATTGATTTCTTCTGGTGTCATCTCTACATCGATGTAGTTACCGTAGGCTTCTTGGACGGTTGCTGAAACATCGTTGAATTTCTGTGTACAGCCAAAGAGTACAAGGAGTAATGGAAGAATGAGGAGTTGGCGTATCCATTTAGGTATTCGGAAGATATTCATTGATCCCTCTTACAAATAAAATCGCCCTGACTTAATCAGGGCGATTGGCTTCTGTTCTACAAAACGAAATTAGTTAGAAGTAGAAGTAGAAGTAGATGTCGAAGTAGATGTTGAGTCGCTATCTGACGCTGCAACTGCTACTACAGTTACTGCGGCTGCTGCACCTACACCTACAGCTGTAGTGCCAGTTGCTGACGCAGAAGCTGCGCCTGTTGAGCCTGCTTCTTCTGCTGCAAATGCAGTTGTTGCGCTTAGAGCCATAAGAATAGCTAGAGCTGTATTCTTCATTATTAATCCTTGTGTATCCGGTATAAAAACATCGATGTTTGGTAGCATAAAAAATGCTCCAAATTATATTCTAGATAAAAAAGCCTTAGCATGTAAATAGTTTCTTATTTTGCTATGGCTTTCGATCTCATTTCTAACACCAGCGTGACATTGCACGGTTATCTTGCTCCCTTGCTTGCTGATAAACTATCAAGAGTGCATAATTTGTCTGCCTATTTCCTTCAGCACTAGAGGTTTGAAGTCAATAGGTCGTTTTTACTTAGACCATATAGAAAGCGATACAGTGGCTTACGCTCCATGCCTCAGGGCGGTAGCGTGCCAGCTCTTCAGTATTTAATGATCTGCATAGCAAAATTTAACTTTGCCTTGTCAGTCAATATTATTACCAGTACTAGGAACTTTTACGTGATAAGAAAGCAGCATTGTTTGGGAATACTTGGTGCACTGGGCTTGAGCCTGAGTTCTTTTTCAGCGTCAGCCGATTTTTACGCAGGCGCTCTAGTGAGCTACTCAAATGCAGAACTGAAAAGCTCATCTTCTGAGTCCGTGAAAGAGGGAAGCCCCTTTCTTCTTAGTGCTCAAGCAGGATACTTCTTTAATGACTACATTGGTTTAGAAGGTCGTTACGGGACATCAGTTCAACGTGACAGTGGTCTTGCCGTTGATAGCGCTTTGAGCGGCTTTGTTAAGTTGAATATGCCGGTTTCAGAGCGAGTTGCACTTTACGGTTTAGCTGGGTATTCAAGCGTTCAGCTTGATCTACAAAATGTAGGTTCTCACAAAGAACAAGGATTTAGTTTTGGGTTAGGTATGCACTACGCTTTAAATAACCAAAGCGCGGTGATATTTGAGTTCGTTGATAACGTCTCTGAAGACCAAGTTCGCCTTAACTCGATTACACTGGGTTTTCAGCACCGATTCTAATTTAAATACCTAGAGCTCAAACTTGGGGCTAGGGTCTTTTATTCAATTATTATAGTGACATACCATGTTTAAAGGATATTTCTCTATTGCCGCTTTTATATTGGCAAGTACGTTTGCGTCTTATTCAATGGCACAAACACCCACTCCAGAACAAATGAAAATGTTTCAAAATCTACCCGCCGACCAACAAAAGGCCTTGGCGAGTAAGTATGGTTTCTCCATTCCTTCTAGTTCATCTTCAAACAAGTCTCCTTACGAAAATCCTCAAGTAATCCAACCTAGAACTGAAGCTAGTGGCGCTGCATCTTCCAATATCGAAGAACAATGGCTCAAAAAAGGTGAGCAGGAAGAGATTAAACGCTTTGGTTTAGATCTTTTTGCTGGTTCTCCAAGCACCTTTGCTCCGATCAGTGATGTTCCTGTGCCAGCAAATTACACCGTGGGTGCAGGTGATGAAATCATTGTGCAGTTATTTGGTAAAGATAATGAAACGCATCGTTTACGCGTAAATCGTGCGGGCACAATCAACTTCCCTTCACTTGGGCCAGTAAATGTTGCAGGCATGCACTTTTCTGATGTTCGAGACTCTCTGACGCAACGTGTAAAAGAGCAAATGATTGGTGTGCGCAGTGATATCTCATTGGGTGAATTACGCACCATGCAAGTGTTTGTAATGGGGGATGCATATAAACCTGGTGCCTACACGGTTAGCGCATTAACGACAATTTCACAAGCTATCTATTACAGTGGCGGTTTTGGTGAAAGTGGGGCGCTGAGAGATATCCAGCTAAAGCGTGATGGTAAAATCATTCGTAAGTTGGATATGTATGACCTTTTACTAAAAGGTGATGCAAGTAATGATGTGCGCTTACTACCGGATGATGTTGTTTTAATTGGTTCTGTTAAGGATACAGTGTCTATAGAAGGGGAGATCAACCGTCCGGCAATTTATGAAGTCAAGGCCGGTGAAACTTACCAACAACTTATTCAGATGGCAGGTGGTTTTACTGCGAATGCTCATGTCGAGCAGTTGGAGATAAAACGCTACGCTTCACATGACGCTCGTGAGGCTTTGACGCTTGATTTCAATAAAACGCAAGATCGAAAGAGTAAAGTTAAAAATGGCGACGCCATCAAGATCTTGAAAAAAAGCGAAGAGCTTACTCGTTACGTGCAGATAGAGGGGGATGTTCGTCATCCTGGCTATGTGGAATGGCGCAATGGGCTTCGTGTTGCTGATCTTTTCAAGTCTGTTGACTCAGCTTTTAATTCTACAGCTGATGTTAACTATGCTGTTGTGGTAAGAGAGATTAATCCGCAACGTGATATTGAAGTGTTCCAACTAAGCTTAGCCAACGCAATTCTATCACCAGGTAGCCAAGACAACCTCCAGTTACAATCACGAGATCGCATATTGGTTTTCAACCGCTTTAATAACGAAGACTTGGATACATTCGCAACACAAGAGTCTGTTTCAAAAGCAAAAACGCTAGAACAAGCGCAAGAGCAAGCTGAGCTAGAACAACAGAAAGAACAAGAAGTGATGAGTTCTTCTGTTGCCGTTTCGCATTCAGTAAACGGTACGTTGAACAACCAGAGCACCACAGAGCAAGCGAAACCAGCTAAAATCATTTTCCGTGGTAAAGAGATTACAGAGGAAGACTTTGAAAAGCTGAAGCAAAACACTCGTCGCACTTTGCTTGCACCAGTATTGTTACAACTCCAACAACAGTCTCGTTTGGGGTTAGCCCCTCAAATTGCTGAAGTCTTTGGTGAAGTGAAGCACCCAGGACGCTACCCGATTACTCCAAGAATGACGGTATCAACGCTTATTGAAGCAGCTGGTGGTTTGACTTACAACGCATTCACAATTAATGCAGAATTAGCACGAACCGCGATTAATAGTGCGGATGAGCGTGCGTATATTGATGTTGAGCGTATTGATTTGCGTAAAGCAATCCAAGGCAGTGCTTCGGACGATGCAATTATCGTAGGCCGAGATCGTTTGAACATCCTAGAAAAGCCAAATGTGAAGCTACAAAGCACAGTCACTTTACAGGGTGAAGTTCGTTTCCCTGGAACCTATACCGTGCGCCAAGGTGAAACCTTAAGTGAGCTATTGGATCGAGCGGGTGGTCTCACAGAGTTCGCTCACCCCCAAGGAGCGATATTTACGCGTGAAGCATTGCGTTTACAAGAGCAGAAGCTTTTAAACCAATACGCCGCAGATATGCGAAAAGAAACAGCGAAGAAGACGTTCCGAGCCGATAGTAATATAGGTTCTGTAATTTCAGACCCAGAAAAAACACTAGCATTTGTTGAGGAAGCAAGTCGCAGCAAAGCACTTGGCCGTATGGTGGTACAGTTAAACCGTATCTTAAAGGGGGAACGCTCAGCAGACTTTATGTTAGAAGATGGAGACTTCCTCTTTGTTCCGACTTTCCGAAACACCGTTTCGATAATGGGTGAAGTTCAGGTTCCAATTACCTACTTGTTAGACAACAAGCTTGACGTCGATGATTACCTGAACAAAGCGGGTGGTGCTAAAAAACAAGCGGACGAAGACCGCATTTTTGTAGTGCGTGCAGATGGTTCTGTTTATAAGCCTTCATCTGGTTATTGGTTCGGAAATAGCAAAGAAGAACTAAAAGCTGGTGATACTATTGTTGTACCAATTGATACCGACTACCGTGATGCATTAAGCACATGGACTGCAGCAACGCAGATTCTTTATCAGACGGGTGTTGCGATTAATGCTCTGAAGTAAATGACTCCACCCTAGTTCTAGTTTGAATTAGGGTGGGAATTATTCATTGATAGCAATAGGTTCAGGCTCAGATATCTGAGTATACCTAATGGCTATAGCTATTGATTTATTGGCTGGAGCTCAGCCTCATCAAAGTCATTCTATTAGCGAAGATTTCGCTATAGCGAAGGAAATTTGATTAAATGGAACCACAACAAGAAAAGCAGGCTCAACAATTGGTTAGATATCCACATTCCAATGAGTTATACGACGCGCCTATTGATTTGCGCGAATTATTCAAGTCCTTGTGGCGAGGCAAATGGGTTGTAATTGCAACAACTTTTACTTTTGCTGTTGGCTCTGTGATCTATGCATTGAGCCTACCAAATGTTTATAAAGCGGATGCGCTGTTATCTCCAGCGGAAAGTGCTGGCGGTGGTGGGCTCTCGAAAATGGCAGGCCAATTGGGTGGGTTGGCTGCTCTTGCAGGAGTAAATCTTGGTGGAGGAGGTGCGTCTCAGACAGACCTTGCTGTCCAAGTTATGAAATCTCGTCAATTTGCTGAAGCGTTCATTGAGAAGTACGATCTATTGGTTCCTTTAATGGCGGCAAAAGACTGGGACCTAAGCAAGAATCAGCTTGTTTTAGATGACGAAATATATAACTCTAAGACTGGCATGTGGGTGCGAGAACCAGATGGTTTAAGAGGACCTAAACCAACACCACAAGAGGCTTATGAGGTATTTAGTAAAAATGTCTTAAGCGTAAATAAAGATGATGAAACTGGTTTGTACACAGTATCTGTACAACACTTTTCTCCTTATTTAACAAAGCAGTGGGTAAACTGGTTGATTGAAGATATTAATAAGGTTATGAGAGAGAGAACTATTTCAGAGGTATCTCAAAACCTTACCTACTTAAATACTCAATTACAAAAAACTTCAGTTGCTGAGATGCAAAGCACTTTTTATAGTCTAATTGAGGAACAAACAAAAAGCTTAATGTTAGCTGAAGTTCAAGATGAGTTTATATTTAAAACAGTAGATCCTGCTGTTGTTCCTGAGCTTAAGAGTTCGCCAAATCGTGCATTAATTTGCGTAATAGGAACTCTTTTAGGGGGGATATTAGGTATGATAATTATACTTGTAAATTATTCTTTTAAAGAAGATGAGATAAGTTAGAGCTATAAATTTAAATAGGCTTAACAGATCTTTTATTATTAACTATATAATAACGAATTATATTTTATTAAGATAAGATAATTGAATATTTTTAAGAGCAATAAGAACTCCGAAGTTGCAAGTGTATTCAAAGGAATGCTTACTCTGGCAAAAGGTGCTGTGTTTGCCAGAATTATAGGTTTAGTTAGTATTCCAGTTTTAACCCGAATCTATTCTCCAGAAGATTACGGTGTTTTAGCTCTTTACACGTCACTGATAGCTATATTAGCGCCTATTTTTACCTTTCGGTATGTGCAAGCAATTCCTTTACCCAAAACTGATAAGATGGCAATAAATCTTTTTTCGGTATGTCTAGCTCTGATATTGATGAGTTCTCTTTTTATTGCAGTAATACTATTTTTCTTCAGTGAAACTATCCTGAACTGGTTTGATATGAGAGCGCTTGCTCCATGGTGGCCTGTAATTGTACTTGGTGCAGCAGGAACTGCCTTATATGAACTATTTAGTCTTTGGGCTACTAGGAAAAAGCAATATAAAATAATAGCCAAAACACAAGTAACTCAATCTTTTTTTGGCAATCTTACAAAAATTTTAATGGGTTTGTTCAGTTTTAAGCCTGCAGGTCTACTGATCGGTCAGTTTATTGCTCAAAGCGGTGGTGTGGGAAGTTTTATTAAACAATCATTGCCAGATTTTATAAAGCTAAAAAGTCAGGTTACTAAGAGTCGTTCTACTTTTATATCTAGTTATTATCGTGGCTTTCCAGTATTTCGATTGCCATCTCAAATTCTGATGTCTTTGTCATTACAAGCTCCAACCTTAATGATGGCAGCATTATTTAGTAAAGAAAGTACAGGACAACTTAGTCTAGCTATGGTTGCACTAAATCTACCTATAACCCTTATAGTTAGGGCTGTATCTAAGGCTTATTATGCTGAAATATCGTCAATAGGAAAGAATAATATTGAAAAAATCCGCAGAATTACATTCTCTGTACAAAAGAAATTATTTTTAATTGGATTCCCTTTGACGATAGTGACGATGTTTGTGGCTGAGTATGCGTTTGTTGTCATTTTTGGTAATGAGTGGTTAAAAGCTGGACAAATGGCGGTAGTGTTAGCTCCTTTTATGTTGTTACAATTTACTTCCTTACCCTTGATTGAAGCAATAAATGTTGTTGGTTCTCAAATTCATTTTCTTATTTTAAGCATTGTCAGAGTGTTAGGTCTAATAATTATGTTTGTAGGTTCGATTTATTTTCATGTTCAAGAATCTACTTTTTTGATTATGTTAAGCGCTTATCTTACTTTATTTTACCTGTTCACATCTTTTTTTGTTGTCTTTTCTATGAGAAAGTAAGTTAGTCTCAGTATTTATTAAAAGCACAAGAACGAAATATTAATTGGAGAAAAAATGTTAGCTATTCACTCTCGTTCGGGTAGCTTCAGTGACAAATGGATTGATTATTGTCAGCTGAATGATATTAACTATAAAATAGTGGATTGCTACTCCGACGATATTATTGAACAACTAGAAGGTTGCTATGGTGTTATGTGGCATTGGGGACACAATGATCACAGGGCCGTATTGTTTGCGCGTCAATTAAGCTACTCATTGGCGGCAGCTGGTAAGCGAGTATTCCCAGATCCTGCAACAGCTTGGCACTTTGACGATAAAGTAGGTCAGAAGTATTTATTAGAAGCTATAAAAGCTCCATTAGTTCCTAGCCACGTCTTTTATGATAAAGATGTGGCTTTAAATTGGGCTTCAACAACAACCTTCCCTACGGTATTTAAACTTAGAGGAGGAGCTGGAGCTGAAAATGTGCATATTGTAAGGTCCGAAAGTGAAGCTCAAAAATTCATAAGAAAAGCCTTTGGAAAAGGGTATAAAGTAAAAAATAGGATCAACTTTTTAAAGGAGCGCTATTGGCACTTTAAACGCGATAAAACTCTAAGCAGCTTTTTAAATATTAGTAAGGGCTTTGCTAGGTTAGTTATTCCGAAAGAGGCTGAAAAAAACTTTCCAGTAGAAAGAAATTACGCATATTTTCAAGAGTTTATTCCTAACAACGATCATGATATTAGAATCATTGTTATAGGTAAACGAGCGTTTGCGATCAAGCGAATGGTAAGGGAAGGAGACTTTCGAGCTTCTGGTAGTGGTAATATTATTTACGACCCGCATCAAATACCCAAAGAATGTTTGAAAATTGCTTTTGATGTAACAAAGAAGTTGAACTCCCAGTGTCTTGCTTTTGACTTTGTTACGTTGGATGACAAACCTCTCATTGTTGAGTTGAGTTACTCTTTTGCGCGAAAAGGATATCTTGACTGCCCCGGGTATTGGAACAATGAACTAGAGTGGATTGAGGGAGCATTTTCTCCTGAATTCTTCATGATCGAAGACTTCATAAGCAAGAAGCTTTAAGCGTTTATATTCTTCTCTCAAATTAGTATAAATATTTAGAGTGGTAATTATTTTCAGGGCGGAACAAATTAAAAAACTTCGCCTATAGCAGTTTATTAAGGTTTTAGTAGCATGAGTAAGCTAGGTCTGGGAACTCGAACTTTCTACTCAGAGGGTGAGAATTGTATCAACTATAAAAAGCATATTTCTAAGTTTGATCTTCAAGGGCGTTTAGTAGATCCTATTTCGGTTATGGAGTTTTTGATGAAAAACTACATATTCTCGAACCGAACTATGGTTCAAGGAATTGAACGAACACCTTGGATGGCAAAGCGTGCGTCAAAAGATAGTGAGTCTTGGAGTTATTTAGATTTGCCTCCTCATCTTAAAGATAAAAAAAGTTCTCCAGAAGTAGCAAAAAAGCTAAAACAGTTACTAGAAATTGAAGCCCTTGAATTCCTTAACGGAAAAAGGAATATAGGTATTCTACTATCTGGTGGTATGGACAGCCGAATTGTTGCTGCTATCGTGAGGGAGCTACAGGTTACAGGTAAATATACTGGCGATGTTACCGCTTTAACATGGGGTTTAAAGGACTCTCGTGATGTAGTATATGCGCAGCGAATTGCACAAAGCTTTGGCTGGGAATTCAGCTATAAGCCTTTGACTGAAGAGGTGCTTTACAACAATATTTTTCTCACAGCTGAACGAGGCGCAGAATATTCTCCCGTGCATTTGCATGCAATGGCAGATGTTTCAAAAACTATTGGTATCGATGGAATTTTGGCTGGTAGTTATGGTGACAGTATTGGTAGAGGCGAATATTCTGGCAGAAAAACTTCTGAGCTGCCTCATATACTTGACCGACATATGAATCATTTTGCTTTTCTTCGAGCTTCTGTTGAAAAGGCGGCTATTCATGGTGTTCGAGCAGACTTAGAACGTGAGCGGTCTCGATTCCCTGGGCGAAGTGAGATGTCTTATCGAGAGATAGAAATGCAACAGCATTATATGCGCCGCCAGTTGAACGCTTGCATGGAAGTTATTGATGACAGAATTCCTTTGTACCAGATGTTTACTTCACCGGATGTATTTGGGTTTATGTGGTCGTTAGATCCTAGTTGTCGTACAGACGATAACTATGAACACTTACTTGAGTTGTTGCCTGGAAACTTATTGGATATTCCTTGGGCTAGGACAGGGCGTCGTTACAACAAAGCTAACAGTATCGTAGAAGATACGCTCACTAGTCGTAACAATTGTTATGGGAAATGGTTGAGACACGACCTAAGGAGCACCGTTTTGAATGAGATTAATAGTGGTGTATTGCAAGAGTTAGGTATATTTAATGAGAAGTCTTTAGATATGTGGGCAAAGCACTGGCCTAAAACAACTTATGCTAAGGCAGATCGTCTTGATGAAAAAATGGCATGGTTAGCATCATTTTCAGTTTTCGTTAGAAACAATAACCTTAAGTCACAAGTAAACAAATATAGTGCACTTGATGACTTCAATCGACTAAAGGCTTTTGCTTACACCAAGCTATATCATACAGCACTGAAGGTCAGCAAACGATGAGAAAATCAATAACATTTATTATTGGTGGCTTACGTGGCGGTGGTGCAGAGAAAGTTTGTGTAACTTTAGCGAACGGTCTTGTTAATCAGGGGTACTCTGTAGACTTAGTCGTATTGAGTCTAAACGGTGCTGTCAGAGAAAAAGAGCTAGCTTCCGAAGTGAACTTAATTAATTTAGACGTTAAGCATACCCGTTATTCAGCCGTTGCTATTTCTCGCTATCTTAAGCAAGCAAAGCCTAAAATAGTTTTATCTTTTAACCGCCAAATATCAGTAATGTTGGGTCTGATACGAAGTATCATGAGACTGAAATTTACATTGATTTCAAGAAATATCATTTTCTTATCTATAGCTGAATCAAAGAAAAAAGGCCTATGGCACGGTTTTATTGTTAAACATTTGATTAAGAAGTTTTATGCACTGTCTGATTATTTTATCGCTCAATCTTCTGCAATGAAAGTAGACTTGATTGATTACTTAGGTGTCGAAGCATCCAGAGTTGAAGTGATCAACAATCCTGTTTGCCAAATTGTTGCGAACTATCAGAAGCAAGTGTCACTTGGCACTATCGTAAATGAAGCCAGTATTGAAGACTATTTGCTATGTGTGGGAAGACTGGAAGAGCAAAAAGCTTTCCATTATGCGATTGAAGCCTTCTCGAAAGTGGCACCAAGGTATCCAGAGCTCCGCTTGAAGATTGTTGGGCAAGGAGGCTTGGAGAGTGAACTGAAGAAGTGCGCCGCTAAGTTTAATGTACTTAAAAGAGTAGACTTTGAGGGGTTTCAGGGTGATATGATTCCTTATTATGCCAATGCAAAGGCAACGTTATTAACTTCATTATTTGAAGGCTTCCCAAACGTGCTTGTTGAATCGATAACACTTGGGACTCCAGTTGTTTCATTTGATTGCCCAAGTGGTCCAAGCGAAATCATTGAAGATGGCATAAATGGATATTTAGTCGGCTATCAGGACGTAAATGAGTTAGCAGAAAAAATATCACTAGTCTGTGATGGCAGTATTATTAGAAAAAAAACACAAAGTACATCTGAACGATATACTATAGAGAAAATTTTGCAAAGTTATCAGTCTTTAATTGAAGCTAAGTCTTAATGCTCTTATCTTTTTACTAAAGGTTGAATTATAGTGGCAATATACTTCTTTCCATTCTTTCTGATTATGTTTTTTTCTATTATTTCTGTTAATAGAAGTCAGAGTGTAATCAATTTATCGCCAGCACTTTATATATTACTTGTGCTTTTTGTTGGCATTAGATATGCCTCAGTTGATTACTTTAACTACGAAGAAATTTACTATTATGTCGACAATGTTTCAGAGATGGGATTTCCAAACTATATCCCATCTTCTGGAGAAAAACCGACGGAAAGCCTTTATGCATTCTTAACACTATTTATTAAGTCATTTGGTGGTAGTTTCGAACTATTTGTTTTTTTTATTGCTTCTATATCTATAGGGATAAAGCTCTATGCATTTAAAAAAATGTCGAACTTCTTTTACTTATCAGTACTTTTATACATAGCTATCTGGATGCGGGCAGACTTAGGGCAAATACGGAATGGTTTGTCTTCTGCGATTACTTTAATGGCCGTCTACTATTTATACCATAGCAGGAAGTTGATTTTTACTCTCGCCGCGACATCATCTTTACTGGTACATATTGCTGCAGTGTTATCTTTTTTATTGATTTTTATGAAAAAGCTCGCGCGTCCGTGGATGCTGTCTTCAGTGCTCGCAGCATCCTTTGTTATGGCTGCTGCTGGTGGGTTCGGGATGACAATTGTTCTCTATATTGCTGAGTTTATGGGGCTGGGTAATGAATTTAGACTCGTCAGATACATGGATTCAAAGTTTGCTGAGTCATATTCTATATTTGGCGGTACCGTTTTAGTTCATTTATTAATTTCTGTATTAATCCTCTTGTTTTACAAGAGATTGGTTAAGGTAAACAAATATAATTCTATTCTAATACCCATGTATGTTTATGGATTTTCGATGATGCTGTTTTTTATCGATTATGGGATTATGTTTGCTCGTATAAAAGATCTTTTCTGTACACCAGCTTCCATCATAATATTGCCTTCTATTGTGTTGATTTTTCATAGAAGGTCTAGGCCGCTTATATATTTATCTTTAATAGCATTTTCTGCACTAATGTTTGTCACTACAGTTCAAAACGCAGAACCATATCAAACAATAATATTTAATTAGGTACAAACATGAGAATCCTCTTTGTTGTCAGTACATTGAAACACTCTGGCCCAACAAATCAATTGCTTAATATCATAAACAACCTTGATAGAAACATTTTTGAACCACACTTGATCACATTGTCTCCGGAGCCTCAACATAATAGCCGCTGGAAAGACTACGAAAGTGCAGGGGTCAATCTGTATTCTTTGAATCTATCTAGAATTAAAGGCATGTTTCTAGCTAGCTCAACACTGAAGAGTTTAATCAAAGAGATCCAACCAGACTTAATCCATACTCAGGGCATCCGAGCTGACAGTCTTGCCTCTTCAATTGCAGGTAGCATTCCATGGGTTATGACATCGAGAAACTTTCCACCTGAGGACTATATTAGTAAGTTTGGTCGAATTAAAGGAGCGTTGATGGTTAAGCAGCACTTTTCTGCTATGAAAAAGTGTCACAACTTAGTGTCATGCTCTAAAACGATCCAAGCACAGCTAAAGAGTGTTGGCATCGAGAGTGATGCGATTCAGAATGGTGTAAAAGACTTTGTAGAAAGCTCACAGGCTCCTTCGGTTTTGCAAGAATACGAGAAACCGGTTTACATTTCTGTGGGAAGTTTAATTCCAAGAAAAAACATGGAGTTATTGATAGATGCGTTTAATAGGCTACCCAATAAAAGTGCAGGTAGTTTGATTATTCTTGGCGATGGCCCTCTTAAAAATGACCTTCAGGTCAAAGCTGGGCCCAACGTGGGTCTTTTGGGCAATGTATCCAATGTAAATGAATATCTTGCTGCTTCGGATTATTTTGTATCTACTTCATTATCTGAAGGCTTACCAAATACAGTCTTAGAAGCTCTATCCGCAGGTTTGCCTGTAATATTATCAGACATTGACTCCCACCAAGAGATAGCACAAGAATCTAAACAAGCGTGTCAATTATTTTCTTTAGATTCCGGTACGCTTCATCTTAAACAAAAGTTGTCTCAAGCACCGATCGACTTTGATGAAAACTCAAAAAAAGAGGCGAGACGACTCGCAACAGAAGTGTTTTCTGCGAAGCAAATGTCTGAAAAGTATCAAGAACTATATCGTAAAATTTTGGAGGCACAGTGAGTAGTTATAGCGGGTTGGAACGTAATATTGCCAGAGTACTGAGGCGCTTTCCTGCGATCAAAGAGTTTGCAAAGTTCTGTTACTCTAGATTAATGTATGTTCGAGCTAAAAAGTCTTACAAGTTCAAATCTGAAGTGAGCCCTATCGCTTATTCCAACCAATCAAGGGAAAGCTTTTTTGGCTACTACGATAAGTCCCCGGAAAACAGCCTAGGAATGGTAATTACCCAATTATCTAGTCGCTCAACTAGTCTTTTACCTTCAATAGAAAAAAGTGTAGAAGTTGCTGTATTTGATAATAATCAAGAAATGTTATTAAGCTTGTCTGTCAATGCCTACAACTGGCAGCAAGGTTGCAGAGCGCATTGGCTAAATGAAGATCTTTTCATTTTCAACGACTACGATAGCGAAAGAAACATTTACATTGCGAAAATCTATTCAGTAAGTGAAAGAAAGCAAATTAAAGAGTTTAGCCATGCGGTGCAGGATTCTTTCAAAGACGAGTATTTTATTTCGCTAAACTATAAACGTCTGATGACTTTAAGGCCGGACTATGGTTACCGAAATACCTCACTACTAAAAGACAAAGAATTGCGTGATAATACCCAAGATGGATTATGGTTTGTAGATATTAAAACTGGTAATACGAAACTATTATTTTCTCTAGATGATGCTTGTAAAATAAATCCCACTCCAGACTTTCAGAGTGCGGTGCATAAATTTAATCACGTGATGATCTCACCATCAGGTGAACACTTTATATTTATGCATCGATATTTACTAGGTAAGCGTCGTTTCGATCGCTTGCTCAAGTTTGATATTACAACAGGAAATGTCACCTTGTTGAGTGACTTTGGTATGGTAAGCCACTGTTTTTGGGTTAACGAGTCAACGGTGCTTGGTTTTATGCGGGGTCCTAATGGAGTTGATGGTTATTGGCTTATTGATGTGGCTTCTGGCAACTTTACTCCATTCCAGCATGAGAAACTTTCAGGTTATGGGGATGGGCATCCTCATGTAGTCGGAGATTGGTTTGTGACTGATACATATCCAGACAAAGCTAGAATGCAGCATCTTCTTCTCTGTAACCTTGTCACTGGTGAAGTTAAACCAATTGGTGAGTTTTTCCATGGATTTGAGTTTTCAGGAGAAACAAGGTGCGACCTCCATCCTCGATTATCATCATGCGGGACGGCCGTTTTCTTTGATTCGGTATTTAGCGGTAAGCGTCAACTTTACAGAATGGATCTACCTAAATGAAATTTAGTGTTTTGCTCTCTGTCTATACCCAAGAGAGTCCCTCATACTTAAAAGAAGCAATGGAAAGTATTTGGGAGCGGCAGACCTTAAAGCCAGATCAGATAGTTTTAGTGAAAGATGGGCCTCTATGTTCTGAGTTAGAAGATGAAATTGTATCGTGGAAGGTCAAGCTTGGTGATGTTCTAACACTTGTTGAGTTGCCACAGAACATTGGGTTAGGGGGTGCATTAAATGCGGGCTTGAAAGCTTGTCGAAACGAATTAGTTGCGAGAATGGACACCGATGATATCGCATTGCCGCAACGTTTCGAAAAGCAAGTTGAATTTATGCTTCGAAATCCGAGTATTGCTGCCTCTAGCGCAACGATTGAGGAGTGGGATGAGAGTTTTAGCTTTCGTATTTCTGAACGCAAGTTACCAGTTAGTTCAGCAGAGTTACGCAAGTTCGCTATTCGTCGTAGCCCTCTTAGCCATCCAGTTTCTATTTTCCGAAAGTCGATTATAGAATCCGTAGGTGGGTATCCAGACTTACGGAAAGCTCAGGATTATGCTTTGTGGAGTCTTTTATTGAGTAAAGGATATCAGCTAACTAATTTACCTGACACATTGTTGAAAATGCGCTCGGGCAAAGAGATGCTTACTCGCAGAGGGTATTTTTACTTCAAGCAAGAGTGTAGGTTAATGCGCTATCAAAAAAGAATAGGTTTCTTATCAACGAAAAACTTGATAGTAAACACTTCATTAAAAGCGGTGCTGAGGCTTTCTCCAAGGTTTACTAAAAAGATTATCTATAGATTTGCAAGATAATTGTTAGCATACTTTTTAAGATATAACTAACTAAAGTAAATACAAAAAGAGCAGCGACCGTAAGGCGCTGCTCTTTTTTCATATCTATGATCCGTTCGATTAAATTCGCCGTGTTTTAGCGACCCATCCCAAATAACACCGTTTTGACTGTAAGGAAAAGAATCTTCACTTCCATCATCCAGTTTTGGTGTTTGATGTAATAGACATCGTATTTATGCTTCCAAATAGCATCTTCTACCGATGCGCCGTAAGGGTATTTTACTTGAGCTAGGCCAGTGACCCCAGGTTTAACGGCGTGACGAAAGCGATAGTAAGGAATGGCTTTTTCTAACTCAGAGATGAACACTTCACGTTCTGGGCGAGGGCCAACCATCGACATCTCTCCCTTTAGTACGTTGATTAACTGAGGGAGCTCATCAATGCGAGTTTTACGAATAAAACAGCCGACTTTCGTTACGCGAGCGTCATTTTTTGTTGCCCATTGGGCTCCGTTCTTTTCTGCATCGTTTCGCATCGAGCGAAACTTAATCACTTCAAACTCTTCATTATACTGGCCGGTACGACGCTGTTTAAAGAATACCGGACCTGGCGATTCAAGCTTGATGAGTAGTGCCGTAATAAGCCCTACTGGAATAGCAACCCATGACAGCATGAAAACAAACAACAGATCGATGAAGCGTTTTTGCCAGCTGTTCTTACGATTAGAAAGGATAGAAAAAGCTTTTTGGTGTAAGAAGTAGCCGCTGTGCAAAAGCTCAGTTTCAGTATATCCGAGTGAACGGTCAAAATAGCTCACTAATGGCTCAACCCAAGCACCTAGCTCTGTCGCCGCGACAAGAAACGCTTGCTGTTCAGGATCTAGATGCGAGCTTTTGAAGTGGCAAAGCGTTTTGCTCTTGAAGTCTCTAAGAGAATAGTTATTAACCTGAGCGTTAATCTCAGGATGCCTCTTAAGTACTTGAGCAATTTTTGCTTCGTCTTCTTTTGGACAGTAGATATAAAGGCAAGCATTTGATTCACTTGCGGATAACTCGTCCAATGCTGATGTTATGCTGATAGAATTATGCTTAGTTAATTCAGAAGCTTCTCGTTCTTGAAGCGTGTCGCTCATACTGTCTGTCATAGGAATGGAATAAGTTGTTATCGACTAGCCAATTGCTTACAAGTCGGCGATTATAATTTATTTCGTATAGAAATTATATCCCTGAATCCAGAACATGCTCATAACTTTGTTAATTTTCTTGAACCTGAGTCCTTGTTCATGACTTGTTTTTGAATCTTAACGTAATTATATCAATGAACTCGAAAAACTATGTTTGCGATATATTATATTGTCTCGAAATTAAATGATTGTTCATTTCACTATATAACGCAGTTATATCCGAGGGTTATCAGTTGTTGATAAAGCGATCTTTTCGACGCTTGTTCACCATGAATAAGGTGAACTTCTTTCGGAGGAGTAGGAATACCAGAAACAAACTGTATTAAATCTTCCCTATCCGCATGTGCAGAGTAACCTGACATGGTATGTACTTGAGCCTCCACTCTAACGCGCCTTCCTTCAATCAATATGTTCTCTTCTCCATCCTGAATTCGCCGACCTAGCGTCCCTTCTGCTTGATAGCCTGCAAATAACACATCATTTCTTTTATCTGGCAGCAATGCTTCTAAATAATTGACGACACGTCCACCTTCACACATACCAGAGGCCGCAACTACGATAGCAGCTTCTGCCGTGCTCGCGAGTCGATTGACGAGCTTTAAATGGTCAGTGTGGCTTTCGACGGTAATACATTGATCAAACGCAAGAGGGTGTCGGTGATGCTCGAGCCGCTCTTTCGCTTCAGCTCCCCAAAGCTTTTTAAATTGCCTATAGGTAGTAGTTACCTTTTTAGCCAAAGGAGAATCGAGAATAATAGGCAGAGAATCTTGCAAGGCGTGCTCATGAATAAGCTTTTCTATATCAAACAGTAACTCTTGAGTTCTCCCGACGCTAAAAGCAGGTATAACAATTACGCCACCATCCTGAAGTGCGTGCTCAATAATAGAAAGCAATCGCCTACTGCGAGACTCAACATCTTCGTGAACTTTATTGCCGTATGTTGACTCGATAAACAAATAGTCAGCTTTTTCAGGCGATACCGGGTCAGGTAGGAGAGGCGTGTTGCGAGGTCCCAAATCCCCTGAGAACACAACAACTTCATTGTTTGATAAATGAAACTCAACATATGCAGACCCTAAAATGTGTCCTGCTGGTTGAAAGCGAAGATAGGTATGTTCTTCTATCTCTATCCATTGGGAGTAAGAGCAAGGGCGAATAAGCGTTCGAATAAAATCGAGCAAGCTTTCCCTTTGATGGCGCCTCATGCCTAATTGGAGCTTTAATCCATCTTCTAACATAAGCGGTACGAGCTCAGCGGTGGCTTTCGTACAGTAGATAGGTCCCTTATAACCTGCAGCCAATAGCCAAGGTAGCCGACCAACATGATCGATATGAGAATGGGTTAGAGCAACCGCTTTGAGATCAGAGATAGAAAAGTCGATATTCAAACTCTCCTGCTGAGCATTATCTTGACCTTGTAGCAAACCACAGTCGATCAGCACACTTCCATTTTGTAATACGAGCTCGTGACAAGAGCCTGTAACCGTATTTTTCCCACCGTGGTGCAGTACTTTCATAACGAAACGACGCCTTTTCCTTTGTTAACCCACGCTTACGAGTATTTGCTTTTATATAGCGACACCTCGCGACGTAAAGACGGCTCAGTCAATCGCGCAATGAACAAGGTAAGCAGAAAGTGGTGAATAAGTGAGCGCATTGTAGGCAAGGATAATGAGAGTAAGAAAACAGCAAAACCGAAAGTTTAGAGAGACTTAGATATTCGTCATAAATTTGACTGTGTAGTATTGCAACCTGTTGTGATGCAATTCATATTATTGCAACTATTTTCACTTAGGCTTCTGAGATTAACGCGCTAGCTATACAAACATCAGCTATGCCGGAAGGAGTTTAATAATTAGTAAGTCAACAAAAAAGCGTCACGTTTATGGCGAGTTAAGTGTCAGAAAAAAGACATTTTTTTGCAAGCTTTTTGCACGTTCTACTTTTAGTTGCAACGTGTTTACTATACAATTCGTCTCCTGTTTGGAAACGCAACCATTAAACACTACGTATAAAACTTGCTTCTAGGAGCCAGACCTAGGGGCGGTAGCGTGCCTAAATCATCTGTTAGTCTCTTTCCTAACAGAAGAGAGACCAAGCAAGATAATTATTTAATAATAATAAGCACCTAAGTGCATTTCTGGCAAGATTGATTTATAAAAAACGAGAACTATTACAAATTTATGTAATTCCCTTTTGTCAGAGGGACGCTCAAAGCTAACAAAGTGGCGAGCAAATGTTGGTTAGGCATAGGTTACAATTTAAATCTCCATTTCTCATACCTATCAAAACCAAATACTAGGTTTATAGAAGTACATAACTACCGGTCCAAACCGTCAGTTAGTATGTTCAGCTTTGTATTTGGCCTGCCTATAAAAGGCTGAGAACCGATGGCCGTCACGAGCTAGTGTCGGTGGAACTCAGTTACTTACATATTCAATATTAGAAATTAGCGTTTGCAATGCGTTACAACCCACGTTGGCTAATGTGGTTTTGTCACGCCAAAAAATCACCTGCTCATTCTTAGAGTTCGGCGTGTCTAGATACGAGCGAAGCAAGAATCTGCAGTATCGGACCTGTGATGCAATGGAATCCGTAAAGGGAATCAGTCGGATGCGTTATAGATTTACCTCAAACTTATTTAATAACACAGTTGGCTATCATGAATAATGCATATTTATTTGTATTTATTTTGTCGTTCGTTCTACTTTTTGTTATGCGCAAGGTTGCTAAGCGCGTAGGTCTAGTAGATAAACCCAATGCAAGAAAGCTTCACCAAGGAGTAGTACCCCTTGTAGGAGGCATCTCCATTTTCTCTACTATACTGGTCGGGTTCCTTCTGTTCCTACCAATGAATGACAACCTATCACTCTACTTATCTTGTTCGGCTGTGCTTATAGTGCTCGGCGCATTAGATGACTACTACGATGTAAGTTTCAAAATTCGTCTTATTATCCAAGCTGGAATATCCCTTGCGATGATTTACATCGGAGGCCACAGCTTACACGATTTAGGCTACTTAATGGGGAGCGAAACCATTGCCCTTAATGAAGTCGCTGGCGCAGTGATCACCGTTATTGCGGTAATAGGCGCAATTAACGCATTTAATATGGTTGATGGCATAGACGGCTTGCTGGGCGGGTTAGCCTCGGTCACCTTTACAGCATTAGGTATTGTGTTTGCCTACAACGGAAACGAATATTTAGCCACGATCTGTTTAATGATCGTGACTGCGATGCTTCCTTACATCTTCATGAACTTAGGTTTCCCACTTGGTCGTCGCTTTAAAATCTTTATGGGTGATGCTGGCAGTATGTTTATCGGCTTTACAGTGGTCTGGATGCTGATTCGCGGCACGCAAGAACCAGGAGCGGTAGCCTTCAAGCCAGTCACAGCACTGTGGTTAATAGCTTTACCGTTGATGGACATGGCAACCATTATGATCCGTCGTATTCGTAAAGGTCAGTCACCATTCCAACCAGACAGAGAACATCTACACCATATTTGTCAGCGTATTGGGCTTTCACCAGGTGCAACGTTAATTTTCATCTGTTCGATGGCATCGATTTGTGCTGCGGTAGGCTTATGGGCTGATTTTACTAATGTAAGTGAATCAATAATGTTTATTACTTTTTTGGTTCTATTTGGCTGCTATTTCTTTTTAATCTCTCATATTTGGAAGTTCTTAACATATTTTAATAAAGTGTTTAATAAAAACCTCCATATAAGAACGGAACTAAAGTAACGGTTTGATTTTAGGCTAGCGTTATTATTATTTTATAATTTAATTTTTTGGAAAAATTGAGATGACTTTATATAAAGATATACTTGAAGTTGAGGGTGGACAGGTCCCTAAAGGTATTGTAACTGTATCTGGAGCTAAAAATTCTGCTACACGTCTTTTAGCTGCTGCCACTATTTGTGACGAACCTGTGACTTTAACCGGGTATCCGACAAACTTAGTTGACTCAAAGCATAAAGAAAGATTCCTTAATAATAATGGCGTAAAGACTAAAATTGATGGAGACTCTCTATATATTAATTCTGAAGCTTATGAGCCACGTAAACTCGATGATTATTTCTACCCAATTCGAACAACATATCTGTTAGTTGCAGGACAACTCAAGCGATCTAGAAAAGCTTACATACCGTATCCTGGAGGGTGTAATATAGGCGCGAGAAAATATGATGTACATATATCTATTTGGGAAGAGTTCGGTTGTAATGTCGAGGAAAAGGAAAATTGTATAGTTGTAACTGCTCCTGAAACGATAGAGTGTTGTCAATTCGAGTTTCCTATCTCGACTGTTGGAGGAACAGAAAACGCTCTCTTAATGGCCTCTATAGCCAAGGGCACCTCTGTATTATCTAATGCCTATATAACTCCGGAAATAGAAGATCTAATAGAGTTTTTAAGAAGAAGTGGTGTGGAAATAAATGTAATTGGACAAAGTTATATTAAAGTCACAGGCTGCAATGTATTAAAAGGGCATACTTATCACGTATTACCGGATAGGATAGAAGCATTAACATGGCTAGTATATGGTGCAATATCCGGAGGGGATATTTTAATAAAAAATGTTCCTTTTTCCTCTATGGAAATTCCATTAATGTACCTTAAGAATGCTGGGGTCGATTTTTTTCAAAATAGCGATAGTATTTATATTGGTCCTTCTTGTATGGTGGATGGGCATGCTCATTCATTCGAAGTCGCATGTGGCACCCACCCTGGAATTATTTCGGATATGCAGCCTTTTTACGTGATGTTAGGGTTAATGTCTGTAGGTAAATCTAGAATTCATGATTATAGATATCCAGAGAGAATTAGCTACTTGTCTGAGTTACAGAAATTTATAAACTTAGAACTAGAGGCATCTGTTGGACAGATAACAACGAATGGCCCTGTGATATTTAATGCATCCGATGCTTCAGCAACTGACTTACGCGGTACTATGGCTGCGGTTTTAGCTGCATTATGTGCTCCTTCTGGAGTCTCCAGAATTACAGGAGTTTCAATGGCACTACGTGGATATAATGATCTCATTATTAAATTAGATGGTTTGGGTGTGAAAGTGAAATATTCTAAATAATTTCTTGTTCTTAGTTATTAAAAGTAAATATAAGTTTTCCCTTGACGGACTTTAACTATTAAGGGGGAACTTAATAAATTATCTTTCACATGGATTAGGTGTTGAGAATTTTCTCCTTAAAAATGAATATAAAAGAAAATGTTAGTCTTAGTTCTTTTTCTCATTGGAAAATTGGTGGTAAAGCAAAGTATTTATCAATAGTAAACAATGAAAAAGAAATTTTAGAAGCGATAGAGTTTGCTAAGGTGAGAAATTTACCTTGGTTAGTTGTTGGAAATACATCAAATTTATTGTTTTCGGATTCTGGATTTGATGGTGTCTTAATTAAACTAGATGGAAAGTTTAAAGATATAAGTCTTTCCAACGATGGGGTTGTAAACATTGGATCTGCATGCTTTACCCCAACTACTGTAAGGAAATTAATTGCTAAAGGTTTTTCTGGATTGGAACACTTAATTGGCATACCTGCCTCATTTGGTGGAGTGATCTATATGAATGCTGGTAGCCAAAGAAAGTCTATTTCGAGTAATATACTCTCGGTATTATCTATTGATGAAAGTGGAAATATTATAGAGAGAAGAGTAGATAAATGTGCTTTTGATTATAGAGAAAGCTGTTATCAGTCATTGAATGAAATTATATTAAGTTGTAAATTGAAGTTACAGCCTGGATGCAAAATCGAGTTGAGAAGGAAATGTCTCGAAATTCTTAAAGAAAGGCGAATGAAGTTCCCTCGTAAAGAGCCTAGTTGTGGTTCCGTATTTGTTAGTAATCCGAAAATGTATGAAACTATTGGTCCTCCAGGAAAAGTTATAGAAGATGTTGGTCTAAAAGGATATAAGTTTGGTGGAGCTCAGATTTCGGCCATGCACGCAAACTTCATAGTTAACCGAGGAAAAGCTAGTGCAATAGATGTTCTAACCTTAATTAAGTTAGCATATAATGAAGTTTATCAGAAGACCGGATTTAGACTTAAGTCAGAAGCTATCTATATAACTAGAAGTGGAGAGCAATATAGAGCAGATATAGTTGCTAATAATCTAAAGAGATTTGTGGAGCTATAGTTATGGGCACCGATACTTTTAGGAAAAGTATAGCTAGATTGATCGGTAGTTCGTTCCTTGCAAAAGTGATATCAATATCTTTAACTCCAATATTAACCAGACTGTACGAACCAGAAGATTTTGGAGTTTATACAGCAGCGATGTCAATCATGACAGTATGTGGAGGATTAATATCACTTCGGCTTTGTGATGCTATACCTATTGCAAAGTCCAAAAGACAAGCAAGAGGAATTACAGAGCTATCTATTTTAATTAGTTTTTTTTGGCTCCAGTTTCATATTTTTTTGTTTCACCTTTCTATAATTCAAGTGAAGTCACGTTTAAATATATGGAAATATCAATTATCATATTTGGTGCTATATTGATTTCTGTATATGAAACTCTAACCTTTTACTCCGTTAGAAAGGCTGAGTATAAAGTCATTTCCATAACTCAGCTGCAACAGTCAGTTGCTGGTGGAGGAGTTAAAGTACTAGGTGGCTTGATTGGAGCTGGCAGTATTGGCCTTATTTTCGGCTCTGCGTTTCAACAAGGCTTTGGCATAGCATATATGCTAAAAAAATATAAATTATTTAATAGTAGTTTAGATGTGTTTTGTCGAAAAAGACTGCTGTTAAATTATGCAATATTTAGGAAGTATAAAGAGTATCCTCGTTTTAGGTTACCATCTAGAACTGTTCTTGCTATATCTCAAGCATTACCAATAATATACTTTACGAAGGAATATGGTAATGAATCAGTAGGTTTTTTAGGGTTGGCAATGTCAATGATATCTATCCCTGCTACTATGATTATAGGCAATGTAAGAAAAGTTTATTACGGGGAAATATCTAAGATAGGATTGTCTGAATCACAAAGAATTATGTCTTTGACATTGAGTATAATAATGAAAATGCTAGGTTTAGCTATAGTTTTTTCATTGATTTTATTTTTGTTTGCGGAGCAAGCATTTTCCGTATTATTTGGTGATAATTGGGTTGAGGCTGGGCTTTATTCTAAGGTTTTATCAATTCAAGTCGCAGCCAACTTTGTCGCTGGTCCAATTGTAGATGCATTTAATGTTATAGGTAAGGTAAGGTATTATTTCTATTTTAATCTCTTTAAACTGATACTTGTAGCTACTTCATTGTTTTTTTCATCTTTATTTTCTTTGTCTGAGATAGATACACTGGTTTTCTTATCTATATCAGTAGCATTATATTATATTATACAATCTATATGCATACTTACTCTTATTGGTCGGTTGGGATATAAAACTTATAGATAATCAGTGATTTTTATTCTTTGAGGTTTTGTTTTGGAAAAGAAAGGTCGAGTGATAGTTTGTTTTGGTAAAGGTGGACATGAAGCTCAAGCACTACGCCTCGTAAAAAATTAAAAGAACGAGATGATAGACTAAAATTTTTTGCCTTTACTGATTCGGAAAATATTAGTGTTGATATTTTTGATAAATGTTATTTAGCTACTGAAGTTCGAGATAAGTATGATGCGAAATTAATGAATATGATTAATGCATCTATAAAAAATATTAAAATTTCTTGGTATCTTGTTAGAAAAAATAATACAACAGGGATAATATCATGTGGTCCAGGTATCGCTGTTATCCCAGCTTTAGTCTTTAGGCTATTTGGGAAAAAAGTTATTCATATAGAAACATGGTCTAGGTTTACAACTAAGTCAATGGCAGGTGCCTTGATGTACTATTTATCAACAGACTTTTATATTCAGAATGAATCATTATCTGAATTATACCCGAGGGCTAAATATTGTGGAAGGCTTTAACATATTTGTTACGGTAGGTACAACTCCATTTCCATCTTTGGTCGAACATTGTAAGGATATAATTGTTAGAAATAATTGGAAGGCTGTTATCCAGGCGCCGGGATATGATGCCAATAATAATGTTCAATCTATAGAGTTTAATTCTTTCGTTAGTGATATTAATGAACTATATAATACTGCGGACTTAGTGATTTGTCATGCTGGGGCTGGCACATGTTATAAGTTGGCCGAATTAGGAAAAAGATTTATTGTTGTACCTAACTTAGAGCGTTCAGATAAACATCAATTAGATTTGGCTGGATATTTTGATAAGAAAAATTATGCTGTGGTTTGTTATGACTTGCTAGAACTTAAAAGTGCTATTAATAAGACTATATCCAATTCTTGGAATCCTAGCAAATATAATAAAGAAGAGTTTTTCTCTACAGATGAAATTATTTCTAAACTGGTATAGTAAATGAAAACATTAGTAATAACTAACATGTATCCAGACTCAAGAGGAAATAAAGGTATATTTGTAAAGGAACAAGTTGAAAGCTTAATAAGGTTTCATGGTTTAAACGTTGATGTATTCAACTTGGATAAACCTAAATTTGGTTTTTTTAGAAAGTATATATGTAATATTTTTCCTCTTGCCAAAAAAATATTTAAATATAATCCTAACATTATTCATATACACTATGGACTATCATTTTTCCCTGTTTTACTTCTACTGCCAATTATTAAACTTAAAGGTATTAAAGTAATTGTTACATTTCATGGCTCAGATGTTTTAGGTGGTTCAAGCTTAGTAAAGCTAATCAGCCAGTTAGCGTTTTATCTTTCTAATAAATCAATTGCAGTTAGCGATGAATTAAACGGTGTTCTAACTAATAAGCTAACAGAAAGCTCAAATAAGCTTTCTGTTATACCATGTGGTATAGATACTGATTTTTTCAATCCTAATAACAGGAACATACAAACTAACGAAAAAATTATTATATTTCCCAGTAGCCCTGATAGGCCTGAGAAGAACTTTGACTATTTTCTAGATGTATTTACTAATATATCAAAATCCCACAATGTTAAATATAGAGCACTTGAAAACTTGTCGAGGAAAGAAGTCAAGGAATTGTATAGTATTTCATCTTTAATGCTTCTCACATCGGATAGAGAAGGCTCACCACAAGTTGTTAAGGAGGCCTATGCATCCGGATTGCCTGTAATTAGCCGAAATGTAGGTGATGTCGAGAGGTTAAGCCATATTTGTACAGGAGTTTATGTGGTTAATTCAAAAGAAGAAATGATAATTAAGGTTGGCGAAGTATTAAAAGCTTATGAATTGGAAGGCATGAAAAGTGATGAGACAGAAAGTGTATTTTTAAACACTTATTCAAATAAGATAATATCTGGAAAAATAATGGAGTTATATAAACAATGTTGACATTTTTAGCTTTCACTATGGACCAGGGAATTGGAGGACACTATTATAGTTTAAAAGCTCTTTCTGAACAGTATGTTGACTCAAAGGTAGTAATTATTGGTCATACAAAACCAAGGGTGAAATATGATAATCTTACTTTTATATCAATAAGAGATAATGGATATTGTGGTGCCTTTAGTTTATTATATAAAATAATAAATGTAAACGATACATTACATTGTTTTGATGAGCATTCATTTAGCTTTGCTAGAGTCGTATCTATCTTTAAAAATAATCCTTTAGTCCTTACTAAGTGTGGAGGTAAACCTTTACGTTACTATCCAAGGTGCTATTCTATATCAGTGTTTTCAAAAGAAGACCAAGAGCATTTTCATAATAAGAACGTTTCAAGTTATTTGATACCTAATAGAATCAATAGAAACGAAATTATGGCTCTTGTAAATGAAAGAACGAAGGATAATTTGTTTTTCGAGCGTTCCTTTGAAAGAAGAGCAATATGCATTGCCCGAGTTGGAAGAAAGTATCGTAAAAAAATATTATCGGCAATTAATCTAAGTTATAAACTAAAAAAATTAGGACATGATCTTAGTGTAGATGTTGTTGGTGTATTGGAGGATGGGCATGTCTTAAGTGAATTAAAAGACTTGTGTAATTATTTATCTATACAAGATCGAATATTTTTCCATACTGATAAAAAAGTTACGACGGATGCTGTACGCTGGTTACCTGATTTTGACTTTTCAATTGGTACAGGGCGAGGTGCTATGGAAGCCATGTGCTTAGGTGTTCTCACACTAGCTCCAGTCTCCAACTTGGATATACCAATTTTTGTTGATGACAATACTTTTGGTTCTTTATTTGAAAAGAATTTCTCTGAAAGATCTGTTTCAACCCTCTCTGAGTCAGAAGCATTGACCAAGATATCTAATTTATTTACGAAGTCTGATTTTAATAGAGAGAGATTTTTCTATCAAAATATATTTAATGAATATTTTGATATATTGTCGGCACCAAAAAAATATGATGAAATATATTCAAAAGCTCAGCGGCAGAGTTTTTCTGGGATTGTTGATGTGTTTTGTAACTTCATTTACCTTAAGTATATAGAAAGGCAGAAGTTAAAATGACAACAGTTTTATGGGGTTTGCTCTCTCTTTTATGGTTATTAAAAACTATATTAGTATCATATGATTCTGTTGCGATTGGTATTATTGTTCCATTAATAATTGATATTCTTGTGATATTGTTTTTGGTTGGAGGTGACCATTTTAGAAACACGTTAAATAAAGGTGGGATTTTTAAGGTTTTAATTTATGTAAACATTTTTTTGATTTTTTCTACTGCTATTGGTGTTATTCAAGGATATTCTTTACTTACGTCTGTTTCTACTTATATTAGGCTTGTTACTTGTCAATGTATATTTATATTCGGTTGCCTATCATACTCTATTCCCAGAGTTAGAAAATGGTTTTTTGTAGTCGTTTTTTTATCAGTATTTATACACTTAATTGCTGGTGCTCTTGGGCCTGTACTTGCTCTAGGAGCAGAAGAAATTGATGGTGTGGTAAGGTATTCCGGGTTGGCTGGGAAAATAAATATTTTGGCCAATTTTGCTCTATTTTTTGCTGTTTTATTTTATGTTTATTATGATTCATCAAAAAGTAATTTGACCCTGTTAGCATTCTTATTGTCTGTTTTTGTTGTGTTCGTTACAGGAACAGTAAAGAATGCTATTATTCTTATATTATTTATAAGTTACTTGTCTTTGGTAAAGTCTAATCGAAAAATCATTATCATTCCTTTGTTTTTTATTATTATTGTCCCTATCGGTATATATATATTTCAACATACTTCTATCTCCGCTAGAGTGTCTGAATTTGTGGAAACAGGAATAAGTATTAATATTGAACAAGGAGAAAAAGTAGGGAACTCTTTTAACTGGAGGTTGATGCATTGGCGGTTGCTATTGTCTGACTGGTTTAATGAACATTTCTGGTTTGGAACTGGTTTAGGGCATTATGTGGTTTTGGATGCTTTAACAACTCAATCTGGTATTACTTTTGATCCTCATAATGATTGGATTAAATTTTTGTTGGAGTTCGGCTTTTTGGGTTTTCTATTTTTTATTTATTTCTTATGGAGATTACTACAGTTTACATTTTATCTTTCTAATAAAGATCCTCTATCGAAGGGTGTTTTTTACTCATTGTGTGCTAGTCTAATCGCCATGCTCTCTGCTAATGTGGTATATAGTTTACCTATATTTTATTATTTTTGGGCTTTATTAGGTTTTAGTTATTATAAGGGGTTAACTAATAACGAAGACAATTCCAACTAAGATGTATCATTAAAGCATATCATATGGTGATGCCAGTGTTTATATATGGCTAATGATTTAACCAAAATTATAAGTGCTTAGATATTGCTATTAACTAAAACTTATAAAGATACTCATTATGGACGATGAACTTGCTTAGTGCTCTACTCGGTATTTTATTAAAGTGATTTGGAAGTATCACATGCTAAAAGTAAGATGAGCTATTGAAATCGTAACTTTACTTAAGTGAAAACGTGAAATATTTGAATGAAACAATGATAAATAAAATTATAGCAGCTACATTGGTAAGTGGGACTTTATTTTCTTTCTCTCAATGTGCATATGCAGAAACTCCAGCTATATTAGTAAAAGAATTACCTTCTAACCAAAGTTTTACTGGTTTGACTTTTATACCCAATGCCCAAGTTCAAAACTACGGGAGCTTTGGCTTTGACTTTGCACATGGGTTACCGCTTAGGAATAACGTCTCTGATATAGAGTCTTTAACGTTCTCTCTCGGACTAATCGAAGGGTTAGAGGCACAAGGCCGAATCGTGACTGAAGACTATAGTTCTAATGGGTTTGTTGTGGGGAGTGTTAGAGACCTATCAGCCTCTTTTAAGTATCAACTTCCTTTTTTTAAAGATTTTAATAAACTCAAGTTGGCAGTTGGCGTGCAAGATCTTGGAGGAGAGTTAAACTACTTTAATACGAATTATATAGTTGCTGACTACTCTTTCGATTTTGCTCCAGTTCGAATGTCGTTGGGGTATGGTCAGTCAGACATTCCGCTTGGTGTTATGGATGGCCCATTTGGTGGTGTTGAGTACCAACCATTCAATTTCATTCAGTTGGTAGGTGAGTACGACTCAGAAGAGTTTAATTCTTCAGTAAAGATTTTTACGCCAAAAGAGCTGCTCCCGTATGATATAACAGCTTCTCTTAGTTATCAGGTCTATTCAGGCCATGACACTGATACTAAAAATGTATGGAATGCCGCTTTTTCAATCCCTCTGATATCTGATTACACACGCTCAGTTAGCTTTTCTCAAAGCGATATGTCTTTGAGAGATAAGCTTTTTGTAGAACAGAAGAAGTTTCAAGATGCTTCGATCTCAACTTTGGTGAGTGCGTTAAAAAACGAAGGTTTCGTTAATGTTCAAGTGGGGTTAGTCAATGGTAGAGTCGTGGTGGCTTTAGAGAACCGTCGATACAACCATAATCAAGCAGATGGATTAGGTGTAGCTCTGGGGATTGTATCGAGTCATTTTGGTCAAAATGCAGCGCAAGATATTGGCGCTGCATCGGATCAATTTGAACTTGTGATGCTTGCCAACCAAAAACCAGTGGTCAGCGTTTTGTCTAACTCTAACTGTTACCAAAGTTTTGTCAATGGTAGCGCAGCTTGTGATGACATTCAGTTTATCACGCGCGATTTGTCGGAAAGATTAGACATGGTTGATTGGAAAACGGAGCGAGTTAATTCAGGCACTTTAGATTCGCAGATAGTACTTTCCCCTATGGTAAGGCATGGCGTAGCAACCGAGTACGGTGTGTATGATTACTCTTTTGCCATGTCCAGCAACTTATACACCTACCTATGGTCTGGCGCGGCAATAGATGTTCGTCATATTTTACCTTTAGCAGAAAGTGATGATTTTGAAGAGGGTGGGTATTTCGAAGACAGCGCGTATGAGAGCGAGATTGATCGTGTAATGGTGCATCAGTTCTTCCGTTTACCATATGTCGATATTGCTAACCAGGTCTCTCTAGGCTTGGTTAAGTCGGATTATATCGGTGCGCGTAGCGAATCAGCTTGGTTCTCTCAATCGGGTAACCATGAGTTGGGACTAGAGATGAGCTACTTCCAACATCAAGACGAAAAAGACAAAAATGGTTATGCGAATCCAGATCGCCAAACCTTTTTAACTCGTTACACATTCTCCATGCCAGAGTGGGATTGGCAGTTTAACGCAACTGCTGGCGAGTTTTGGAAAGGGGATGTTGGCGCAAAATTCACGACCTCACATTGGTTTGAAGACATAGAAGTATCTGCAAGTTATCAGGTGACAAAGTTTAACGATACAGACGAAGAGCAGTTTGTCACTGTGTCGGTAAAGCTGCCATTAACGCCATGGCGTGATATGTCTCCGGGAGTGATACAAGTTCGTGGTAACGAGGCTTATGATTTCAACGTTACGACGCGAGTTGGCAACGATTATAATTACTTAGCGGCAGGCCAAGGGGATGAACTTGTGATGGATAATAGCATGCTTCGTCGCTACTTTAACCGAGGCCGTTATGGCCAAGAGTACTTTGAGCAGAACAAGCTGCGCATTCGCAACGCGTATTTGCGTTATTTGGGTTCTCAGTTAAATTAAGTTCTTGTCGCGAGTTTGAGCTTTCTAATTATTCACCACACTCTACCGAGAGTGTCGGTGTTTTGATATGCTAGCGTCAGTTAAATAATAGGAAATAAAAATGAAAATTGCTGTAGCAGGCACGGGCTACGTCGGTTTGTCCAATGCCATGTTATTGTCACAAAACCATGAGGTTGTGGCGGTTGATATTATCCAAGAAAAAGTGGACTTGTTGAATGACAAGAAATCTCCAATTGTTGATGCGGAAATCGAACATTTCCTTGCAAACAAAGAACTCAACTTTATCGCGACGATAGATAAAGAGCTGGCTTACAAAGACGCGGAGTTTGTTGTTATTGCCACACCTACGGATTATGACCCTCAAACGAACTACTTTAATACTTCTTCAGTTGAAGCAGTGATTAAAGATGTGATGGCAATTAATCCAGATGCAGTTATGGTGATTAAGTCGACTGTACCTGTGGGTTATACTGCGCGCATTAAAGAGGAACTCGGTTGTCAGAATGTTATGTTCTCTCCGGAGTTTCTTCGCGAAGGCAAAGCTCTTTACGATAACCTACACCCGTCTCGCATCATCGTTGGAGAGCGCAGCGAACGTGCAGAGAAGTTCGCTAACCTTTTGGTCGAAGGTGCGGTAAAAGAAGACATCTCGGTTCTGTTTACTGACTCTACAGAAGCAGAAGCGGTTAAGTTGTTCTCAAACACGTATCTTGCGATGCGCGTAGCTTATTTCAATGAGTTAGATTCGTATGCTGAAGCTCATAATCTTGACGCTCGCCAAATTATTGAAGGTGTTGGCTTAGACCCTCGTATTGGCAATCACTACAACAACCCGTCATTCGGTTATGGTGGTTACTGCTTACCAAAAGATACAAAGCAATTGTTAGCAAACTACCAAGAAGTTCCTAACAACATCATTGGTGCAATCGTTGATGCAAACCGCACGCGTAAAGATTTTATTGCAGACTCAATTATCAAACGCCAGCCAAAAGTGGTGGGTATCTACCGCTTAATTATGAAGTCTGGTTCAGATAACTTCCGCGCTTCGTCAATTCAAGGCATTATGAAGCGTATTAAAGCGAAAGGTATTGAAGTAGTGGTGTACGAGCCAGTACTTCAGGAAGATGAGTTTTTCCACTCTGTCGTTATCCGCGATCTTGAAGAGTTCAAACAAGTGTCAGATGTTATTGTTTCTAACCGCATGGTTGAAGAACTTGCTGATGTGGCTGATAAAGTTTATACCAGAGACCTGTTTGGTAGCGACTAATCAAAATGACATTATAATAAGCCAGTCGTAGTGACTGGCTTTCGTTTTATTAAGGTAATCAATCTGATGAAATACTTAGTGACAGGTGCGGCCGGTTTTATTGGTAGTGCAACCGTAGAGAAGCTAAATGCTGCAGGGAATGAAGTTGTTGGTATCGACAATCTAAACGATTATTACGATGTAAACTTGAAGCTTGCTCGATTGTCCCGTATTGAACATCCTATGTTCAAGTTTTTGAACGTTGATATTGCTGATCGCTCTGTGATGGAAACACTCTTCTCGACAGAGAAATTTGATCGTGTTATTCATTTGGCCGCGCAAGCTGGCGTACGTTACTCTTTGGAAAACCCTCATGCTTACGCAGACTCTAACCTAGTAGGACATTTGAATATCCTTGAAGGTTGTCGTCAAAATGATGTTAAGCACTTAGTGTATGCATCATCTAGTTCTGTATATGGCTTAAATGCCAAGGTACCATTTGCTACATCTGATAGTGTTGATCACCCGGTGTCACTGTATGCGGCAACCAAAAAGTCTAATGAGCTAATGGCTCATAGTTATTCGCATCTATACGATATTCCGACCACAGGCCTGCGTTTCTTTACCGTTTACGGTTCATGGGGACGCCCTGATATGGCTCCTTTTATTTTCACTAAAAAGATTCTTGATGGTGAAACCATTGATATTAATAACAATGGTGATATGTGGCGCGACTTTACTCATGTTGATGATATTGTCGAAGGTGTGGTTCGTATTTCGGATGTGTTGCCTGCACGTAATGATAGCTGGACCGTTGAAGATGGTACTCCTGCAAGTAGCTCTGCGCCTTACGCCGTTTATAACATAGGCCATGGTTCACCGATTAACCTAATGGATTTTGTTAAAGCGATTGAAGATGAACTGGGTATTGAAGCTAAGAAAAACTTCCGAGAAATGCAACCCGGTGATGTCTATCAAACCTATGCGGATACAGAAGACTTATTTTCTGCGACTGGCTACAAACCAAAAGTAACTGTAAAAGAAGGAGTTGCTGAGTTTGTCTCTTGGTATAAAGAGTTTTACAACAAATAATAAATAGCGAGCTGAGTGCTCGCTATTGGTTGAGTTAGGTTTAATAAAATGATTAAAAAGTGTTTATTCCCTGCGGCGGGTTACGGTACACGTTTCCTTCCTGCGACTAAGTCGATGCCGAAAGAAATGATGCCAGTGGTAAACAAGCCATTGATTGAATACGGTGTTGAAGAGGCGATTGAAGCCGGTATGGATGGTATGTGCATCGTCACTGGTCGTGGTAAGCACTCGTTAATGGATCACTTTGATAAAAACTACGAGCTAGAGCATCAAATTAGCGGTACAAGTAAAGAAGCGCTGCTTGATGATATTCGTTCTTTGATTGATTCTGCGAGTTACACTTACATCCGTCAGCGTGAAATGAAAGGCTTAGGTCACGCTATTCTTACGGGACGTGAATTGGTCGGTGATGAACCGTTTGCTGTTGTGCTTGCGGATGACCTATGTGTGAATGGGGACAAAGGCGTTCTAGCGCAAATGGTTGAGCTGTACAAACAGTTCCGCTGTTCAATCGTTGCGGTACAAGAAGTGCCGGAATCAGAAACGCATAAATACGGTGTGATTGCTGGCGAGATGATCAAAGATGATATCTTCCGCATTGATAACATGGTTGAAAAGCCAGAGCCAGGCACTGCACCTAGCAATCTAGCGATTATTGGTCGCTACATTCTGACACCTGATATCTTTGAACTGATTGAAAATACAGAGCCAGGTAAAGGTGGTGAGATTCAAATCACCGATGCGCTGATGCAACAAGCTCAATCTGGTTGTGTTTTGGCATACAAATTTAAAGGTCAGCGCTTTGATTGCGGTAGCGTAGAAGGCTACATTGAAGCCACAAATTACTGCTACGAGAACCTTTATAAGAAAGATTCCAGTGCGGAGCTCGCGAAAAAGCCAACCGTGAAAATTGCTGAGCCAGCGTAAGTCGGAACTTTCTATTAGGTACTCCGACGGTACAACACAAACAAAAAGGGATGCATGATGCATCCCTTTGTTATTTCTACTCTCAGTAAAAACGAGATTAAGCTTTTGCTTTAGCCGCTGCTTTAGCGATTGCTGCGAAGCTTTTAGCGTCTAGAGAAGCACCGCCAACGAGAGCGCCGTCGATGTCTGGTTGTGAGAAGTAAGCTTCAGCGTTTTCTGGCTTAACAGAACCACCGTATTGGATGATTACTTGTGCTGCAACTGCTTCGTCTTTTGCTGCGATTAGTGCGCGGATAGAAGCGTGGATGCGTTGTGCATCTTCAGCTGTTGCTGCTTTACCAGTACCGATAGCCCAGATTGGTTCGTAAGCGATGATTGCGCCGTTTAGAGCTTCAACACCGTAAGTGTCGATAACTGCGTTGATTTGACGGGCACATACTGCTTCAGTTTCGCCAGCTTCGTTTTGCGCTTCAGATTCACCGATACAGAAAACAGGTGTTAGACCGTTTTCTTTTAGGAAGTTGAATTTCTTAGCGATGAACTCGTCAGATTCGTTGTGGTATTCACGACGCTCTGAGTGACCGATGATGATGTGAGTAGCACCGAAATCTTTCAGCATTTCTGGAGACATATCGCCAGTGAACGCACCGCTGTTGTTTAGGTCAGTGTTTTGAGCACCTAGGATGATCTTGTTACCGCCTTCAGCGATTACGCGCTCTGCTAGGTCGATGTAAAGTGCTGGTGGAGCGACTGCTACGTCAACACCTTCAACGCCTTCAAGTTCAGCGTTAAGACCAGTTAGCAGCTCAGTTACCATTGCTTTGCTGCCGTTTAGTTTCCAGTTACCCATCACTACAGGACGACGCATAGGAATATCTCCCTTATCTTTAATGTAAATAGTCAATTAATGTAAAAAATCTACGTAGGAATATAACAGAATAATGTGAACAGATCATGATTGGCGTCATGTCTTGTCCGGCTTTCTTTACTGATTCGACCAAGCATCGATCCTGTTATTTTTGTCAAAAGCAACCGATTGGTGATCGCGTAGACAGAATGATAGTTCATTCCTCGGAAATTGCTGCTGAGATTGGTATTACTACGCGCTGGAATTAATTGTTGTAGAAAGGAATCAAAATGCCAAATCTCGTTTTAGAGTATTCAAACTCGGTGGAAGAACGCGTCAATGTTCAGGGGTTGCTGGAGGATTTACATAAAACGGCGTTAGAAAGTGGCCTCTTTGAACTCGCGTCAGTGAAATCTAGAACGCTCCGGTGCCACAATTGGTTAATAGGAGAGGAGGGTGATAGCCTCGACTTTATCCATATCAACTTTGATTTGTTATCTGGTCGCTCCCAAGAACAAAAGCGAGAACTGTCACGAGCCTTGATGGCGACACTTCAAGAGCAAGCTAGTCACGTGCACAGTTTAACGGTCAATATCCGAGACATGGATATAGATAGCTTCCAAAAGGTAGTGAACTAGGTGGTGCTGGATTGCCCGAGAATAGCGAGAGGTTATTGTTACGAATTCTCAGCCTGGCTCTGCTTGTTATATGGGCGTTGTGGGCACCCAAGCTATCGGTGTCCTTTCCAAACTATATCGACTCGGCTAATCTATAACCTTTCTACTTTGGGGTAAAATTTGATGTCGACTAAAGAGTTACTGTTTTCTTTTCAAGGACGTATAAACCGTAAAAACTACTGGATTTGGAACGTCATTTACTATGTGTCCATTCTAGGCTTTGGTGCCGGTATCAGCCAGCTGCTTCCTACTCTCTCCTATGTGCTTCTTCCTATTTTCTTGGTGGTTCTGCTGATCCCTGATTTGGCGATCACCACCAAGCGTTGGCACGACCGTAACAAATCGATCTATTGGCTAGCACTGAATATTCCGTTGATTATCGGACGAATTGCCACGCCAATGACCAGCCCTGCCGCGCAAGAGCCGTCGACCCCACAGATGTTCGTTGCTTCCATTTCTCTGATTTGTGGTTTATGGATTCTAATTGAATGTGGTTTCTTAAAGGGAACATCAGGACCAAACCAATATGGCCCTGAGCCGGAGTAATTGCTTCAAGTATCGTGCGTGCTGAAAGTAGATTCTTAGTCGCGCTAAGGCTCGCTAGAATGACAAACTCTTTTGATTTAGAGACTGTTAAAGCCACTGTCATTCTGAACAGCGAGGAACGAGTGTGATTCAGAATCTATCATCCGATTGTACGGTGGTTTAGGTGAGCGGGAAAGAATAGGAGCTTGCTGTTACTAGATTCTTAGTCTCGTTAAGGCTAGCTAGAATGACAAACTCTTTTGATATAGAGACTGTTAAAGCCATCATCATTCTGAGCAGCGAGGAATGAGCGTGATCCAGAATCTATCGTCCGGTTGAGCAGTGGTTAAGCTGAGCGGGAAAGAATAGGAGTTTACTGTTGGCAGGTTCTTAGCCTTGCCGAGACTCGCTAGAATGACGCTCCCCTTTGGTTTAGAGGTTGTTAAAGTCATCGTCATTCTGAACAACGAGGAACGAGTGTGATTCAGAATCTACGCACAGAGTGCTCCGAGTTTGAAATAAACTGACTGAGCTCGCGAATTACAATGGAAAAGTAACAGCGAATAATGAAGGAGAATGAATCATCGATAAGACACCTTGCGTTTATATCCTAACGTCAAATAACAACGCTGTTCTCTACATAGGTGTTACCAGTCAGCTGCCCCAAAGATTATGGCAACATAAAAATGGAGTAGTGGAAGGATTTACTAAGAAATACAACGTTCATAAGCTCGTTTACTTTGAGTTATTCGACGATATGGCTAATGCTATAAACCGAGAAAAGCAGCTCAAGCAGTGGAAGCGTGAGTGGAAGTTAGCCTTGGTAAGAGAAACGAACCCTAACTTTCTCGATCTATCTACTGAGTATCAGTAAAAGTCATTCCTATCTTTAAACGCATTTAAGCTAACCACATCCGCTTTTTTTGTCGGTGCCGCTTCCCCTTCTAGCGCTGCTTTGAACTTTACGACCTGTTTTCGCAACTCGTTCATCAATACCACATTGGTGTGATGAGGGTTTTTACACGTGCTGATGACTCTATCAATGTGGCTTTGTTGAGCCCACAATCTTTCTTTCATATCTTCTGATGCGCTTTCGATCATCTCTTTCGCCATCTCATGACGAAATTGCTCAAAAGCTTCTGGGTCTCGCTCTGCCATTCGAACCATTTCATCGAATGGAGGAAGCGTTTGGGGTGGGATATGACGTAGAGTAGACATCGATGCTCTCCAAATCCTTATGGAAATTGCTTTTAGTTACTAAAAAGCCTATACCACTAGAAAGAGGAGAGAGAATGAATTCTTCAGCCGTCTCACTTATAAGAGAAGCTTTCAAGCTTGAGATTGAATAAGTGCGGCATGTCGATGTTTGGTTGTGGTGGTTACTGCAGTTGTTGGATGCGGTAAACGCAGCGTCTTTGGCCACTAATGATGTGTTCGGTACGCTCTACTTTGGTGTCACGTCCAAGTAAAGACTGAAAGACACTTAATTCTGATTGGCACAAGCTTGGGCAGCGAGTTGCGGCTTTACAAATCGGACAGTGATTTTCGATTAAGATAAATCCGTTCTCATCTTTCTCGAGTTCAGCCATATAGCCTTCTTGCTCTCTTAATGTGACAAGTGTTTCTAGTTTGCTTTGCAGAGAGTCGCATTGCTCAAGATGCTGACGATAACTTTGTAACGTGAGTTTTTCCCTTTCTGATGTGACTTTTTCCAGTCCATCTTTGCCAAAGATATGTTCGACAGCTTCTATAAACTGAATGGTCAACTCACCGTGACGGTCAGCAAATTGCTCATGACCTTTTTGAGTGAGAGACCAATGACGAGCAGGGCGACCAACTTTCACTTTTACGTCATGGATAGAAAGAATGCCATCATCTTCTAAACTTTGCAGGTGCTGACGAGCCCCCATGGTTGTCATACCTAGCTCAGAGGAGAGTTGTTTTGCAGTGACGGAGCCATCACGCTTAACGATTTGCAATATCCTATCTACGGTCTTCATATACCCACCATTTATACGTCAGTACATATTATGCGCGATAGGGTTAGTAAAGAAAAGTGTTGACTTAATTTGAGTGTGGATTTGTAGGGGCTATGTTCATATGAGCCAATATATGTCGTCATTCTGAACGGCGAGAAATAAGGTGATTCAGAATCTATCGTCCGATTGTGCAGCGGTTAAGGTGACCAGGAAAGAATAGGAGCTTGTTACAACTAGATTCTTAGTCTCGCTGGAGCTCGCTAGAATGACGAGTTTTTTCGATTTAGAGCTTGCTATGGTAGCCGTCATTCTGAACAGCGAGGAATAAGGTGATTCAGAATCTATCTTCTGGTTGAGCAGTGGTTAAGGTGACCAGGAAAGAATAGGAGCTTGTTACTACTAGATTTTTAGTCTCGCTAGAATGACGAGTTCTTTTGATTTAGAGCTTATTAAAGTCTCCGTCATTCTGAACAGCGAGGAACGAGGTTATTCAGAATCTATTTTTTGGTTGAGTAGTGGTTGAGGTGTTCAGGAAAGAATAGGAGCTTGTTACTACTAGATTCTTAGTCTCGCTGCGGCTCGCTAGAATGACGAGTTCTTTTGATTTAGAACTTATTAAAGTCACCGTCATTCTGAGGAACGAGTGTGATTCAGAATCTATTGCCCGTTGTGCGGAAAGAAAGGCTCAAACTCAGATTGAGCGAGAGCCTCGAGAAATGCTTAAAGAATAATATCACGCACTTCTGGATCTTTACGATCTAGGTAGTGAGTCGACTTAATGCGACGAATAGTACGGCATCGACCACGCACGAGCAGCGTTTCTGTGGTTGCAATATTGCCTTGACGAGAGATACCTTCCAGCAAGTCACCTTTAGTGATGCCTGTAGCTGAAAATACCACATTGTCGCTACGAGCCATGTCTTCCATTTTGAGTACAACATTTGCTTTTACGCCCATTTCATCGCAGCGTTTTAGTTCATCTGCACCGTAAATGCGGTTTTCTTCAGTATCGCCTTTTACTTCGTGACGAGGAAGCAGGCGACCGTGCATGTCACCGTCTAGCGCTCGAATTACCGCTGCTGATACAACCCCTTCTGGCGCACCGCCAATACAGTACATCATGTCCACTTCACTGTCTGGCATACAAGTTAGAATAGAGGCAGCGACGTCACCATCAGGCACCGCAAAAACACGTACGCCCATTGCTTGCATTTCTGCAATAACGTCATCGTGGCGAGGTTTCGCAAGGGTAATAACGACTAGGGTATCAAGTGGCTTGTTCAGGGCTTTTGCTACGTTCTCTAGGTTTTCTTTTAACGGCTTTTCTAAGTCAATTACGCCTTTTGCACCAGGGCCAACAACCAGTTTTTCCATGTACATATCTGGCGCTTTAAGAAAGCTGCCTTTCTCACCTGCGGCAAGTACGGCTAGTGCGTTCGATTGTCCCATTGCCGTCATACGCGTTCCTTCAATCGGGTCGACTGCAATATCTACCTCATCACCACCAATACCCACTTGCTCACCAATGTACAGCATTGGCGCATCATCGATTTCACCCTCACCAATGACAATTTCACCACTGATATCTGTTTTGTTCAGTAGCGTGCGCATAACTTCAACAGCTGCGCCATCGGCTGCGTTTTTATCGCCACGGCCAAGCCATTTGTAACCAGCCAGAGCTGCACCTTCAGTCACACGGGAAAATGCCATTGCTAAATCGCGTTTCATGATGTCTCCAAGTAAGCAAGAGGGAAGAAGAATTTGCGCGGCGATTCTATCACAAGGTCGAGTAAACGTTTGCCTTTTTGCGAGGCTTTTACTTTATCTAACTTGAATTTGATCAATACTTAGGGCGATTTTCAGCGTAGCGAGACGCAAAATCCTTGCTCAAAAATGCTTCGGCGACAAGAAAAGTCAGCGTTTAGTGAGATTGCGCTGATTTTTTGACCGAATGATGCAAAATATCGAATATAGTGAGTGTTTCTCATCGCGACGCTGAGTAGAATGAACCTTATATAGGTTAGGTGTGCATCAATCTCGCACATCGTCCCAACGGAATAACATAGGTAGGCCAAGATGTCTTTTGAAGTACTAGAACAACTAGAATCTAAAATTCAAACTGCAGTTGACACAATCACTCTTCTTCAGATGGAAGTCGAAGAGCTGAAAGAAGATAAAGCTAAACTTGCGGAAGAAGCGAACGAGCTTCGCTCTCAACGTGAAGAGCTAGAGCAAAAAGCACAACAAGCACAGCAAGAGCACGCACAATGGCAAGAGCGCATTCGTGCACTACTTGGCAAAATGGACGAAGTGGAATAATTCGGCTTCTTCATTCCAAATTAAAAACACCCGCGTTAAGCGGGTGTTTGTGTTTTAGGGAAGTAGAAAATGTTAAGACAAGGCTAGGCGCTAAGAGCCAAGAGAAGACCCTATAACTTAGACACCTAAGACTCGCTATGCTTCTTCATCCAACTCTAAATCAATATTCAATGGTTCAGGCGACAGGATAATTCCGGTGCTATCAGCATAAATATAATCTTCAGGTAAGAAGCTGACGCCGCCAAAGTTGACTGGTACATCCAATTCGCCAATCCCCTGACTGGTCGCTCCAACAGGAATAGAAGCGAGGGCTTGAATGCCTAAGTTCATATCTTCAAGTTCATCTACTTCACGAACACAGCCATAAACGACAATGCCTTCCCACTCGTTTTCTTCCGCAATGGTTGCGATTTCTGCATCGATAAGGGCTTTACGTAGGGAACCGCCACCGTCAATTAACAAAACGCGACCAAGTCCATCTTGCTCTAATGTCTCGCGGATCAACGAATTATCTTCAAAACACTTGATGGTGGTGATTTGCCCGGCAAATGAAGCGCGACCGCCAAAGTTACTGAACATTGGTTCAACCACATCTACCTGATCGAGGTAGATATCACAGAGTGCTGAGGTATTGTATTCCATAGCGTACCTTTCTAAACAGAAATTGGTTGTCTTTGAGTATATCTAGGCATTAAGTCAATGCAATGACAATCCTTTTTTAACTTACTAGAGTTTGAGCTACCACAATTGTTGCAAACAAAACGTTGGTGACTAAAGAGCATTTCACGATGACTGGCATCATTGGTGCTATCTGAGCGGGCTTTTGTGTATGCCAAACCGCTTTACCATGATCGGCCACGAAATAAATACTAAGTAAAAATGGCAAGCTAATCCAAACGGGTTTGTCTTGAATTAACAAGTAAGCCGCAAAGGCAAGAATAGCACCGCCAAGTAAAACAAAGTGGTAATGCTTGGCTTTGCGTTGACCCAATCGCACTGCGACTGTGCGTTTACCACACTCTCGGTCGTTCTCGATATCACGCATATTGTTGATGTTGAGTACTGCAACGGCGAGTAAACCGCAGCCTAGAGCAGGTAAGAATAGCGTGGTATCTACGTGACCAGTATGCAAGAAATAAGTACCGGATACGCCGAGTAAACCAAAAAACAAGAAAACTGAAATATCGCCAAGCCCCACGTAACCGTATGGTTTGCTACCCATGGTATAAGCAATGGCTGCGAGAATGGCCAGAATTCCCAGCCCGATAAAAGTGACAATGCTTTCCAGTGAACTTAGTGAATAGAAAACCAACACCAAGCCTGAAATGGCGGTCAGAGCGATGTTAAAGATAATCGCCTGTTTCATCTGTTTCGCACTTACCGCGCCTGACTGCATCGCTCGTAATGGGCCGAGGCGTTTGTCGTTATCTGTACCTTGAACGGCATCGCCATAGTCGTTTGCCAGGTTGGACAGAATTTGCAGCAATGTCGCGGTTACGAAAGCCATGATGGCAATCGTCAGTGAGAAATGACCCGCCGAGTAGGCGAGTACGCTACCTGTTAAGATAGAGACCAATGCCAGAGGTAATGTTTTTGGGCGAGCGGCTTCAAGCCAGATCTGTAGAGATTGTTTCATGGAAATTTCGTGCTAGTAACCAATGTGCCCAGTATAAGCACAAAGAGGCAGATACGCTATTGACCTAAAACAACTCAACTAGAAGTCAAAGAGTCATTCAGAATCTATCATCCGATTGTGCAGTGGTGAAGGTGAGCGGGAAAGAAAGGCGTTTGCTGTTACCAGATTCTTAGTCTCGCTTGAGCTCGCTAGAATGACCAGGTCTTTTGATTTAGATGTTGTCAAAGTCACCGTCATTCTGAGCAACGAGGAACGAGGTGATTCAGAATCTATCATCCGATTGTGCGGTGGTGAAGGCGAGTGGGGAAAGAAAGGCGTTTGCTGTTAGCAGATTCTTAGTCTCGCTTAAGCTCGCTAGAATGACGAGCTCTTTTGATTTAGATGTTGTCTAAGTCACCGTCATTCTGAACAGCGAGGAACGAGGTGATTCAGAATCTATCGTCCCAATAGTGCCGTGGTTAAGGTGAGTTGGAAAGAATAGGCGTCTGCTGTTAGCAGATTCTTAGTCTCGCTTGAGCTCTTAGAATGACGAGATCCTTGATTTGGGTGTTGTCTAAGTCACCGTCATTCTGAACAGCGAGGAACGAATGTGATTCAGAATCGATCATCCGATTGTGCGGTGATTAAGGTGAGCGAGGAAGAATAGGCGTCTGTTGTTACCAGATTCTTAGTCTCGCTTGAGCTCGCTAGAATGACCAGGCCTTTTGATTTAGATGTTGTCTAAGTCACCGTCATTCTGAACAACGAGGAACGAGGTGATTCAGAATCGATCATCCGATTTTGCGGTGATTAAGGTGAGCGAGGAAGAATAGGCGTCTGTTGTTACCAGATTCTTAGTCTCGCTTGAGCTCCCTAGAATGACCAGGCCTTTTGATTTAGATGTTGTCTAAGTCACCGTCATTCTGAACAACGAGGAACGAGGTGATTCAGAATCTATCATCCGATTGTGCGGTGGTGAAGGCGAGTGGGGAAAGAAAGGCGTTTGCTGTTAGCAGATTCTTAGTCTCGCTTAAGCTCGCTAGAATGACGAGCTCTTTTGATTTAGATGTTGTCTAAGTCACCGTCATTCTGAACTGCGAGGAACGAATGTGATTCAGAATCGATCATCCGATTGTGCGGTGATTAAGGTGAGAGAGGAAAAATAGGCGTCTGTTGTTACCAGGTTCTTAGTCTCGCTAGATCTCGCTAGAATGACCAGACCTTTTGATTTAGATGTCGTCTAAGTGACCGTCATTCTGAACAGCGAGGAACGAGTGTGATTCAGAATCCATCATCCGATTGTGCAGTGGTTAAGGTGAGAGAGAAAGAATAGGCGTCTGTTGTTAGCAGATTCTTAGTCTCGCTTGAGCTCGCTAGAATGACGAGAGCTTTTGATTTAGATGTTGTCAAAGCATTCTCAACAAAAAGCCCAGAAACAAGGTTCTGGGCTTTGGTGGGATAGATTGCGGTTAAAGAATAAAGCGGCTTAGATCTTCATCTTCAATCGTGTCGCCTAGGCGCTCTTTCACATAAGCGGAATCAATAACGAATTTAGCGCCAGATTGCTCCGCTGCGTCGTAAGAGATTTCATCCATCAAGCGTTCCATTACGGTGTGTAAGCGACGAGCACCGATGTTTTCTGTGCTTTCGTTGACCGTCCATGCCGCTTCCGCGATTTGCGTGATGCCGTCTTCTGTGAATTCGATGTCCACATCTTCCGTTTTCATCAACGCAACGTACTGCTCTGTTAGAGAGGCTTTTGGTTCTGTCAGAATGCGTTTGAAGTCGTTACTGCTTAGTGCTTCTAGCTCAACACGAATTGGTAGACGACCTTGCAATTCTGGGATCAAGTCAGATGGTTTTGCCACTTGGAATGCACCAGATGCAACAAACAGAATGTGGTCTGTTTTTACCATGCCGTGCTTAGTTGATACCGTGCTGCCTTCAATCAATGGAAGTAGGTCGCGCTGAACACCTTCGCGTGAAACGTCTGGGCCTGAGCTTTCGCCGCGTTTACAGATTTTGTCGATCTCATCGATAAATACGATGCCGTTGTTTTCAACGTTGAAAATCGCTGCTTCTTTCAGCTCTTCTTGGTTAACCAGTTTTGCCGCTTCTTCTTCCGCTAACGCTTTCATTGCGTCTTTGATTTTCAGCTTACGTTTTTTCTTAGTGTCGCCAGCGAGGTTTTGGAACATGCCTTGCAGCTGGTTAGTCATCTCTTCCATACCAGGAGGCGCCATGATCTCTACGCCCATTTGTGGTGCGGCTACGTCGATTTCAATTTCTTTATCGTCTAGTTGGCCTTCACGCAGTTTCTTACGGAAGATCTGGCGAGTGTGAGAAGACTCTTCCGTTTGCTCTGCTTGACCCCAGCTATCACGTGCTGGTGGCAGTAGCGCATCAAGAATGCGTTCTTCCGCTTGCTCTTCTGCGCGGAATTTCACTTTCTCCATCGCTTGTTGATGCGTCATTTTCACAGCGACATCTGTTAGGTCACGGATGATGGTTTCAACTTCTTTACCAACGTAACCCACTTCGGTGAATTTTGTCGCTTCAACTTTGATGAAAGGGGCATTTGCCAGTTTTGCGAGGCGTCGTGCGATTTCAGTCTTACCAACACCAGTAGGGCCAATCATCAAGATGTTTTTTGGCGTCACTTCGGCACGCAAGCTTTCTTCAAGCTGCATGCGGCGCCAGCGGTTACGAAGTGCAATCGCAACCGAACGCTTGGCTTTTTCTTGACCGATAATGTGGCGGTTCAATTCATGAACGATTTCGCGAGGCGTCATTTCAGACATATTCTTTCCTTACTTCGTTACGATTACGCGGTTGGTTTTTCAGGCTCTACTGCTGAGTCTAGCTCTTCTACCGTGTGGTGATGGTTAGTGAAGACACAAATATCACCCGCGATATTGAGAGCTTTTTCCGCGATCTCACGAGCATCTAGATCTGTGTTTTCTAGTAGGGCGGTTGCGGCAGCTTGTGCGTAAGCACCACCAGAGCCAATCGCAATCAGGTCGTGTTCTGGCTGTACGACATCACCATTACCGGTAATGATTAACGATGCGGTTTCGTCGGCAACGGCAAGTAATGCTTCGAGCTTGCGCAAAGCACGATCGCTACGCCAGTCTTTGGCTAGCTCAACTGCCGCTTTGGTTAGGTGACCTTGGTGCATTTGCAGTTTGCTTTCGAAGCGCTCAAAAAGGGTGAAGGCATCCGCAGTACCGCCGGCAAAGCCCGCTAGTACTTGGTTGTTGTATAGGCGGCGAACTTTGCGCGCATTACCTTTCATTACGGTATTGCCTAGAGATACTTGGCCATCACCCGCGATGACGACTTTATTATTTCGACGTACAGATACAATGGTAGTCACAGTCGACCTCTTGATTATTTCTCTTTGGATTTAATTCAGTATATGGGGGAGGAGAAATGGGGATTCAAGGGGGCAAAAAGAAAGGCCCTAGGATCTTAGCTCCTAGGGCCTGAGTTTAAAGATTTTCTTTCCAAATCGCGCACGGCTCGATTTTCGCGCGTTGCAGTTTATGACGGTCACGTTCTGCATCACGTTTGAACTTATACGGACCTAGCACCACGCGATACCATGAACTGCCTTCTTTCTTACGAATCTTGCTCGACATCCCTTGGAACGCGATTGCAAGCTTGCGCTCTTCGGCTTGTGCCTGAGTTTTGTACGCGCCACACTGCATGATGTAAGGAATTTTAGAAACTTCAATTTCTTTGGCCACAACTTCAACTTCACGTTTCGGTAGTGACTCAACATATTCCCATTTTTCTTCTGGTGGTGGCGGCAAGTCTTTTTTCGGCTTTGGTTTGCTTACAGTGGTTGTTGGCTGCTTCACGACTGGTTGTTTAGGTTCTGGGTCGCTACTCAAAAGGTAAAGACCATAGCCAAAACCGCCCACGAGCAAGATAGCGAGCAGGCCACTGCGCCAAGGTTTTTTTCTTCTCGGCGGCTGTTTTTTTGTCGACTTTTTTGGGGCGCCTCGCCCCCGTCTTACATAATCTCTATTTGCCACGGTTATTTCTGGTCATCAAGGATTCTTGCAAATATGTTAATCCAGAACGAGTTGAGAAAACACCCTATTGATAGAATCTTGATAGCTAAAGCGCGACAACGCCCGAGTGTAGGGGAGTGTGTTTCTGTTCTCGCTTATATTTATTCGGGGATATACAAAAAGCAGGAGGGGTAAATAAAAAAGCGGCGCCTTAGCACCGCTTTGGGGATGAATACCTAATCTTTAGGTTAAGGGCGCTGTGGTGGCGCTGCACTTCCACGAATGACGAGATTAGTTTCAAGCAGACGCGAGCCTGAATGCACGTCGTGGCCTTTTAACATCTCGAGCATCATTAGCATCGCTTGTCGACCAATCTCATAGCGAGGTTGAGAGATGGTGGTCAACGGTGGATCGCAGTACTGAGCGAAGTTAATGTCATCAAAGCCCACAACAGAGAGATCTTGCGGTACTCGTAAGCCAAGCTTTTTCGCTTCTTGAATTGCGCCGATGGCCATTGTGTCACAGTGGCAGAAAATAGCCGTTGGTGGTTCTGGCAATTCGAGCAGTTTACGAACGGCTTTTGCTCCGCCATCAAAAGAAAACTCAGTAATGACACTATATTGTGGATCTTTATTGATGCCGGCACGGCGCAGGGCTTGTTGGTAGCCTTGCTGGCGGAACTGACACAATATTGCTGTATCTGGTCCAGAGATTTGAGCAATGCGTTTATGACCTAATTGAGTCAGGTAATTCACCGCTTCAAATGCTGAGGTCAGGTTATCAATATGTACTGTCGGAAGCTCGAGCTCTGGCGCAAATTCACACGCCATTACCATCGGAGGTAAGTTCTTTTGCTCTGGCTTACTGACATCGAATGGTAGATCTGTACCAAGCAGTAGCATTCCATCTGCCTGCTTAGTAAATACGAGGTTAACGAAAGAGCTTTCGCGTTTCTTCTGTTGTCCGCTATCGCCCAGCAGGACTAGATAGCCATGTTCCATGGCTGCATCTTCAATACCGCGAATAATTTCAGAAAAATAAGGATCACAGATGTCGGGAACGATAGTAACAATGGTTTTTGATTCGTTTCTACGTAAGTTACGCGCTAATGAGTTTGGAGAATAACCCGCTTCAAGTACGGCATCTTCTACTCTCTTTCTTGTAGAAGAAGAGACTTTCTCTGGATTCATTAAGGCTCGAGATACCGTAGCCGTAGACACTCCCGCAAGCTGGGCAACATCCTTCATTGTCGCCATAGTTTTTAACCTCTCATTTATTTTTTGCCAAGATGACGTTATTCCGGTTTGAAATCAGAGTAATCAAACCGAGTTAGAGCTGTATTTGCTCTTCGCTCAGTTCGTGTTAACGAGTGGGAAAATGGATTCTTCACCGCGATATCAATTTGTGGGAATAGTCATTGTTTTAATCTAAGCCTGTGCAAACAAGTCACTTTAGACTTTTCTAATTTGGATAGTCTATTCATTTCTAAAGTGAAAGTTACGGTCTGTTTAACAAAAATTGTAATCTTGGTGTGATTCTGGTCACATTAAATGGTAATTCATTACATAGTTAAACGTTTGCTAGCTGAGATCTTGTGGTTCTATGTCTAAATTCCAGCGTACTTTCTTAGCATTTGGCAACAACTCAATAGCAGGTTTGGCACTGGTTAATAACTTTTGCATCAATGAACGATGCTGAGTTTGCAGTAATAGTTGCCAACGGTATTTACCAGCCCGCTTGGCCAAAGGTGAAGGAGTAGGGCCTAACACCATGCAGGAATCATCGAACAGAGGGTGTGACTCTAACGTAAAGCGAACCTGACGCAGGAAGTCTTCAACTACCTCACTTTGGTTCGCCTCTGCTTTAAACAGAGTCAAGAAACTATAAGGTGGAAGCTGAGCCAATTTGCGTTCTTCCAGAGCAGTCATAGCAAAGTGGCGATAGTCTTTTTGAAGCAGGGCCTGCAGCAAGCTGTGCTCAGGATGGTGGGTTTGTAGGATAACCTCGCCAGGTTTACTTGCGCGGCCGGCACGACCTGCGACTTGAATAAACAACTGCGCTAGTCGCTCGGAAGCGCGGAAGTCACTACTATAGAGAGAGCCATCAACATCCAAAAGAGCAACGAGCGTTACATTTGGAAAATGGTGCCCCTTAGCCAGCATTTGGGTGCCAATCAGAATTTGATGTTCACCTTTACGAATCGATTCAAGGGCATCTTCCAAACTACCTTTGCGACGTGTGCTGTCTCTGTCGATGCGAATGGCGTTGTATTCTGGAAATAACTGAGCCAATTGTTGTTCGAGTTGTTCCGTTCCTACGCCGACGGTAACCAATTGGGTTGAACCACACCCCTGACACTGATGAATTACCGGTTGTTGTGAGCCGCAGTGATGGCAGCGTATTTCGTTGCTGTAATGGTGGAACGTATAGTACGCATCACAGCGTTTACATTCTGCAATCCAACCGCATTCATGGCACATCAAAGCGGGCGAAAAGCCTCGGCGGTTAAGAAACAACATTACTTGATTGCCAGCTTTTAAATGCTTGCGCATCTCGGCAATCAGTTGGGCAGATAAGCCACTTTCTAAATACTGACCTTTTACATCTAACACTTTATTGGTGGTTGGCACGGCAGAGCCAGCTCGTTGGGTTAGTGTTAAATGGTGATATTTGCCTGACAAGGCATTGTGCAATGTCTCCAGTGCAGGTGTGGCTGAGCCCAGAACAATCGGAACTTGTTCTTTATGAGCGCGCATTACAGCAACATCGCGTGCATGATAACGCAAGCTATCTTGCTGTTTGTAAGAGGTGTCATGTTCCTCGTCCACAATGATAATCCCGAGATCAGCAAAAGGCGCGAGTAGGGCAGAGCGTGTGCCGATAATGATTCCGGCCGCTTTGTCGCGTGCAGAAAGCCACGCATTCAGACGCTCCGTCTCGTTTAACCCGGAGTGGATGACGTCAACTGGCACATTAAAACGGCGTTTAAAGCGGTTGATGGTTTGGGGCGTTAAGCCAATCTCTGGTACTAAAACCAAGGCTTGTTTCCCTTGCTCTAAAACTGGCTTGATAAGGTTTAAGTAAACTTCGGTTTTACCAGAGCCAGTTACTCCCTCTAATAAATAGCAAGCAAAGCCTGTTTGGCTATTTACACTTGCAATAGCCAGCGCTTGTTCGTGGTTGAGCTTTGGCTTTTCGACGTCGCATTCAACGTGCTGTCCCCACTGGGTGATTACAGGCTTCTTCTCGATACGTTCAATCCAGCCTTTCTCTTCTAAAGACTTTAGTACTGTTGAGGCTATCTCTTGGTCGACAAATTCCTGGTGAGGCAAAGCGCCGTTAACCAACATTTGCAAGACCTTCTGTTGTTTGACCGCTCGACGATCAAGCCCTTGCATCAGCTTGTCTTTACCGGATTCGGTAATTTGCCACTCTTGTAGCGTCGCAAAATCTGCAGGCTTTCCTTTACGTAGAGCTGCTGGCATCGCATTGTGTAGCGTATCTCCAAGTGGGTATTGGTAGAACTGGCTGCACCAAGTCAGCAACGAATAAAGCTTTTCAGACCATATCGGCTGAGAATCAAGAACTGCTTTGATTGGCTTGAGTTGCTCTTTGGGAAAGTCCGAGTGATTAACCATCGCGGTGACGATGCCAACTAACGTTTGGCGTCCAAAAGGTACGGAAACGCGTCCACCAATGATCGGAAACAGGTGCCCCGGAATGGCGTAATCAAATTGTTTGTCGAGCGGAACGGGTAATGCCACTCTAGCAATGGTTGGACGCATAAATTCTTAGCTATTAAAAAAGAGGGAAAGGAAATGAGAGTCTATTAAAATCGGTATGGAAATTCGAGTAAAGCAATGCGATTCAGCGTGAATCGTGCCTCTATGATTAGTCTGGCTAAAAAAGTGGCGAAAAAGTTGCCAAATGTGTTGATCCGAGCAATGTGATTCTTTACTATATCGCGCCTTGAGATATGGCTTCGGCAATTAGTTGATGCGGTATCCCATTTTATTATTAATTGCGTGTGGTGTGCGGCTTAGATTCGTATAGCGACACGGCCTACTATTGAGGTTATCCCATGAAAGCTGGTATCCACCCAGAATACAAAGCAGTAAAAGCGACTTGTTCTTGCGGCAACTCTTTTGAGTTCAACTCTACTCTAGGTAAAGAGTCTATCCACCTAGACGTATGTGACAAGTGTCACCCATTCTACACTGGTAAGCAACGTATCGTTGATACAGGCGGCCGTGTTGATCGCTTCAACAAACGTTTCGGTGCACTATCAAGCGGTAAGAAATAATAGCAGCCGCTATTACGATTACAGTTTAGAAAAGGACGCTTCGGCGTCCTTTTTGTTTTAATGGCTACCAAGCGAAGAGGAATGTATGGGGTTTGGAATATTCCCGATTATTTTTCACTCAGCGCTTGCAACCTAAAGTGTGATCTGTATAATGCAGCGCACTGGTTAAGCCAGTTGTGAACCAATGAGCAGTGAGGAGCGAGCAAATCTAAGGATTTGTGAGGTAATGTATACTCAGCTTATGTTCGCGGTTAATACAATTAGCTATCTTTTCTTCGGAAAAACTATCCTCAAAGGTGACTTTGGCATATAGGGATAGTTAATCGAAAATTAACTGACAATGCGTCCTAATCTTGGATGCTACGGTTTCACATAAATCAATCGGCATTCTCTCGTCTTGACGAGTTTGAGTGGCGATATTGTTTGTGTAATTTATTAAATTTGGAGCTCTGTCTCATGCAGAACCAACGTATCCGTATCCGCCTAAAAGCTTTCGATTACAAACTAATCGATGCTTCTACAGCGGAAATCGTTGAAACAGCTAAGCGCACTGGCGCACAGGTTCGTGGTCCAATCCCACTGCCAACTCGTAAAGAGCGTTTCACAGTTCTTATCTCTCCACACGTTAACAAGAAAGCACGTGACCAGTACGAAATCCGTACTCACAAGCGTCTAATCGACATCGTTGAGCCAACAGACAAGACTGTTGATGCTCTAATGCGTCTAGACCTTGCTGCGGGCGTTGACGTTCAAATTAGCCTAGGTTAAGGGAGATTAGAAGTATGATTGGTCTAATCGGTCGTAAAGTGGGCATGACCCGCGTATTTACTGAAGAAGGCGTTTCTATCCCAGTAACAGTTGTTGAGGTTGAAGCTAACCGTGTTTCTCAAGTGAAAACTCTTGAAACTGACGGCTACGCAGCAATCCAGGTTACAGCTGGTTCTAAGAAAGCTAACCGTGTAAACAAAGCTGAAGCAGGTCACTTTGCTAAAGCTGGCGTTGAAGCTGGTCGCGGTCTTTGGGAATTCCGTTTAGAAAACGGCGAAGAGTTCGAAGTTGGTTCAGAACTAACTGTTGAACTATTCAACGAAACTAAGAAAGTAGACGTTACTGGTACATCTAAGGGTAAAGGTTTCCAAGGCGCTGTTAAGCGTTGGAACTTCCGTACTCAAGATATGACTCACGGTAACTCATTGTCTCACCGTGCTCCTGGTTCTATCGGTCAATGTCAGACTCCAGGTCGCGTATTTAAAGGCAAGAAAATGGCAGGTCACATGGGTGCTGAGCGTGTAACGACTCAAAACCTAGAGATCGTACGTGTTGACGCTGAGCGCAACCTGCTTCTTATTAAAGGTGCAGTCCCAGGCGCAACTGGCGGCAACGTGATCGTTAAACCAGCTGTTAAAGCATAACGTCTCAGGAGTAAGTAATGGAACTAATGGTTAAAGGTGCCGATGCACTAACTGTTTCCGAAACTACTTTCGGACGTGAGTTTAACGAAGCTCTTGTACACCAAGTAGTTGTTGCGTACGCAGCAGGTGCTCGTCAAGGTACTCGTGCTCAAAAAACACGTTCAGAAGTTTCTGGCGGTGGCGCTAAGCCATGGCGTCAAAAAGGTACTGGCCGTGCGCGTGCTGGTACAATCCGTAGCCCAATCTGGCGTACAGGTGGTGTTACTTTTGCTGCGAAACCACAAGATCACAGCCAAAAAGTAAACAAAAAAATGTACCGTGGTGCTATGAAGAGCATTCTTTCTGAGCTTGTTCGTCAAGAGCGTCTAATCGTTGTTGATAACTTCTCAGTTGAAGCACCAAAGACTAAAGAGCTAGTTGCTAAGCTTAAAGAGCTTGAGCTAACTGACGCTCTAATCGTGACTAGCGAAGTAGATGAGAATCTATTCCTAGCTGCTCGTAACCTATACAAAGTTGACGCACGTGATGTTGCTGGTATCGATCCAGTATCTCTAATCGCGTTTGACAAAGTTGTAATGACTGCAGAAGCAGTTAAGCAAGTAGAGGAAATGCTAGCATGATCACTGAAGAGCGTATCCTAAAAGTTCTACGTGCACCGCACATCTCTGAAAAAGCAACTATGGCAGCTGAGAAAGCGAACACTATCGTTTTCAAAGTAGCTAAAGATGCGACTAAAAAAGAGATCAAAGCAGCTGTAGAAAAGCTATTTGAAGTTGAAGTTAAGTCTGTAAATACTCTTATCACTAAGGGTAAGACCAAACGTCAAGGTCTACGCCAAGGTCGCCGCAGCGACGTTAAGAAAGCGTACGTTACTTTGAAAGAAGGTCAAGATCTTGACTTCGTTGGCGGCGCGGAATAACAGGAGTAGTTAAAAATGGCTATTGTTAAATGTAAGCCGACTTCCCCTGGTCGTCGTCACGTTGTTAAAGTTGTTAACGCTGACCTACACAAGGGCAAGCCATACGCACCTCTTCTAGAGAAAAACTCTAAGAACGGTGGTCGTAACAACAAGGGTCGTATCACAGTACGTCACATCGGCGGTGGTCACAAGCACCACTACCGTGTAGTTGACTTCAAACGTACTAAAGATGGTATTCCAGCGACAGTTGAGCGTCTTGAATACGATCCAAACCGTAGCGCAAACATTGCTCTAGTTCTTTACAAAGACGGTGAGCGTCGCTACATCCTAGCACCTAAAGGTGTTGTAGCTGGTGATGTTATTCAGTCTGGTGTTGATGCACCAATCAAAGCTGGTAACACTCTACCAATGCGTAATATCCCAGTAGGTTCAACAGTACATAACGTTGAACTTAAGCCTGGTAAAGGTGGTCAGCTAGCTCGTTCGGCTGGTGCTTACGCTCAAATCGTTGCTCGCGACGGTGCGTACGTAACTATCCGTCTACGTTCTGGCGAGATGCGCAAAGTTCTTTCTGAAGGCCGTGCAACAATCGGTGAAGTTGGTAACTCTGAGCACATGCTACGTGAACTTGGTAAAGCAGGTGCATCACGTCATCGCGGTATCCGTCCAACGGTTCGTGGTGTTGTAATGAACCCGATTGACCACCCACATGGTGGTGGTGAAGGCCGTACTTCTGGTGGTCGTCACCCAGTATCTCCTTGGGGTATGCCTACTAAAGGCTTCAAGACTCGTAAGAACAAACGCACTGACAAGTACATCGTACGTCGTCGTAACAAGTAATCTATATAAAGAGGAATCGCCATGCCACGTTCTCTCAAGAAAGGTCCTTTTATTGACCTACACTTGCTGAAGAAGGTAGAGAAAGCGGTGGAAAGCGGAGACAAAAAGCCTATTAAGACTTGGTCCCGTCGTTCAATGATCATCCCTACGATGATCGGTTTGACCATCGCTGTCCATAATGGTCGTCAGCACGTACCAGTATTTGTAACTGATGAAATGATCGGTCACAAACTGGGTGAATTCGCACCAACACGTACTTACCGCGGTCACGCTGCGGATAAGAAAGCTAAGAAGCGCTAAGGAGTAGATAATGGAAGCAATTGCTAAACATAACTTTGCTCGCATTTCGCCTCAGAAAGCTCGCTTAGTTGCGGATCTAATCCGTGGTAAATCTGTTGACCAAGCTCTAGAAATCCTAACGTTCAGCAACAAAAAAGCTGCTGCACTAGTTAAGAAAGTTCTAGAGTCTGCTATCGCTAACGCGGAGCACAACGAAGGTGCAGATATTGACGATCTGAATGTCGCAAAAATCTTTGTAGATGAAGGCCCAACCATGAAGCGTATTATGCCTCGTGCTAAAGGTCGTGCGGATCGTATCTTGAAGCGTTCAAGCCACATCACTGTTGTTGTAGCAGATCGCTAGAGACTAGGAGAGTAAGCAATGGGTCAAAAAGTACATCCAAATGGTATTCGTCTAGGCATCGTTAAGCCTTGGAATGCTACATGGTTTGCTAACACCAAAGATTTCGCTGACAACCTAGACGGCGACTTCAAGGTACGTCAGTTCCTTACAAGTGAACTGAAAAAAGCGTCTCTATCACGTATCGTTATCGAGCGTCCTGCTAAGAGCATCCGTGTGACTATTCACACTGCTCGTCCAGGCGTTGTTATCGGTAAGAAAGGTGAAGACGTTGAGAAGCTACGCGCAGCTGTAGCTAAAATTGCAGGTGTACCAGCGCAAATTAACATCGCTGAAGTACGTAAGCCTGAACTAGATGCGCAACTTGTTGGTGACAGCATCGCGTCTCAGCTAGAGCGTCGTGTTATGTTCCGTCGTGCTATGAAGCGCGCAGTACAAAACGCAATGCGCCTAGGCGCTAAAGGTATCAAAGTGGAAGTAAGCGGTCGTCTAGGCGGCGCTGAAATCGCACGTTCAGAGTGGTACCGTGAAGGCCGTGTGCCTCTACACACTCTACGTGCTGACATTGATTACGCAACTTCTTCGGCTCACACTCAATACGGTGTGATCGGCATTAAAACTTGGATCTTCAAAGGTGAAATCCTAGGTGGTATGCCAGCAGCTAACGCTGTAGAGCCTAAAGGCGACAAGCCTAAGAAGCAGCGTAAAGGCCGTAAGTAAGGAGTCGACAGATGCTACAACCTAAACGTACTAAGTTCCGTAAGGTTCAGACTGGTCGTAACCGTGGTCTAGCTAAAGGTACTGATGTAAGCTTCGGCGAATTCGGTCTTAAAGCTGTTGGCCGTGGTCGTCTAACTGCTCGTCAAATCGAAGCGGCACGTCGTGCAATGACACGTCACGTTAAGCGTCAAGGTAAAATCTGGATCCGTGTGTTCCCAGACAAACCAATCACAGAAAAACCACTTGAAGTTCGTCAAGGTAAGGGTAAAGGTAACGTTGAGTACTGGGTAGCCCAAATCCAACCTGGTAAGGTTATGTACGAAATGGGTGGTGTACCTGAAGAATTGGCACGTGAAGCGTTCCGTCTTGCGGCACGTAAACTGCCTTTCAAAACTACATTTGTAACTAAGCAGGTGATGTGATGAAAGCACAAGATCTACGCGAGAAAAGCGTTGAAGAGCTTAACGCTGAGCTAATGAATTTGCTACGCGAACAGTTCAACTTGCGCATGCAAGCTGCGACTGGTCAACTACAGCAAACTCATACTCTGAAAGCTGTACGCCGTGATATCGCACGTGTGAAAACTGTTTTGACTGAGAAGGCAGGCGCATAATGAGCGAAGTAAAACGTACTCAACAAGGTCGTGTTGTTAGCGACAAGATGGACAAGTCTATCACTGTTGCTATCGAACGTTTCGTAAAACACCCAATCTACGGTAAATACGTAAAACGTACGACTAAAGTACACGCACATGACGAGAACAACGAGTGTGGCCTAGGCGACACAGTTGAAATCGCAGAGTGTCGTCCACTGTCTAAGACTAAGTCTTGGACTTTGGTAAAAGTTCTAGAAAAGGCGAAGATTTAATCTCGTTAATTCTATGAAACTAAAGCGGCTCCAAAATATTTTTGGAGCCGTTTATTTTTTGACTACCCAATCACAAAAAAGGGTGGTACAATTCGCGTCCCTTTTAAAGAGGCAGCCCGACCCGTGATGGGTCTAGTTATTAATATTTAGCGGAGCACTAACATGATCCAAATGCAAAGTATGCTGGACGCAGCTGATAACTCAGGCGCACGCAGCGTAATGTGTATTAAGGTTCTGGGTGGCTCTCACCGCCGTTATGCACATATCGGTGACGTCATCAAAGTTACTGTGAAGGAAGCAATCCCTCGCGGTAAAGTTAAAAAAGGTGATGTTCTGAAGGCGGTGGTAGTGCGCACCCGTAAAGGCGTACGTCGTCCTGACGGTTCTGTCATTCGCTTCGACCGAAATGCTTGCGTATTGCTAAACGACAATACTGAGCAACCAATCGGTACACGTATCTTTGGTCCTGTGACACGCGAACTTCGTGGCGATAAGTTCATGAAGATCGTTTCACTGGCTCCAGAAGTTCTGTAAGGAGCACGTAGAAATGGCAGCTAAAATCCGTCGTAATGACGAAGTAATCGTTCTTGCTGGTAAAGACAAAGGCAAGAAAGGTAAAGTAACTAAGGTTCTAGCAACTGGTAAAGTTATCGTTGAAGGTATCAACCTAGTTAAGAAACATCAGAAACCTGTTCCAGCTATGGGTATCCAAGGCGGTATCGTAGAGCAAGAAGCAGCTATCGACGTTTCTAACGTGGCTATCTTTAACGCAGCTACTGGTAAAGCTGACCGTATCGGTTTCCGTTTTGAAGACGGCAAAAAAGTTCGTTTCTTCAAGTCTAACGGCGAAACCGTTTCTAACTAATAGAAGTAATTTGGAGTTCTACTATGGCGAAACTGCATGATTACTACAAGTCGTCTGTAGTCGCTGAACTGACCAAACAGTTCGGTTACACAAGCGTCATGCAAGTCCCTAGAATCGAGAAAATCACCCTAAACATGGGTGTTGGTGAAGCAATCAACGATAAGAAACTGCTAGAAAATGCAGCGTCTGATATGGCAACGATCTCTGGTCAAAAGCCACTTATCACAAAAGCGCGCAAATCTGTTGCAGGTTTCAAAATCCGTGAAGGCTACCCTATCGGTTGTAAAGTAACCTTGCGTGGCGAACGTATGTGGGATTTTCTTGAGCGTTTAATTAACATCGCTCTTCCACGTGTACGTGACTTCCGTGGTGTTAGCGCTAAGTCTTTTGACGGTCGCGGTAACTACAGCATGGGCGTTCGCGAGCAAATCATCTTCCCGGAAATCGACTTTGATAAAGTTGATCGAGTACGCGGTCTAGACATCACTATTACGACGTCTGCTGGTACTGATGAGGAAGGCCGTGCTCTGCTGGCTGCCTTTAACTTCCCATTCCGTAAGTAAGGTGAAGGGTTACTGTTATGGCTAAAAATTCAATGAAAGCACGTGAAGCAAAACGTGCGAAGCTAGTAGCTAAGTTCGCTGAAAAGCGTGCAGCGCTAAAAGCTATCATCAGCGATGTAAACGCATCTGAAGAAGATCGTTGGAACGCGGTTCTTACACTGCAATCTCTTCCACGTGATTCAAGTGCATCACGTCAGCGCAACCGTTGCAACCAAACTGGTCGTCCACACGGTTACCTACGTAAGTTCGGTCTAAGCCGTATTAAGGTTCGTGAAGCTTGCATGAAAGGCGAGATTCCGGGTCTTCGTAAGGCTAGCTGGTAATTGCCACTTAATCATTTGGAGTAAATCATATGAGCATGCAAGATCCGATTTCGGATATGCTGACCCGTGTTCGTAACGGTCAGGCAGCAAACAAAGTTGCTGTAAAAATGCCTTCTTCAAAGCTTAAAGTTGCAATTGCTGCACTACTAAAAGCTGAAGGTTACATCGTTGACTTCGCTGTTGAAGGCGAAGCAAAACCTGAGCTAGAAGTTACACTTAAGTACTTCCAAGCTAAACCAGTAATCGAGCAACTTAAACGTGTTTCTCGTCCAGGTCTACGTGTTTACAAGAAGAAAGATGAACTTCCTTCTGTAATGGGTGGTCTTGGTATTGCTATCGTTTCTACTTCCAAGGGTCTTATGTCAGACCGCGCTGCACGTAAAGCAGGTCTTGGTGGTGAAATCATCGCTTACGTAGCTTAATAAGGAGTAGACTATGTCTCGTGTTGCAAAAGCACCTGTCGCTATTCCAGCTGGCGTAGAGGTGAAACTAAACGGCCAAGAAATCACTGTAAAAGGTGCGAAAGGCGAACTAACTCGCGTTCTTAACAACGCAGTTGTAATCGCTCAGGAAGAAAATAACCTGACTTTCGGTCCTAAAGAAGGTGTTGCTAACGCATGGGCTCAAGCAGGTACTGCTCGCGCTCTAGTTAACAACATGGTTGTTGGTGTTACTGAAGGCTTTACTAAGAAGCTAACTCTTAAAGGTGTAGGTTACCGTGCTGCTATCAAAGGCAACGCTGTAGGTCTAACACTAGGCTTCTCACACCCAGTTGAGCACGAGTTGCCAGCGGGTATTAAAGCTGAATGTCCAAGCCAAACTGAAATCGTGATCACTGGTGCTGACAAGCAACTAGTTGGTCAAGTTGCGGCTGACATTCGTTCTTACCGTGAGCCTGAGCCATACAAAGGCAAAGGTGTTCGTTACGCAGATGAAAATGTGCGTACTAAAGAAGCTAAGAAGAAGTAAGGTAACACTATGGATAAGAAAGCATCTCGCATCCGTCGTGCTACACGTGCACGTCGTAAGATTGCAGAACTGGGTGCGACTCGCCTAGTTGTACACCGTACTCCTCGTCACGTGTACGCACAGGTTATCGCGGCTAACGGCTCTGAGGTTATCGCAGCAGCTTCTACTGTAGAAAAAGCGATCCGTGAGCAAGTGAAATACACTGGTAACGTTGATGCAGCTAAAGCAGTGGGTAAAGCTATTGCTGAGCGCGCTCTAGAGAAGGGCGTAACTGCAGTTGCATTTGATCGTTCTGGTTTCCAATACCACGGTCGAGTAGCGGCGCTAGCAGAATCTGCTCGCGAAGCTGGTCTGAAATTCTAAGGTAGGGTTGGAAGATGGCTAAAGAACAACAAGTTCAAGCGAATGATTTGCAAGAAAAGCTAATCGCAGTTAACCGTGTTTCTAAAACGGTTAAAGGTGGTCGAATCATGAGCTTCACTGCACTAACAGTAGTTGGTGACGGTAACGGTCGTGTAGGTTTCGGTTACGGCAAAGCTCGTGAAGTACCTGCAGCGATTCAAAAAGCAATGGAAAAAGCGCGTCGTAACATGACTACGATCGCTCTAAACGAAGGCACTCTTCACCACCCAGTGAAAGGTCGCCATTCGGGCTCTAAAGTTTACATGCAGCCTGCTGCAGAAGGTACTGGTGTTATCGCAGGTGGTGCGATGCGTGCAGTACTAGAAGTTGCTGGTGTACACAACGTACTATCTAAAGCGTACGGTTCTACGAACCCTATCAACATCGTTCGTGCAACGATCGATGCACTAGGTAGCATGAAGTCACCAGAAATGGTTGCTGCTAAACGTGGTCTAACTGTTGAATCTATTTCGGAGTAAGAACACCATGGCAACTATTAAAGTAACTCAAACTAAAAGCTCAATTGGTCGTCTGCCAAAGCACAAAGCTACTTTGCGCGGTCTAGGTCTTCGTAAAATCAACCACACAGTAGAACTTGAAGATACTCCGTGTATTCGCGGTATGATCAACAAGGTTTACTACATGGTTAAAGTTGAGGAGTAATCAGAATGCGTTTGAATACTCTAGCACCGGCTGCTGGCGCGAAAACTTCTGCGAAGCGAGTAGGTCGTGGTATCGGTTCAGGCCTAGGTAAAACTGGTGGCCGTGGTCACAAAGGTCAAAAATCACGTTCTGGCGGCAGTGTTCGTCCAGGTTTCGAAGGCGGTCAGATGCCTCTGAAACAACGTCTACCAAAATTCGGTTTCACTTCTCGTAAGAGCCTAGTGTCTGCTGAAGTTCGTCTAGCTGAGCTAGCGAAAGTTTCTGGTGACGTAGTTGATCTAAACAGTCTTAAAGCTGCTAACATCATCACTAAGAACATCGAGTTTGTAAAAGTTGTTCTTTCTGGTGAAATCAACAAAGCAGTGACTGTTAAAGGTCTACGTGTGACTAAAGGCGCTAAAGCTGCAATCGAAGCTGCAGGCGGTAAAATCGAGGAATAATCTCGAGGAACGAGGTACAGATGGCTAAGAAACCAGGACAAGATTTTCGTAGTGCTCAGAGCGGCTTAAGTGAACTAAAGTCGCGCTTGTTATTCGTAATTGGTGCACTTTTAGTATTCCGAGCCGGCTCTTTTGTGCCGATTCCTGGTATTGACGCTGCTGTACTTGCCGATTTGTTCGAACAGCAAAAAGGTACCATCGTTGAAATGTTTAACATGTTCTCCGGTGGTGCTCTTGAGCGTGCATCTATATTAGCATTGGGCATCATGCCGTATATTTCGGCATCTATTGTTGTCCAATTGCTAACTGTAGTTCATCCAGCGTTAGCTGAACTCAAAAAAGAGGGTGAAGCAGGCCGTCGTAAGATAAGCCAATACACACGCTACGGCACGCTTGTACTTGCAACCTTCCAAGCTATAGGTATTGCAACTGGCCTACCAAACATGGTCGACAATCTGGTTGTTATCAACCAAACCATGTTTACGCTAATTGCTACCGTAAGTTTAGTAACCGGTACCATGTTCTTGATGTGGTTAGGTGAACAAATTACAGAGCGCGGAATTGGTAACGGTATTTCGATACTGATTTTTGCAGGTATTGTTGCTGGATTGCCTTCTGCAATCGGTCAAACAATCGAGCAAGCGCGTCAAGGTGAATTGCATGTACTTCTTCTGTTGCTAATCGCGGTATTAGCTTTTGCAGTAATTTACTTCGTTGTTTTCATGGAACGTGGTCAACGCCGAATCGTCGTTAACTATGCGAAACGTCAACAAGGTCGTAAAGTGTTTGCTGCGCAAAGCTCGCACTTGCCTCTTAAAATTAACATGGCAGGTGTAATTCCAGCGATTTTTGCATCAAGTATTATCTTGTTCCCAGGAACATTGGCTCAGTGGTTTGGTCAAAACGGTGAGAGCAGCGCGTTCGGTTGGTTAACTGACGTGTCTTTGGCTCTTAGCCCTGGTCAACCGTTGTATGTAATGCTTTATGCAGCAGCAATTATCTTCTTCTGTTTCTTCTACACGGCGTTGGTTTTCAACCCGCGTGAAACAGCAGATAACTTGAAGAAGTCTGGTGCATTCGTACCCGGTATCCGCCCAGGTGAGCAGACAGCGAAATACATTGATAAAGTAATGACACGTTTAACCCTTGCTGGTGCACTGTACATTACCTTTATCTGTCTGATTCCCGAGTTCATGATGGTCGCGTGGAACGTACGTTTCTACTTCGGCGGTACATCGCTACTAATCGTAGTTGTTGTAATTATGGACTTTATGGCACAGGTACAGACTCATCTGATGTCTCAACAGTATGATTCTGTGTTGAAGAAAGCGAATCTGAAAGGCTACGGCCGTTAATCCGGCGGTAGACTCAGTTTCATTTACGGAGTTTAGCAATGAAAGTTCGTGCTTCCGTTAAAAAAATCTGCCGTAACTGTAAAGTAATCAAGCGTAACGGTGTCGTTCGCGTGATTTGCAGTGAGCCAAAGCACAAACAGCGCCAAGGCTAATTAGCAGAAATTTTTACTTGAAAATGAAGGTTGGGTCGAGTATATTCCTCGGCCTACCTTTTGCGTGCAAAAGAAGTAGTATTCCGCAGCGTATCCATAACGGGCTTTGCTGCGGCTAATTCTTTTATAGAAACACTTAGGAGTGAATAATGGCCCGTATAGCAGGCATTAACATTCCTGATCAGAAACATGCAGTAATCGCTCTAACAGCGATCTACGGCATCGGTAAAACTCGCTCTCAAGCTATCCTAGCTGAAGTGGGTATTGCTGAAAATGTTAAGATCAGTGAACTAACTGAAGAGCAGATCGATCAACTGCGTGATGGTGTAGCTAAGTACACTGTAGAAGGTGATCTACGTCGTGAAGTATCTATGAACATCAAGCGTCTTATGGACCTTGGCTGTTACCGTGGTCTTCGTCATCGTCGCAGTCTACCACTACGTGGACAGCGTACTAAAACCAACGCTCGCACCCGTAAGGGTCCGCGTAAGCCGATCAAGAAATAATCGGGAAGGTAGAGTACAATGGCTAAACAACCAACTCGCGCTCGTAAGCGCGTACGCAAGCAAGTTGCAGATGGCGTTGCGCACATCCATGCTTCTTTCAATAACACAATCGTAACCATTACTGACCGTCAAGGTAACGCTCTTGCATGGGCTACTGCAGGTGGTTCTGGTTTCCGTGGTTCTCGTAAGTCTACTCCGTTCGCTGCACAGGTTGCTGCTGAGCGTTGTGCTGAAATGGCTAAAGAATACGGCCTAAAGAACTTGGAAGTTATGGTTAAGGGTCCTGGTCCAGGTCGCGAATCTACTGTTCGTGCACTAAACGCCGCTGGTTTCCGCATCACAAACATCGTTGATGCTACACCAATCCCTCATAACGGTTGTCGTCCACCTAAGAAACGTCGCGTATAACGTTTCTAGGACAATTGGAGAAGAATCATGGCAAGATATTTGGGTCCTAAGCTGAAGCTTAGCCGTCGTGAAGGCACTGACTTATTCCTTAAGTCTGGTGTTCGCGCGATCGATACCAAGTGTAAAATTGATAACGCACCAGGTGTACACGGCGCTCGTCGCGGTCGTCTATCTGAGTATGGCGTTCAGCTTCGTGAGAAGCAAAAAGTACGTCGTATGTACGGCGTTCTAGAAAAACAATTCCGTAACTACTACAAAGAAGCTGCTCGCCTAAAAGGCAACACTGGTGAAAACCTACTTCAGCTTCTTGAAGGTCGTCTTGATAACGTAGTTTACCGCATGGGCTTTGGTGCAACTCGCGCAGAAGCACGTCAGCTAGTTAGCCACAAAGCTATCCTAGTAAACGGTAAAGTTGTAAACGTTCCTTCTTTCAAAGTAGCGGCTAATGACGTTGTTTCTATTCGCGAGAAAGCTAAACAGCAAGCTCGTATCAAAGCAGCTCTAGAAGTTGCTGAACAACGTGAAAAACCAACTTGGATTGAAGTAGATGGTGGCAAGATGGAAGGTACATTCAAGCGTATGCCTGAGCGTTCTGATCTATCAGCTGACATCAACGAACAATTGATCGTCGAGCTTTACTCTAAGTAAGGTTTAAACTAAAGAGAGGACACAATGCAGGGTTCTGTAACAGAATTTCTTAAGCCACGTCTAGTTGACATCGAACAAATCAGCTCGACTCACGCAAAAGTAACTCTTGAGCCATTAGAGCGTGGCTTTGGTCATACTCTGGGTAATGCACTTCGCCGCATCCTTCTATCTTCTATGCCAGGTTGTGCTGTAACAGAAGTAGAAATTGAAGGCGTACTTCATGAGTACAGCACGAAAGAAGGCGTTCAAGAAGATATTCTTGAAATTCTTCTAAACCTTAAAGGTTTGGCTGTGCGCGTTGCCGAAGGCAAAGATGAAGTGTTCATTACTTTGAACAAATCAGGCTCGGGCCCTGTGGTTGCAGGTGACATCACCCATGATGGTGATGTAGAGATCGCTAACCCTGAACACGTAATTTGTCACCTAACGGATGACAACGCTGAGATCGCAATGCGTATCAAAGTTGAACGTGGTCGTGGTTATGTTCCAGCTTCTGCGCGTATCCATAACGAAGAAGACGAGCGTCCTATCGGTCGCCTACTAGTAGATGCTACTTACAGCCCAGTAGACAAAATTGCCTACGCTGTAGAAGCAGCTCGTGTAGAACAGCGTACTGATCTAGACAAGCTTGTTATCGATATGGAAACAAACGGTACTCTAGAACCTGAGGAAGCAATCCGTCGTGCAGCTACTATCCTAGCTGAACAATTGGATGCATTCGTAGATCTTCGTGATGTACGAGTTCCTGAGGAGAAGGAAGAGAAGCCAGAATTCGATCCGATCCTACTGCGTCCTGTAGACGATCTTGAACTAACAGTTCGCTCTGCTAACTGTCTGAAAGCAGAAGCGATTCACTACATCGGTGATCTAGTACAACGTACTGAGGTTGAGCTACTTAAAACGCCTAACCTTGGTAAAAAATCTCTTACTGAGATTAAAGACGTACTTGCGTCACGTGGTCTGTCTCTGGGCATGCGCCTAGAAAACTGGCCACCTGCATCAATCGCTGAAGATTAATCGATACTAGTTAGAAGGATTAGGTCATGCGCCATCGTAAGAGTGGTCGTCAACTCAACCGCAACAGCTCACATCGCAAAGCGATGTTCAGCAACATGGCTAGCTCTCTAGTACGTCATGAAGTTATCAAGACTACTTTGCCAAAAGCAAAAGAGCTACGTCGCGTAGTTGAGCCTTTGATTACACTAGCTAAGACTGACAGTGTTGCTAACCGTCGTCTAGCATTTGCACGTACTCGTGACAACGAAGTAGTTGCAAAACTATTTAACGAACTAGGTCCACGTTTTGCTGCTCGTCAGGGCGGTTACACTCGTATCCTAAAAGCTGGCTTCCGTGCTGGTGATAAAGCTCCAATGGCTTACATTGAGCTTGTAGATCGCCCAGCTGCTGAAGAAGCTGCTGAGTAATCAGTTCGTAAGAACGAGAAAGCCGAGCATTAGCTCGGCTTTTTTGTATCTGTAATTCAGTAAACCTTTATATCCAGCCTGCATTTATTTCAACCCATGCAGACTGGCAATTTAAAAAGTGATTATCACTTACGCTTATTTACTAGTATTCCACAATCCGCCCAACGAACTTAGAAGCCCTTCGCTAGCGCCTTGCTTGTTCAAGTAATCCAAGATGACTGGAGCAAACTGACTGATCATAGATGGGTCTAAACCTAACGTATCGAATGCACTTTTGACTGCACTGATATTCTCAATATTTCCTAGTAAGCTTTGTGCTCCTTGCAAGTTTGAAAGTCCAGGAATCAAAGACTGTAATTCACTACTATTTTCTTGCGAAAGCTGGCTTTGAGCCAAAGCGAGTAGCGCACCACTGCCTCCGGCTGCTTGCTCAGTGGATACTGGTAATTGGCTAGTTAGCATGTCTGTTAATGGAGATGACTCGGTGTTCAAGCTGCTGCCGACCATGTCCATCAGGCCACTTTCTTTACTTTTTTGAGTGACTGAATCTAAGAATGCGTGCGCACTACCAATGTTGATTGATAGGAGTGCTAGAGTTAGGAGTGTTTTACGCATAGTACCTCCAAAGGTTGAGCGTTTTTTAAAAGTGATTTTATTTTTAAAGGCTATCAGAGTGAAAGGTTCAGAGGTGAGAAAGTCTATTCAGTTTAGACAAAAAAACGGCGCTAGTGCGCCGTTTTATTTAATCATAATTGAAAATGGTTTCAATTAGATAATATCTAATAGTTCTACTTCGAAAACTAAAGCTGCAAATGGAGGGATAGCCGCACCAGCGCCACGCTCACCGTACGCAAGATCTTGTGGTACGTATAGCTTCCACTTAGAGCCAACAGGCATTAGTTGTAGTGCCTCTACCCAACCTTTGATTACACCTGTAACAGGGAATTCAGCAGGTTGACCGCGAGATACAGAGCTATCGAATACAGTACCGTCAGTTAGCTCACCGTGGTAGTGAACGCGAACTGAGCTTTCTGCTGTAGGAACTGCACCAGTACCTTCAGAAATGATTTCGTACTGAAGACCAGAGTCTAGAACGTTAACTTCAGGTCGTAGAGCGTTGTCTTTTAGGAACGCTTCGCCTTCTGCTGCCGCAATTTTTGCTGCTTCTTGGCGAGCTGTTTCTGCACGAGTGTGAAGTTCTTGTAGTGCTTTGTTGATTTCATCAATTTCGATTGATGGCATGTCACCAGTTAGTGCTGTTGCAATACCCGCTGCGATAGCATCAACGCTAAGACCTTCAAGACCAGAGCCTGCAAGTTGCTGACCCATTTGCAGACCAATGCCGTAGCTTGCTTTTTGTTCTGCAGTTTCAAATTTAATTTCAGACATGAATGTCGCTCTTATTAGGAGTGATAAAGGTAACAGGATATCAGTTTCGAGCTTAGGTTTAAATGATTGCGACTGAATGCTTAATTGAGGCGGCCAGGTTGTGACTTATCTCTTACTCCAAGTGAAATTTCTGCTAATTTAATCCCAATTCCATTTTAGTTTGGTGAAAAACATATACTCTCCGCGTCGGTATTTTTATACTGACCGTAGAAGTATTAAGGGACTCATTACAATGAATCGTCGCAGAAAGAAAAAGCAGCAAGTCGACTATGTCGAATTGGTTAAACAAAAATTCGCTGCTATCGACTGGAAGCAGCCGTTCAACAAAGAGCAATGGTTGGAGCGTATACAGCCTGTTAAGCAGTTTTGGTTGCGTCTGCCTAAATTTCATCAGCGTGCTTTGATGGTCTTAGTGCCATTGATTCTGGTACTCCTTGTTATTCCTTTGCCAAATAAAACAGATCAACCAGTTGAGCAGACTGAGGTCGATCATCAACGCGTAGCGATTGAGCTGAACGCGCAGAGTTTAAGCCAGCAGAGAACCTCTCAGAACTCTGGACCGAAATCTGAAGACTGGAAAGAGTACACGGTTAAAAATGGTGATACATTAGCGCAGGTTTTCAGAAGTAATCAGCTCTCTATGGCGGATCTTAGCGCTCTAGTCAAAATAGAAGGCAGTGATAAGCCGCTAAGCCAAATAAAGCAGGGACAGTTGATTCGCTTTAAGCTTAGTGACGAAGGCGAGTTAGATATGCTACAGCTGGAAAAAAGCGGGCGGTCCGTTATGTTTTTCCGTTTATCGGATGGGACCTTTGGACGTAACAAGTAAACGCTTCAAATGAAAAGACGCGAAGATATAGCGTCTTTTTAGTTAGTTTTTCATAGCGATTAGTTTTCATAGTAACCAATCGAGTTGAAGCTTATAGCGCTACGGATTCTTTCCGCATATCCACATGAGGGATACCATCTTCAAGATAGCACTCTGAGATAACCTTGAATCCATGACTAGCATAAAACTGGATGAGGTGTTCTTGAGCACCTATATCTATTGTCTGTCCTGGCCATAATGTTTCGCATTGTGCCAAGGCCTTGTCCAATAATTTATGACCTAAGCCACCGCCTCGCGCGGTCTGCTTTGTCACCACTCGACCAATACTCACATTGTCATACGTAGTGCCTGCGGGCAGTAATCTTGCGCAAGCAACCAGTTCATCACCGTGATAGCCTATTAGATGATAAACGCCTTCCAGCGTGTCCTTACCATCAAGTTCAGGGTAAGGGCAGGTTTGTTCAACAACGAATACATCCACACGCAATTTCATCATTTCATACAGCTGCGTGGTTGTTAGCTGAGCAAAGGGCAAAGTAATCCAAGTGAGCATGTTGTTATCCGTAATGAGAATAGAGTGACTGACTTTACTTTGTTTTGAGCTCATACTCATTAACAAAGGTTAATTAGCACTGGTTTTCCCACCAAATCTGGTGATAATGTGCCCTCTTTCCATCTCACCTGAGGATATCCCCGTGAGCAAACAAACATTCGATCAAGTTGGGCTTAACCCAGCGTTACTCGCCACACTTGATTCCCTGAACTATACCCACATGACGCCAATTCAAGCTTTGAGCTTGCCTGCAATCCTAAAACATCGTGATGTCATCGGGCAGGGTAAAACGGGCTCAGGTAAAACCGCTGCATTTGGTTTAGGGGTTTTATCGAACCTCAACGTCAAACGCTTTCGTGTCCAGTCATTAGTATTGTGTCCAACACGTGAGCTTGCAGATCAAGTAGCGAAGGAAATTCGTACTTTAGGTCGCGGCATTCATAATATTAAAGTGCTTACTCTCTGCGGTGGGATGCCTATGGGGCCACAAATTGGTTCGTTAGAGCATGGTGCGCATATCCTAGTTGGTACTCCTGGTCGTATTTTGGATCACCTTGAAAAAGGCCGAATTGATCTTAGCGAACTGAATACCTTGGTGCTAGATGAAGCTGATCGCATGTTGGACATGGGTTTCCAAGACGCATTAGATGCAATCATCGATGCAGCGCCAAAGCAGCGTCAAACTCTACTTTTCAGTGCTACTTTTCCAGAAAAAATTGAGCAAATTGCGCAGCGTATAATGCAGACACCGGAAGTGATTAAGGTGGAATCGACGCATGATACTTCAAGCATTGCGCAGTACTTCTATAAAGTTGAAGGCTCGGAAGCGCGTGATGAAGCATTGGCGAATTTGCTGCTGACTCACCAACCAGAGTCCGCGGTTGTTTTTTGTAATACCAAAAAAGAAGTGCAAAGTGTCGCAGATGAGTTGCATCACAAAGGATTCAGCGTTATCGATATCCATGGGGACTTAGAGCAGCGTGAACGCGACCAAGCATTGGTGCAGTTTGCTAACAAGAGTGTGTCTATCCTTGTTGCAACAGACGTTGCGGCGCGTGGTTTGGACGTTGATAATCTTGATGCTGTCTTTAACTTTGAGCTATCGCGCGATCCTGAGGTTCATGTGCACCGTATTGGTCGTACAGGTCGTGCGGGTAGTAATGGTTTAGCGTTTAGCTTTTTTGGTGAGAAAGACGGTTTACGTGTAGCTCGTATTGAAGAATACCTAGAGATGGACGTGGTACCAGCAACATTGCCTGCCAAATCAAATCAGCAGCCATACCAAGCGAAAATGGTGACGATTAACATTGATGGCGGTAAGAAACAGAAAGTACGACCGGGTGATATTTTAGGTTGTTTGACAGGAAAAAATGGTATTCCAGGCTCTCAAGTCGGAAAGATTCACCTGTTCCCTGTGCGCGCTTATGTTGCCGTCGAAAAGTCTGTAGCTAAAAAGGCTCTACAAACCATTAGTAACGGCAAGATGAAAGGGCGCCAGTTCCGGGCGCGAATTCTTAAATAGCTCAAATAGCAGAGAAAAAGCTCTTCGTTTGAAGAGCTTTTTTCTTTTTTGAGTTTATTTGAGAGTGTGATCTTTGGTTAAGCGTGCTTTGATTCGACTCAAACTGATTGGCGTAATGCCCAGGTAGGCCGCAATTTGACTATCGGTAATACGTTGCTTTAAATCTGGGTAATGAGCGCAAAATAATTGATATCGTTCCTCTGGAGAGTAGAGCAACATAAAGCGTTCTTTGTTCTCTTTATTAACCAGTTGGTTTTCGAGTAGCTTTAAGTAAATGGCGTGCTTTTCTGCTCGCCAGTGATGCAACGTTTCAATTGGCAAGCAAAATAGCTGACAAGCGCTCAGCGTTTCCAATAAGTAAGGCGAAGGTTGGTCCTTTATTATGCTCTCAAACCCGATAACCCAGTCCTTCTCCCAATAAAATTCTTTACTGAATTCTTTGCCGTGCTCAGTAAGATAGCTTGCGTGGCATAGCCCCTCAATGATGAAGTAAAGGTGTGAGCTAAACTCCCCTTGGTGATTAAGAATGTGGCGTGTAGGCAGTTCGAGCAACTCACCATTTTCAATAAGTTGGTTTGCTTCTGTCTCTAAAAAGCCATGTTTGACTAAGTCTGAAAAAAGATCGCTGTGCATGTGATAACTCAGAAACGGTTTTCTTTATTTTAACGGGTTTTATTGATAACAAAAAAGCGGCTCATGAGAGCCGCTTAGTGTTGCTGTCAAATCAACCTTATTTATTCAAATCGATTTGATAAATCGCGAAACCAATGTCATCTGTTGACACGCGCTTCATTGGGTATTGTCCTTTCTCTTTGATGAATTGCGCCGCTTTATCGCTAGGGGAGGTTTCGAAACGAATATCTAGCTTGTTATCGGACTTAATCGGTGCGAAAGACCAGTTGTTGTCAGCGCTTGGTGTCACTTCTCCTTTTTCTTCACTCACGCGAGAAATATAAGTGGCGACGACAGAGCGGTTTTCATCTGGTGCGTCAAATGCAATGAAATCTGGGCCTGTACCAGGGAAAGTATTGCTATAAGCACGGTAGTTATTGGTTGCGATGATGAAATCTTGCTTCGGATTGACAGGCTTACCATTGAACGTCAGGTTCACAATACGCTGAGAATCTGGATTAATCACTTTACAATCCGCATCGTACTTCGGCGGTTGGGTAACGTCGATTTGGTAGTTAACCCCATCAATAACATCGAAGTTGTAAGTACGGAAATTATCCCAATCAATCAAAGATTGCGGTTTAGGATTGTTGATGTCGATGTGGTTGAATTGACCCGCACTGCACTCTAGCCATTCGCGAACTTCTTTACCTTTCACTTTCATCGCAACCAAGGTGTTTGGATATAAGTAAAGATCGGCCGCATTACGGAAGGTGAGCTGACCGGATTCTACTTCTGTAAAGTTATTCGGATCGTTCTTACGACCGCCGACTTTAAATGGTGCTGCCGCACTCAGTACTGGAATGTCAGAAAGGTCTGGGTCGCCTTGAATAAAGCGTTCTACGTAGTCTTTCTGAGCAAGGTTAACGATTTGAATGGTGGGGTCGTCCTGCACTAATGCCAAGAAGCTGTACATGACATCACTTGCTTTGCCGATTGGTTGGTTTACAAATTCACGAGTGCCTTTGTGATCTTCTTCTAACGCTTTCACAATATCTGCATCGGCTTTAGCTAATGACTTCTTATTTACTTTATCGAAGATAGGGCGTGCTTCTGCTTGGCCTTCGACGACTTGCCATCTGCCGTCTTTCTCTTTCAGCATCAAATCCATCACACCTACATGACTTCCCCAGCGACCAGGCATCACTGACGTTACACCATTGATGGTCCCTTTATCTATATCAACACCAGGTAGGTTTGCGAAGTCTTTCCCTGGGAAGACGGCGTGAGAGTGACCAAAAGCAATCGCATCAATACCTTCAACTTCTGTGAGGTAGTAAACAGAGTTTTCTGCGCCTAGTTTGTATGGATCAGTAGAAATGCCCGAGTGTGGAATCGCCACAATCACGTCTGCGCCTTCTTTCTTCATTTGAGGAATCAGTTTCTCTGCTGTTTCCTTAATGTCTTTAGCAAAGACTTTGCCTTCTAAGTTCTTCTTATCCCACACCATAATTTGTGGTGGTACAAAGCCGATGTAACCCACTTTTATTTGATGCGCTTCGCCGTTTGTGTCTTTAAATGTGTGAGTTTTGATGAGGTAAGGCTTGAAGTAATGCTCACCGGTTTGTTTATCAAATACGTTTGCGTTGATGTAAGGGAAGTTTGCCCCCTTCAACGTCTTTTGTAGAAAATCTAAGCCATAGTTGAACTCATGATTGCCAATATTGCCCACATCGTAGTCTAGCTGGTTCATCGCTTTGTAGACTGGGTGCACGTCGCCGGGATTAATCCCCTTTGCCGCCATGTAATCGCCCATTGGGCTGCCCTGAATTAAATCACCGTTATCTACTAGTACCGTGTTTTCTGCCTCGGACTTAGCTTGTTTCACTATTGTTGCTGCGCGACTTAAACCGATTTGCTGTGATGGTTGGTCTTTGTAGTAATCGTAATCCATCACGTTGGTGTGAATGTCGGTGGTTTCGATAATACGAAGCTTGATGGTATCGGCCATTGCTGGGCCAGCAAGCGTTAGCATGCCGCTTAATACTGCGAGGGAAATAGGATGAACTGCCACTTTCATTTGGTGCTCCAATTCAATGATAAGGGGAAATCGTACTGCGTAATGTATCAAACACAGATGCAACTTGATGATAAAGATACAGAAAACTGTGAACATTAATCAGTTTACTGAACCTTATTCATATTAACCGCCGACTTTTTCACGCTTTTGAATGAGACCAAACAAAAACTTCTTAGCAGATTTTTGAATAAAAAATGAAATTTTAGAATTTCAGGTAATATAAACGCCCCGCCATAATGCTTGCATAACGATATCAATGGACGATGAGCAAGCACATGGCAACGAACGATTCAGTCACTTCTTTTCCTAAACCAAAGCCCCGGTTAGTTTCTGACAACCCAGTCGCTGGTGTTACTCGTTTTGCAAAGCAATCGCTACAGCCTGGTGAAGTCGCCTTAGTAGGTGCAGGACCAGGCGATCCTGAACTTCTGACGGTGAAAGCACTGAACTGCTTGCAGCAAGCTGACGTGGTTTTGTACGACTACTTGGTGTCTGAAGAAATCATGGCATTGATTCCAAGCGATACGATTTTAGTGTGCGTTGGGAAGCGAGCTGGGCATCACAGTGTGCCGCAGGAGAAGACGAATCAGCTTTTGGTGGATTTTGCCAAGCAGGGCTACAAAGTAGTGCGCATTAAAGGTGGTGATCCGTTTGTATTCGGTCGTGGTGGTGAAGAGTTAGAAGTGCTTGCAGATGCTGGCATTCGTTTTCAAGTTGTCCCTGGCATTACCGCAGCAGCTGGCGCAACCGCTTATGCTGGTATTCCACTGACTCATCGTGATTATGCGCAATCGGCCATCTTTGTGACTGGCCACTTGAAAGAAGAAAGTGATGAGATGGATTGGTCCACGTTGGCGCGTGGGAATCAGACTTTAGTGATCTACATGGGGCTGATGAAATCACACTATATTCAGAATCAACTCATTAAGCATGGCCGTTCAGCGTCGACTCCGATTGCCATTATTGAGCGTGGCACGCAGATTCAACAAAAAGTATTTACGGGAGAACTCTCCCAACTCTCTGATTTATCGAAGGAAGCACAATCGCCATCTTTGATTGTTGTCGGAGAGGTAGTGCGACTGTCTCAAAAGTTAGACTGGTTTTTGTCTAGTACTGAATTCAACAAAAGTGCTATTGCCAACTCCATATAATTTCAGACCAAAGATTAGAGACGTAATGCGCCTTCAAGCTTAAAAAGGAAATACAAAACATGGACCAACAACGTTTAACTCACCTTAAACAACTCGAAGCGGAGAGTATCCACATCATCCGTGAAGTTGCGGCTGAGTTTGATAACCCAGTCATGATGTATTCGATTGGTAAAGACTCATCAGTGATGCTGCACCTTGCGCGTAAAGCTTTTTACCCAGGTAAGATTCCATTTCCATTGCTGCATGTTGACACCGATTGGAAGTTCCGCGAGATGATTGAATTTCGTGATCGCACCGCGGCCAAATACGGTTTTGAGCTTTTGGTACATAAGAATCCAGAAGGTCTAGCCATGGGCTGTAGTCCGTTTGTTCATGGTTCTTCTAAGCACACTGACATCATGAAGACTCAAGGCTTAAAACAAGCGCTGAACAAGTACGGTTTTGATGCGGCCTTTGGTGGTGCGCGCCGCGACGAAGAGAAATCACGGGCGAAAGAGCGCGTGTATTCATTCCGCGATAAGAACCATACATGGGATCCTAAAAACCAACGTCCTGAGCTATGGAAGACGTACAACGGCCAGGTCAATAAGGGTGAGAGCATTCGTGTATTCCCGCTGTCTAACTGGACTGAGCTTGATATCTGGCAATACATCTATTTAGAAAACATCGAGATCGTGCCGCTTTACCTCGCGGACAAACGCCCAGTTGTTGAACGCGATGGCATGCTGATCATGGTTGATGATGATCGTATGGAGCTTCAACCGGGTGAAGTGATTGAAGAGAAGAGTGTGCGCTTCCGTACCCTTGGTTGTTATCCATTGACTGGGGCCATCGAGTCTGAAGCAAACACTTTAACTGGCATTATCGAAGAGATGCTGGTGGCAACGTCGAGTGAGCGCCAAGGCCGAGCGATCGACCACGATCAGTCAGGATCGATGGAGCTTAAGAAACGTCAAGGTTACTTCTAAAGGATCTAAGGAAAGATAATGAACAGTGCAGTTGAAGCTCAATTAGCCGAGCTTGGTATCGAAGGCTATTTAACACAACACCAGTACAAGTCGTTACTTAGATTCTTGACTTGTGGCTCGGTGGATGACGGTAAAAGTACATTAATCGGTCGCTTACTCCATGACTCAAAACAAATTTATGAAGATCAGCTAGCGGCAGTGCACTCAGACAGCCAACGTGTGGGTACCACGGGTGAAAAGCCTGACCTTGCGTTGTTGGTCGATGGCTTACAAGCTGAGCGTGAGCAGGGGATCACGATTGATGTGGCTTACCGCTATTTCTCGACGCAGAAACGTAAATTCATCATTGCAGATACTCCTGGACACGAGCAGTACACACGTAACATGGCTACAGGTGCATCGACATGTGACTTAGCTGTGATTCTGGTTGATGCACGTAAGGGCATTCTCGATCAAACTCGTCGTCACTCTTTCATTTCCAACCTGTTGGGCTTGAAGCACTTTGTTGTGGCGATCAACAAGATGGACTTAGTGGATTACTCGCAAGAGCGCTTTGAAGAGATCCGCGACGAGTATTTGAAGTTCTCTGAGAATCTGACAGGGGATATTGATATTCAAATCATCCCGATCTCAGCGCTTGAAGGGGACAATGTGGTGGATAAAGGCCAAAACCTGACTTGGTTTAAAGGCCCATCATTGCTTGAGCTTCTTGAAACGGTCGATGTGGATCAAGAAAAAGGCGCGGGTGAATTCCGCTTCCCTGTGCAATACGTTAATCGTCCTAACCTCGATTTCCGTGGTTTTGCGGGGACCATTTCTTCTGGTTCGATCAAAGTCGGTGATGCCATTAAAGCATTGCCATCGGGTAAAACGTCAACTGTGGCACGTATTGTGACATTTGATGGTGATATCGAAGAAGCTCGTGCCGGATTAGCTGTCACTCTGACGCTAAGCGATGAGATCGATATTAGCCGTGGCGATTTGATTGTTCTAGATAATGCTCAAGTGGAAACCACAAACCATTTGCTTGCCGATGTGGTATGGATGACAGAGCAACCCCTGCAACCGGGTCGTGACTATGACATCAAAATCGCAGGTAAGAAAACCGTAGGTCATGTTGAAGCGATTCGTCATCAATATGACATTAATAATCTCTCGACTCATAGCTCGGCAGAGCTGCCATTGAATGGTATTGGTTTGTGTGAATGGTCTCTTAATGAGTCAGTCGCGCTGGACAATTATCAAGACTGTGCAGATACCGGTGGCTTTATCATTATCGATCGTCTGACAAACGTGACGGTTGGTGCTGGCATGGTTAAAGAGAGCCTCGCCGTGGTTGAGCGCGATTTGACGGGCATCTCTGCGTTTGAAGTTGAGCTTAATGCGCTTGTCCGTAAACACTTCCCACACTGGGAAGCAAAAGACGTCAGCCAGTTTCTGAAAAAGTAACTGGCTCACCCAAGTACGATAATTTCAGGCACTGTTTGCTGTTGTACTTGGGGTGTCGCTACCTAACTGAATTGCGAAATGTCGTTAGGTATTCTCCTAATACCAGAATGCTTCGGTGGAGCCCAAGAAACCGAGCATTCTGATGTTCTTTTCGCTTGCGCTGATTTTTGTCTGTTTACTCGTTTGTCGGTGATTCATGGATAAATGAGTCGTTGTTGTGCCCTTTAGGGCTATTTGGTAAGGAAAGGCTATGTGGGAACAAGGGTTTGTGTTAGCGATTTTGCTTGGCATTATCACTTGCTTGCTTGTCACGAAAATTAAGCCTAGTTATGTCTTTGCGGGTGCCGCTTTTATTGCATTCATGGCTGGGATGATGGATTCAGCCACTATCGCATCCAATTTTACCAACTCTTCATTGTTAACCCTGGTTCTATTGATTCTTGCATCCTGTGCTCTAGAAAAAACACTGCTGATCAGTTGGGTGAGCCGAAGTATCTCTGAGGGCCAGTTAGGCAGCGTGATTGCTAAGCTCGGTGTGTCGACCGCCTTGCTTTCTTCATTTACGAATAATACCGCTGTGGTTGTCTCATTGATTGGGGCGATTAAGCGTAATCAGCAGCATGCACCTTCGAAATTACTTATTCCCTTGTCTTACGCCGCCATTTTTGGTGGCACGTTAACTTTGATTGGTACGTCGACTAACTTAATCATCAACAGCTTTGTCGAAGACGCAGGCTTACCGAGCCTGAGCTTTTTTACACCTACGATGATAGGTTTGGCTGTGCTGGTGGGAGGGATGCTGATTCTTATCCCGCTCAGCTACTTGCTACCGAATTATGATGATCAAAACCAAGAAGATTTACCTTACTTTCTTGAGTCTCGCGTTGAGCCTGGATCACCGCTAGTTGGGCGTACGATCAGCGAGAATAATTTACGTGCGCTGCGCAAACTGTTTCTTGCAGAAGTGGTGCGCGATGGTGTTACTGTTTCTTCTGTGGGACCGGATTTTGTGCTCAACGCAAAAGACCGCCTGTTATTTTGTGGCGATGTTGAGAGCGTCGCGACCCTGCAAGAAATTCCGGGCCTCAAGTTGTTTGGTCAGCAGCACTTAAATGGGCAAAACTTTATCGAAGTTGTGGTGAGCTCGTCGGCGACGTTTTGCTACAAAACCCTCAAAGAGAGCCGATTCCGCGACCGATTCGATGCCGTTGTTGTGGCGATTCGCCGAGGCCACGAACGCCTAGAAGGTGGCTTGGGTAGTATTACCTTAGCGCCAGGAGACACGTTAGTTCTGGTTCCAGGAAAGCGTTTTGAGTCTGAACGCCGAGCTCATCGTAAAGAGTTTGTTTTAGTGCATGACTTGGACTCTAGCGCTCGGCTTGATACGAATAAGTCTTCCATTGTATTACTGGGCTTTGCAGCCGTAATTGGATGCGCTCTATTAGAGTTAGTGCCGATTATTAAAGGTCTAGCTGTGTACCTTATCGCGCTTATTGCGTTTGGTATTGTGCAGATTTCAGAACTGCGCCGCCGTTTTCCGATCGATATCGTCGTGATTGTCGGTTCCGCTTTGTCTATTGCTCAACTGATGATCTCTTCTGGATTGTCAGAAAGAATGGGAGTGATGTTTATTGAAGCGTTTAATGGCTGGGGAGTATTTGGTGCCTTGGTGGCGACTTATATCATGACATTGGTACTCACTGAATTGGTGACAAACAATGCCGCGGCTGCGCTTTCTTTTCCTATCGGCTATAGCATGGCGGTGGGTTATGGCGTGGATCCGATGCCATTCATCATGGCGGTTTTGTTCGGCGCGAGTGCGAGCTTTATCTCTCCCTACGGTTACCAAACTAACCTGCTGGTGTACAGCGTAGGAAATTACAAATTGACCGACTACGTGAGAATTGGAGTGCCAATTTCGATTGTGTACTCTGTATTAGTACTTACTTTGATCCCGGTCTTTTTCCCGTTTTAATTCCGATATTTACAAGGATACGTTATGACTGCCGAAACGACGGTAAAAGATGAAAACATTGTTTGGCACCAGCATTCGGTTGATAAACAGTTTCGTGCTGAATTAAAGAAGCAAAAACCTGCCGTATTGTGGTTCACTGGTTTATCTGGAGCGGGTAAATCAACCGTAGCAGGGGCGTTGGAAAATCGCCTTGCAGCATTGGGTTACCACACCTATTTATTGGATGGTGACAATGTACGGCATGGTTTGTGTAGCGATTTAGGTTTTTCTGAACAGGACCGTCGCGAGAACATTCGTCGCATTGGTGAACTGGCGAAGTTGATGGCAGATGCGGGTTTAATTGTTCTGTCGGCGTTTATTTCACCGCATCGTGCAGAGCGGAAGTTAGTGCGCGATTTATTGCCAGAAGGCGAGTTTATTGAAGTGTATGTCAATGCATCTCTAGAGGTTTGCGAAGGTCGAGATCCTAAGGGTTTATACCGTAAAGCCCGTGCGGGAGAGATTCCTAATTTCACTGGTATTGATTCGGAATATCAAGCGCCAGAGTACCCTGAAATCGATTTGCCCGCAGGAGAAAAGAGTGTCGAGGAGTTGGTGGATTTGTGCTTAATCGATCTTAAACAACGCGGTGTGATCCGATAAAAAAGCATGTAGATCATAGGTGACCTAAAGCTCTTTGAGCGGCTGGAGAAGTATTTGGATCATAGGTGGTCAAATGCTTCTCCAACTGGCTAGACAGTATGATGAACCGTACTTTTAGCTTCACTATGGACACTAAATCTATGATTTAACAGTGCAAGCATTTGATCGTAGTATTCGGCATGTGGTTTGTTTCCGAGCAAGGTACAGAGCTCATTGCCTGTGGGTGTGAAGCGGTAATATAAAAGGCGGACACCTTTACTGTTTACGTTCAGCGACAAGTTTTTACCTTGGTAGGTGAGGACCAACGGTGTCTCGATACTAATTTCGCCAGATTCAAGTTCGGCACTGTGAAGCAGCCCTAATTCAATTAAGAGCAACAAGCTTGAATACGGCAGTTGAAAACTTCCCATATTTAGGCTGTTGGCGACGTCTCGCTTGCCGAAGCTAAATATGCCTCCTTGCGCTTTGTAACCAATCAGCAGTTTTCTGCTGTGATCCCCTCCAAAACTGCACGCTAAAGAGGCGGCTCTTTGCAGAGTTTGTGCTTCCTTTGGTGACATATCTTTGAGGGTTTTCAACGCTTTCATGGATGTTGAACCCGGATTGGTCACTTCACGCTTCATCACTTGAGCCCATAGCTTTTGCATCGCGCTGTTATGGATGTCTTGAGCCATCTCAAAAAATCGATGCAACCAATCTTGGTCTGGCTCTCCCGCTGTCTCATCTCGGCATGAACTGTGCGCTAATTTTAAAATCTGTTCTAAGTTTTTTTGTCGCTGTTCTTGGCGTCTTTGCTCTCGCAATTGGGCTCTTTCAAACGCAGATTTGGCTGGCGGTTCGGTTTGCAGTAAGGCGTCAAGACCGTGTATTTGGGCTATGGTTTTTACCTTACTAGCACTGTCTTTTATGTAGCCTTGTTTCTTTTCTTGTTGCGTATTTTTTTTTGTGTCTGACTGATGTTCGATGACAACAGGTTGCTTTGTCGGGTCTGCCATTCGTTTTCCTACCAAGAACTGCGCGGTTCGCACGTTTAAATTTACACCTTATCTGACCAAGCGACCAGACAGGAGTTCTCAGTTTTTGAACGAATAGGGCTATTCAAAATGATAATGAGTTGTTAAAATTGTTATCGTTATTTTGGAGGGGCTATGAAGTTCTCAGAAGCAGGTAAACTCAAAAAGCACCTGTCGATAGCGTTTCTTTTGGTTATTTATGTGGGCGTATTAGCGTATTTATCTCGTTATATCGTGTAGCACAAAGCTAAAAAAGGCGCCAGTGTGACGCCTTAGGTGTAGCGAGGCTTATCGACGACTTAAATTACATATCGTCGTAGGCTTCTATTTCTGATCCCTCAATAACGTAAGCCGTTTCTGCCAGTTCGTGGTTTATCGTCTCGGTTTTCAACGTTCCAACCACATATATGACATCCCACAACTCTTGAACAGGCGCGCCTTTCGGAAACTTCACGTAAATGATCTGGTTTGGAGGCGGTGGTGGCACGTGAATACAAGCTCCAAAATATGGCACCAATAAAAATTCGGTGACGGTATCGGCATCACCTTCAAGTGGGATAACAAACCCCGGAATTTTAACTTGGCTTCCGTTCAGTTCTGGTCGAACGTTACCAATCTTGGACTGCTGGGCTGCACCACCACTGTGATCAGATGCGGGCATGCCTATACTGTCGAACAATTTACGCTCTTTTTCTGGAACAAGGTCAATCCAGTCAAGCTTCAATGGTTCTTCGCTGGCCATAACAGGCGCTGTGAATGCGACGACCAGCAAGCAACTTGCGAGTATTTTTTTCCACATTTTATTAAATCCTTATTGTCATTCCGTCACTCAGTGACTGTCGGTAGGCGCGGAGTGCGGGAATGAAACCAATCACAATACCAGCGCATTGTACGAAACCTAATAGCATCCACTCATAAGTAGATAAGATGCTTAAGGTGAGATGTATTCCATAGTGCTGTTGGATGATCGGCTGCGCGATAGCAAGAATGGCATACAGCCCAGTAACGCCAGTAATAATACCAGCAGCAGTAAGCAAGCTGGCTTCACTAATTAAGAGTGAGAAAACATGACGAGGCCTTGCTCCCATGGCACGCAAAATCGCCATTTCACGGCGGCGTTCCTGTAGGCTAGTTAATAGACTGCTTAACATACCTAACAACCCTGCGATCACGACAAAACCAGATACTGCCATTAGGGCTTGCTCTGCAACCGACATCATTCCCCATAACTCATGCAACGCAACGCCGGGCATAATGGCGCTGAGCGGCTCTTTGGGGTAGGTGTTAATTTGTCTTTGCAGGGCGAAAGTTTGAATACGAGATTTCAAACCAACGAGCATAGCGGTAATTTGTTTGGGCTGAAAGTCTCTGTTTTTGAGATCTTGTGCCTTGGGTGTCGGGCCCAAACGCGCACCACTTTCCCATCCGACGTGAATGGCTTCGATGGCTTCCAATGATACATGGACAGTTTTGTCGACTGGTGTTCCTGTAGGTGCAAGGATACCGACAACTTTAAATGGCAGATTGTCATGACGGCTAAAGCCAACGTCGCTAATGCCGTGGGCAATGATGATTTCGCTACCGATATCATAACCAAGTTGTTTAGCGACATCAGAACCTAGCACGGTTTCAAATAAACCATGGAATTCTCTACCCTTGCTAAATGTTAGTGGTTGCTTACTTCCAAACTTGTAATGCTCAAAGTAACTGTGATTGGTTCCCATAACTCGGAAGCCTTTATGCGAGTCGCCAAGCGAGATTGGAATAGCCCAATCGACTGAACGATGATTGGCAAACTCTTGGTAGCTTTTCCAATCGATGTTGTTGGTCGCATTACCAATACGAAACACAGAATAGAGCAATAGGTTCACTTGCCCAGAGCGTCCACCAATAATGAGGTCAGTGCCTGAAATTGTATTGGCGAAGCTATCCTTGGCTTGAGTTCGGATACGCTCGACGCCCAAGAGGAGTACCACTGAAATCGCAACGGTCATGATGGTTAGAATTGCCGTCGCTTTGCGGTTCATCAAGCTTTTCCAGGCGAGCTTTACAACAGCACTCATGATATGGCTCCTAGGCTAGATACTTGATTAATGTCGGGTAGATTGAGCGTGCGATCGAATAAGGGTTCGAGTGTTGGGTCGTGGCTAACGAATACCAGTGTGGCATTGGCTTGATTCGCTTGCTCCATAAGGAGCTCAATAAATGCTTTGCGATTGTCATAGTCTAAAGCTGAGGTTGGTTCGTCAGCGATCACTAACTCTGGATGTCCTATCAGAGCTCGAGCCGCAGCCACACGTTGTTGTTGACCAATACTCAATTCAGAGACAGGGCGTGTATGAAGCTCGTTTGGCAGGTGCAGTCGTTCTAGTAGGGCCTGAGCCTGTTCATTTAACGTTTGAGATGAGGCACCTAAATGGGCACGGTCACGTCGTATTTTACTGAACTGACATGGCAATAATACGTTTTCAAGTACGTTAAGGTACGGCAATAAATTGAACTGTTGAAAGATGTAGCCAATATGATTGGCGCGAAAGCGGTCTCTCTGACTGGCACTTAAACTAGCAAGGTCAGTATCGAGTACAGATAGAGAGCCTGAAGTTAATGTGTTAATCCCCGTCAACAAAGCGAGCAAGGTCGATTTACCGCAGCCACTTGGACCTTTGATAAACACATGCTCGCCTTGTGTAATGTGTAATTTAGGGATGTGGATGGTTGCGTTGATTGAACCGGGCCAGAAAAATTGGGCATCCTCTAGCTCGACAACATTTGGTGTGGTTTCAGTCATATTAAATCACCAAAGCTTTGGCGTGTAAGTAGGTACTTACACGCCACTCGTGTTATTTGATTACGATTTGGGTGTTATCTTTGCTTAATTTAATTGCTGATTGCATGGTATCAGTGAATATATTGACGCTGATGGACTCTGTAGTTGGGAACTGGTTAAACCAATCGGTTTGGATTTGGCTAAGCTGATTAACTTGTTCGCAACTGAAGCGATATTGCACCGAAAATTCACCGTGACCGCCATGATCGTGCGCCTCATCATGATCGTCATGGTGGTCATGTTTATCATGATGTTCATTATGATCATGGTGTTCGTGCCCTTCATGATCGTGATGTGCATGGTCATCATGGTCGTGCTCACTATGATCATGTTCCTCATGAGTTTCGCTTAGGTTGTGGCTCACGTAAGCTTCTTCAACATTACAATCAGCTTGTGAGTTAATAGCGAACAATGCGTTGCTGTCTTCGAGTGTAGCGACGGCTTGTTTAAGCGCTTGCTCTTGTTGCGCGTTTTCTGGAGCATGTTCGAAACCCACAACATCAGCTCCAGGAGCTGTAATCTCTACTAACAGATCTTTGCCATCTTGGGCGATATTAAACTCGACGTGACCATGCACATGAGCACCATGCTGGCGGTATTCGTTTGCATTCGCTGCTGTCGATAAAGTGAGGCCAATAGCAAGGGCTAAAACGTGTTTTGATGACATTGTATTTTTCCTAATTTTACTGGCATTAACCAAAGGCGGTATTGCTCAGATTCGAGTTTCACTAAGTTATTGTTCCTGACACACTAGGTGCGGAAATGAACTCAATAATTTTGAGTGTGGAATAGTTTGGAAATTAAGCAAAATAAGGAGGGGCACGAGCAGCGCCAAGAACTTCTTCGCCGTACACGAGATGCAAAAAAACATGATGATGCTGGGCGCGCGTAAAAGTCGGTGTAGAGAGGGTAGGTTGTACCTTTGCTATACCGTGCTGAACACCAGAAAATAGTTGGCAATGATGATGGGTATGATGGTCGGGCGTCAGATCGACTTGATGAAGTACAACCGCAAAGTTCCAAGCGATCAGCAACGCAACACTGAAAAATAAAGCAGTGCGATACCAATATCTTAGTGTTTTTTGCTGGTGGTGGTACATCTGAGCTCCTCTTACCGACTGTTATAATATAACACCCATAATGAATAAAAGTTCACTCTTTTGTTGGCTAGCAGAAAAATTTAACTCCACACATGCGTGCCGAAAAATATTGGTAATACTCTCTGTGGAAGTGTCGCACTTATAAAGAGCAGAGTTATCACTGCCCATGCTTCTAATCAAATTCATATAGCTCCTTACAACAAGAATAAGGAGCCATTCAATGAAGCTAGATGTTCTGTTTAATAAGCTCAATGACTTTTGTTATCTCATCTTGCTCAAGTGCGCCCTCTTTGACAAACAGAACTTTGCCCGTTTTGTCTTGAACAATAATGGCCGAGCTTTCTTCTTTCAGGTCCCAAGTATTAGCAACTACGCCATTTTCATCAAGAACCATGGATGACCAAGGAAACTCTTTTTTGCTGTCTTGAGCTGAAGACTTCACGAAAGAGCCTGTCCCCCAAATTGCATCATCTTGGTTGATGATAGTCGTCGTCTGGTAGCTTTCTTGTGGAAAATTTGCCGCTGTTATTGCCGACATTAAAGGGGCATTCATCTCTTTTGAACTGCTACGGCCTGCGATGGCTTGAATAACACGAACTTTGCCTTGCATATGTTGAGTTGCCCAGGGTTGGTATGCAACGCCTTCGCCTTGTAAAACAATCTCGCCGTAAGCGGCAACATTGACAGGAGGAACGCTTTTACCCACTGACAAGTTGTGTGCAAAGGTCAAGCTTGGCGTTAAGGCCAGTAGTAGAGGTAGGAGAGTCTTAGTTTTCATATTGTTATATTCCGTACGAGGTTTGGAAGCTTCCAGTATATATCCAGATCTTAGAAATTTGTAGGACCGTTGATAACATTTATTTAACGTATGGAGTGGTGTAATCTTGCGTTATATTTAGAATTTGCTAAAATGATTTCCGTCGCAAATTGCGCATTAAGATTGCAGAGGAAAAATAAGCAATCCGTGTTTTCTCAAAGGAATTGAGGTGAGTTATGCTACGTGAGTTTGCTGTATATCGACCATTACAAGTGGCCCGTTTTGTTAAAACGTTGTTCAAAGGTCAGTTTTTTATTGTTGGGGTTGGCTGTTTTAAGTTCGACAATGGCAAAGTGTTACTACCTGACGTCAACGATCATAAAAGGCTCACCATCTTTAAAGAAGTCAACCAAGTGATAGCATCATTATCGGCTTAGTTAGCTTGGTACCCACTTAGATTTAGAAAAGAGCGACCATATCGGTCGCTCTTTTTGTTGCTGGTTAGGTTTATCCTTGGAGGCTTGGTGGGAAGCAAACTCCCGTTCCTCCGATGCCACAGTAACCATCAGGGTTTTTCGCCAAATATTGCTGGTGGTAGGTTTCCGCAAAGTAATACGGACCTGCTGGTTGTATTTCGGTGGTGATGTTCGCGCGTTGCTCTTCTTGCAGTGCTTGCTGATACAAGAGTTTCGATTTCTCTGCGCTCTCGAGTTGCCCCGTCGAATAAGTGTAAATTGCAGAACGATATTGAGTACCTAAGTCGTTACCTTGACGCATTCCCTGAGTTGGGTCGTGTTTTTCCCAAAAAACAGCCAGTAGCTTTTCTAATGAGATGACGCGTTCATCGAAAACGACTCGTACGACTTCTGTATGACCCGTTTTACCTGTACAGACCTCTTCATACGTGGGATTGGGTGTGTACCCCCCAGCGTAACCGACCGAAGTAGATACAACGCCGTCGAGTTGCCAAAATACGCGCTCAGCGCCCCAAAAACAGCCCATTCCGAGCAAAATCTGCTGTTGGTGTGACGCAAGAGGCGCCTTTAGGTTAGATTTATTTACAAAATGATGATCGTCAATCTGCATTGGTTGATCTCTACCTGGCAAGGCATCTTCTATACTGATCAATGTTTGTTTGTTGAGCATGGTATTTGTCCTTCAATACGTGTCTTAAATTTGCGAACTTTTTCATTTCGTCTGTATCTGATGCTGTGATGACATAGACCGCGTTAAACCTATTAATATTACAGACTTAGAATCTAATTGGCGTTATCATTATTTACGTTTACTTAACCTCATTCAGCCATAAAAGCATGATAAAAAAAGCTCTCCCCACCATTGTTGGCCTGTTTGCCTTTTCTCATGGTGCCTATGCCGATGTTTCTTTGACTTTGAAAGGCATTGATGGCGCTTTAGAAGAGAATGTCAGTGCGTATCTATCATCTATTCCAGAGAAGGATTACTCCACTTCTCTGCGTTTTCAAGCGAGATTAGATCAAAGTATCACTGAAGCGCTTAACGCGCTTGGGTATTATCATGCAAAAATTTCATACTCTATTCCTGAAGCGAATGATGAGTTAATTGTGCTCATCAAGCCGGGCTTGCCAGTGAAAGTGAAAGTCATGGATGTGGTCATCACTGGAGAGGCCAAGGACGATGAAGAATTTGCAAAACTTATTGAGCGCTCTCCGCTCAAAGTTGGCCAAGTTTTGAATCAAGGCCAATACGACAGCCTTAAGTCAGGCATTCGTAACTTGGCGCTTCAGCGTGGTTACTTCAATGGTGAGTTTACGCTAAGTCGATTAGAGGTTATCCCTGATCTGAACGAAGCTAATGTCCGTTTGCACTACAGCAGTGGAATACGTTTCAATTTTGGCGACGTTTCTTTTATTGGCAACCACATCTGGGAAGACCGTGTCGCATCACTACAACCTTTTAAAGAAGGGGACCCATACAACGTTTCGAAGCTGGGCGAGTTTAACCAGAAGCTATCAAATACGGAGTGGTTTTCCTCAGTTTTTGTTGAGCCTGAATTGGATAGGCTTGATGATGGCCGAGACTTGCCAATTAAAGTGTCTTTATCTCCTGCTTCTAAGAATCAGATCGAGACGGGTATTGGTTACTCAACGGATGTCGGCGTTCGAGGAACGTTGAAGTGGAAGAAACCTTGGGTGAGCTCCCGAGGACACAGTTTCAACACTGCTTTATCCCTATCTAAGCCAGAGCAAACCGTGACTGCTTCTTACAAAATTCCTTTAGAAGATGTCGCTAACGATTATTATCAAGTTCAATATGGGCTTAAAAACCTAGACAACCGTGACACGCAGAGTATCGAGTCTAACCTTGCAGTGGAGCGTCATTGGTTAGCAGACGGTGGTTGGCATAATACCGTTTATGTTCGTCATTTGTACGAGAGCTTTACGCAAGGTTTACAAGATGATGAATTCAACTTCGTACTTCCAGGTGCGACATTTTCTCGGACTAGGGTTCGAGGGGGCAATATGCCAATGTGGGGAGACAAGCAAAGCATCACTATTGAGTATGGTGATACCGCTATGCTTTCTGAAACTAGAGTGCTCCGCTTAATTGGCTCGACTTCTTGGATTCGTGGTATTGGAGAGAATCATCGTGGTTTGTTCCGCTTAGAAGGTGGTGCGAATATTACCGATGAACTTGAAAAACTATCACCGTCGCTGCGTTTCTTCGCTGGTGGTGACAATAATATTCGTGGTTACGGCTATGAATCTATTTCACCTGTGGATGAGAGTGGCGCCCTGACGGGGGGTAAATACATTGTTAGCAGTACATTAGAATACCAATATCGTGTTTATGGAAACTGGTGGGCTGCAACGTTTTACGATATTGGTGATGCGTTTAATGAAACACCAGATTGGAAATCAGGTGCTGGTGTTGGTATCCGCTGGGCGTCTCCGGTGGGCCCTGTTAGTTTTGATTTTGCATGGGGGTTGGATGCAAAACCAGAACGAGAGTTTCGTATCCACTTCTCATTGGGGCCTGAGCTATGATCAAAATGATGTTTAAGTGGACCAAATGGCTGTCGCTCAGTTTGATTGGTCTATTGCTGTTGCTCATCATTATTGTCGCGACAGTTTTATTTACCCACCCAGGCCTCAAATTTGCCTTGTGGGGAGCCGAAAAAGCACTACCACAATTGCAGATTGAAAAAGTGCAGGGTTCATTGTTTCCTCGCTTCGAACTGCATAACGTCAGTTTTGTCGATGAGTCTTTGAATATCGACGCCAAAGTCGAGCGTTTAGCTTTGGCAGTGAACTTCCGCTGTTTCTTTGACCCTAAGGTCTGTGTCGATGAGTTAAGACTGCAGGGGCTTGACTTTAAGATGCCAGAGCTACCGCCAGCAAGCGAGGAGCAAGAGGAAACGCCACCACTGCGTTCTATCAGTACGCCAGTGCCAATTTTTGTTAATAAAGTCAGCTTTAATGACATCAATGTCAATGTGCTGGGCAATCAAATTGATTGGCAAACATTCTCGACCGCTTTGTCGATGCAGGGTGATCGTTTGGTGATCGCACCTACCGCGTTGAAAGACATTAATGTGGCTTTAGCACCAAGTGAGGCTAAACCTGAAGCGGCTGCCGAGGAGCCGAAAGAAACTGACGTTACGCCGCAAGATATTGTGTTACCCGAAGTATGGATTCCACTGACGGTTGAAGCGCGTCGTCTTGATATTCACAATTTCAAACTGGCGGGTGAAACGCCAGTGATCGTCAATCATCTTGGTTTGGTTGCAAGAGCAGGCGGTGAACGTGTTGATGTCAAAACGTTAGAGCTCGACATGCCAGAAGTGGAAGGCAAGTTGAGCACACAAGTGACGCTTTCTTCTGATTACCCTATCAAAGCGCAATTGGACGCGTTAGTGAAGCAAGCGGATGCGAAGGGACAAAAACTGTCGCTTTCGGTCTCGGGTTCGGTTGGTGATTTGTCACTAAATGCTACGCTTTCTGAGCTTGTACAAGCGGAGATCAAAGGTGATATTCAACCGCTTAAAACACAGTTGCCGTTTGATGTCGCGATTAAAAATGTACAGGCGCAATGGCCGCTATTTGGACAAAGCGATTACCAGGTTTCTGTACCAAGCTTGGCGGCAAAAGGCTCACTTGATGGCTACGAAGTCGCATTAGAAACCAAAGCTTCGGGCAAAGATATTCCCGCCGTTGATGTCGCACTAAACGGCAAAGGTACGCTAGAGCAAATTGACCTCGAAAGCCTTGTAGTGAAAACCTTAGGGGGCGAACTCTCTGGGAAAGTCATGGCCAATTGGGCCGCGCCAATCAACTGGCAAGCTGACTTGAACCTGAAAAACATTCAACCAGGTTTACAATGGAAAGAAGCTGAAGGGGATATCAGCGGTAACCTTTCGACTTCGGGGTCGTTAACAGAGCAAGGCGGTTGGCAAGTCAGTTTGCCTAAGTTAGACATTGACGGCATTTTGCGAGGGTATCCGCTGAATGTTGAAGGGCAACTTGAAGCGTCTGATAAAAACGGCAAAGGCGACGACATCCAACTTACCACTCAGGGTTTAGCGCTTTCTCATGGTCCAAACCAACTCAGTGCAAAGGGTAAGATCGATAAGCAAATTCTGATGGATGTTGAGGTTAACTTCCCTGATTTTGCGAAAAGTGTTCCGGATCTTGCAGGTAAAATGCAAGGTAAAGTCGCACTACGTGGTAGCTTGAAAGAACCAGACATCAATCTTGATCTCGCTTTAAATCAGATAAACTGGCAGCAACAGGCGAACGTAGAAACGATCACCTTAAAGGGTGATGTGAAGCCTCTGCCAGCACCAAAAGCGAACATAAGCCTAATTGCGAACAACATTACCTATGACGACATAAAAGTTGATAGTGCTGACCTTGAAGTCTCTGGGGATGAAAAACTGCATCAACTGACGCTCGATGTAGTGTCTGACCTGGTGTCGACCAGTTTAGAAATTGAAGGGACATTCCAGCAGAAACCAGAAATGATTTGGAATGGGGCGCTGCGCCGCTTGACGCTGAGCTCGCAACAAGGCCCGTGGGCGTTGCAAAAATCGACCGCGGTGAAGGTCAATATCGACAAACAGATCGCGAACGTTCAAGCGCATTGTTGGTTGCAAGCGGAGTCGAGCGTATGTCTAACCGAAGACATTAGTGTCGGTAAGAGTGGCCAGGCGAAGTTAGCCATCAATGATTTTGATTTTGACCAAATCAAACAATTCCTGCCGCCAGAAACCAAGCTGCAAGGCTCGGTTAATGCACAGGCTTTTGCTAAATGGGCACCAGAGAAAAAGCCTGAAGTAACCTTAAGTGTCAATATGCCAAAAGGCCAAGTTGAACAAGCGCTTGAACAGCCAATTAAAGTCGGTTGGGAAAGCTTCAACTTTAAAGCAGCATTAGCGAAAGACAAGCTTGATGCCGAGTGGCTATTTGATGTGAAAGATAACGGTGACTTGTCTGGTAAGGTTTCTTTACTGAATGTCTCGTCTGAAAAGCCCACTATTGATGGTAAGGTTTCACTCTCTACGTTCCACTTGGACTTCTTGGCACCGTTGATTGGTGAGTACAGCTTGTTTAAAGCAAACATGAATACTGACCTAGCGATATCAGGTGACGTTATGCATCCGAAGGTGAACGGTCAGTTCTTGATTGACCAAATGAAGCTACAGGGTGAAGTCACACCGATAGATATAAACTCAGGGCAGGTCGTCATCAACTTTAAAGGTCATCAAGCGGACTTGAATGCCGGAATTTTAACCCCGGATGGTGAGTTGAACGTTACCGGTGATGCCGACTGGCAGGACTTACAGAACTGGCGCACTAAAGCGCGTGTATTTGCTAAAGAGCTCAATGTTGATTTGCCTCCAATGGTAAAAATCAAGGTTGAGCCTGACATGACAATAGATGTGACCCCTCAGCTTGCGAAAATTGAGGGTGATATTAATTTGCCATGGGGAAGAATTGTCGTCGAAGAGCTTCCACCAAGTGCGGTAGGTGTATCGAGTGATACCGTTATTCTCGATAAAAACTTGCAACCAGTGGACGATGTGGCTGCGATGCCGTTTGATGTGGAAACGAACATCAACATTAAAATTGGTGATGACTTCCAACTTGCCGCTTTTGGCTTAAAAGGTGGGTTGAAAGGGAACCTAAACGTGACACAAAAAGACAAAGGTCCTTTCATCGTTGGTGAAGTGAATGTTGTTGACGGTTCTTATCGTTCGTTTGGTCAGGACTTATTGATTAAAGAAGGTAAGATCCTGATGAATGGTCCACCAGATCAACCTTACTTGTCTATCAAAGCGATTCGTAATCCAGACAATACCCAAGATGATGTCATTGCGGGGGTACAAGTGTCGGGCCCAGCATCTGATCCGAGTATAGAAATTTTCTCAGAGCCCGCGATGAACCAAGCCAATGCACTTTCTTATCTACTTCGTGGTCAAGATATTGATGGTGAAGCCGGTGGTAATGCAATGACGACTACCTTAATTGGTTTAAGCTTGGCGAAGAGTGGTCGTGTGGTTGGTGAAATCGGTGAAGCCTTTGGCGTACAAGATTTACAGCTGGACACTGCTGGGTCGGGCGATGATTCGCAAGTGACGGTGAGTGGTTATATTCTGCCAGGTTTGCAGGTGAAATATGGTGTCGGCATCTTTAACTCCCTAGGTGAGTTCACTGTGCGTTACCGATTGATGCAAGACTTGTATTTAGAAGCGGTATCTGGTGTAGATAGCGCCGTTGACCTACTCTATCAGTTTGAGTTCGATTAAAGTGCTTTAACCTAAGCATACACAGTCATGACTAAGGAGTGGTTATGCAGCATTTGATTTTTGTCTACGGCACGTTACGCAAGGGAGAGTACAACCATCAGTATTTGCGCTCGGCGCAGTTTCTTGGTTTACATGAAACGGATGCTCAATTTGCAATGTATGACTTAGGCCCTTATCCAGCGTTGTCTGATGGGCAACGCTCGATTCAAGGTGAGGTGTACCTGATTGACAGTGAAACCTTATCTGAGCTAGATAGGTTAGAAGATGTGCCAGTGGAGTATCGCCGAGAGAGCATCGTCACGCCGTTTGGCCAAGCTTGGATCTACTTATATCAAGATACTGAGCAATTAACCGAAGAAATCGCTTCCGGAGATTGGTGTCAAAAGGTGTGAGCTATACTGACATTATCAATAGCAACGAGCTAAACACTAAGGAGTCACGATGAAAACATTCGTAATTGGATCAATGGCGTTGCTTCTTGCTGCATGCGCACAAACAACACTACCGACTTCGAATAATGTGACCGATTGGCAAGTGTTTGGTAAGCAGTCAGCTTTAGATGGATTACGGGAGTTATCTGAGGAGCGAATTGCGAAGCTGGATGATGTTAACCATGCGACGGCAGAACTGATAATGGCTTATCAAGCGGGTTACCAGCAAGGCAAGCAAGAGTATTGCGAGCAAAGTGCTTATATGCTCGGTGTTATCGGGCGGCCGTATTTTGGCATTTGTGATGATGTTGACCCCTTCTTTCAACATGACTACGACGCTGGACGAATGTCTTCAGCAGGCGCACCTATCTAGTTGACACAGGTAAGATGAAAGCAAAAGAGCTGCCCTAGAGCAGCTCTTGTTAATTTTGTATCAGCAGTGATGCTTATTTTTTCTGAGCTCGCTCGTAAGATTCTAGGATTTCAGCTTTGGCGGCAGCAACATCTGCCCAACCATCCACTTTCACCCATTTGCCTGCTTCAAGCTCTTTGTAACGCTCAAAGAATTGCGTGATCTGCGCTTTCAGTAGTTCTGGGATATCGTCCACATCTTGGATGTGCTCGTACTCTTTCGAGATTTTTGAGTGGGGAACCGCAAACACTTTTGCATCTTCACCCGATTCATCTGTCATCTTCAAAACGCCAACAGGACGGCAGCGAATGACTGAACCTGGCATGAGTGGGTATGGTGTTGGTACCAATACGTCGACTGGGTCGCCATCAAGAGACAGGGTATTGTTCACGTAGCCATAGTTGCATGGGTAGAACATTGGTGCAGACATGAAACGGTCGACAAATACAGCACCAGAGTCTTTATCTACTTCGTACTTGATTGGATCTGCATTTGCAGGAATTTCGATCACGACATAGATATCTTCAGGCAGCGACTTGCCTGCTGGTACATGGTTTAAGCTCATTAGAATATTCCTTTTCATTAACGATGAGTCACACAAAAGCGGCTTCATCTGATGATAAATTCGCGTTTCACTTTAGCGACAAAAACGCGGCAGGTAAACACCTGCCGCGTTGGACAAAGGTCTGAAATTATTCTTCGTCGCGGTGCAGTTCAAGGAACTCTTCAACTTTGCGAACCATGTTCTTCGAACCCACAAAGAAAGGTACACGCTGGTGCAACTCAGTAGGCTTGATGTCCATAATGCGATTCACGCCGTCCGATGCAATGCCGCCAGCTTGCTCAATGAGGAATGCCATAGGGTTACATTCGTAAAGCAGGCGTAGCTTGCCTTGTGGGTGGCTTTGTGTGCTTGGGTAAAGGTAGATACCACCTTTCAGTAGGTTGCGGTGGAAATCAGCAACCAGCGAGCCAATGTAGCGAGAAGTGTATGGGCGACCGTCTTCTGGCACGTTTTCTTGGCAGTACTTGATGTACTTCTTCACCCCTTGAGGGAAACGAATGTAATTACCTTCGTTGATGGAGTAGATCTTACCATCATCAGGAATCATCATGTTTTCATGAGAAAGACAGAAGCTGCCGATAGATGGGTCGTAAGTAAAGCCGTTTACGCCGTTACCAGTTGTGTATACCAACATGGTGGAGGAGCCGTAAATTACGTAGCCCGCAGCCACTTGTTTGTGACCAGGTTGTAGGAAGTCTTCTTCAGTTGGTGGAGTACCGATTGGAGAAACACGACGGTAAATCGAGAAGATAGTACCAACAGAGACGTTCACATCGATGTTAGAAGAACCATCAAGTGGGTCCATCAGTACTACATATTTGGCGTTTTGGTTGAGTTCTTTATTGAACGCAACTGCTTCGTCTTCTTCTTCACTGGCAACGCCACACACTTGATCACGAGCTTCAAGCGCGGCTTTGAACTTATCGTTCGCGTAAACATCGAGCTTTTGCTGATCTTCACCTTGGACATTTTCCGTGCCTACAGCACCAGTGATATCACCGAGACCCGCTGCGTTGATTTCGCGGTTAACGATTTTTGCAGCTAAACGAATGGAGGCTAAAAGGGATGATAGATCACCGCTAGCGTGGGGGAAATCCGCTTGTTTTTCGACAATGAACTCGCCTAGGGTGCGCAGTCCTGACATGGTTAATCCTTACATTTTCATTTCATTGGGGGTAGTGCGCAAGTGAGCATCTCTTTATGGATGTTAAACGATTGCGCTGGATGTAAGTTTAAGTCGCAGATCTTTTTAATGGTAATGAAGTAACTGTTTGAGATCTCAATTTATTTGTAGACTTGTTTGAGGGATTCATCAGTAAGCAAGAGGTTGTACAGTCTGTGTTCAACCTTGTCATATTTGTGAAAGGGACTGCAAGAAGAAGGCTAAAGTCACTCGCTTTTCAGGCGGTAATCGCGATAATGAAAGCATTAACAAACGCATTACAAGGTTTAGTTTATGCACATTCATATCTTGGGTATCTGTGGCACATTTATGGGCGGCGCAGCGATTCTAGCGCGCCAATTAGGACATAAAGTCACTGGTTCTGATGCCAACGTTTATCCGCCAATGAGCACACTGCTTGAGTCTCAAGGTATTGAAATTATTGAAGGCTTTGACCCGTCTCAACTCGACCCTCAACCAGATCTTGTGGTGATTGGTAATGCGATGAGCCGTGGCAACCCTTGTGTCGAGCATGTGCTCAACACTAACATGCGTTACACCTCTGGCCCGCAGTGGCTCAACGAGTTTTTGCTGCATGATCGTTGGGTATTGGCGGTATCGGGTACACATGGGAAAACGACCACGTCGAGCATGCTTGCCTGGATACTTGAAGATTGTGGTTATCAACCGGGTTTCTTAGTCGGTGGGGTACTCGGTAACTTCGGAGTGTCTGCTCGTTTGGGTGAAAGCATGTTTTTTGTCGTTGAAGCCGACGAATATGACAGTGCTTTTTTCGATAAGCGTTCTAAGTTTGTGCATTACCATCCTCGCACTTTAATCATGAATAACCTTGAGTTCGATCATGCTGATATCTTCGATGATCTAGAAGCGATCAAGCGCCAATTCCATCATTTAGTGCGAACTGTACCGGGCAATGGATTGATCTTAGCGCCGAGGAAAGATCAAGCGTTAGCGGATGTATTAGAGCGTGGCTGCTGGACTGAAAAACAGTTCTCTGGTGAGAATGGTGACTGGCAAGCGCACAAATTAGTGCTTGATGGCTCAAAATTTGACGTTGCGTTGCAAGGCGAGAAGGTTGGTACCGTCGAATGGAATTTGGTGGGTGACCACAATGTGGATAATGCGCTGATGGCAATCGCTGCTGCACGACATGTTGGAGTCACTCCGGATCTTGCTTGCCAGGCATTAGGGCGTTTCATCAATACCAAGCGCCGTTTAGAGCTGAAAGGTGAAGAACAAGGTGTGACGGTTTACGATGATTTTGCGCATCACCCAACGGCAATTGAACTTACTGTCGGTGGTTTGCGTAACAAGGTAGGTGAAAAACGCATCCTTGCTGTGTTAGAGCCGCGGTCTGCCACCATGAAGCGTGGTGTACACAAAAACACACTTGCAGAGTCACTACACAGTGCAGATGAAGTCTTCTTGTTCCAGCCAGATAATATCGAGTGGTCTGTGCAAGACATTGCCGACCAATGCAAACAGCCAGCGTTTGTCGATGCGGATATAGATAACTTTGTAGCCAAGATCGTCGAACGTGCGCGACCAGGTGACCAAATTCTAGTCATGAGCAACGGTGGCTTTGGTGGTATTCACGGAAAACTTCTTGAGCAGTTAAAACAAAAAGCCTGATTGATATGCAAAACAAAACACAACCCTCTCACAAAAAAGCCATCACGTTGGCATTAACGGGGGCTTCTGGTGCTCCCTACGGCCTTCGTCTTTTAGAATGCTTGGTTGCGGCGGATTATCATGTCTACGTTCTGATTTCTTCGGCGGCTCGTGTCGTGATGGCAACCGAACACAACCTTAAGCTGCCAAGTGGGCCAGAAGCCGCAAAGCAAGCGTTGGTAGAGCACCTGAACTGCAATCCAAATAACATCACCGTTTGCGGTAAAGACGATTGGTTCTCGCCGGTTGCGTCTGGTTCTGCTGCACCTAAGCAAATGGTGGTTTGCCCATGCTCAGCAGGAAGCGTTGCGGCCATAGCACACGGTATGTCGGACAACTTGATCGAACGGGCCGCTGATGTAGTAATGAAAGAGCGCGGGCAGCTGTTGCTCGTGGTTCGCGAAACACCATTTTCAACGCTACATCTGGAGAACATGCACAAACTGTCGCAAATGGGCGTCACCATCATGCCAGCAGCTCCGGGCTTCTACCATCAGCCAAAGAGCATTGAAGACTTAGTGGATTTTATGGTGGCAAGAATTCTTGACCACTTAGGTATTGAGCAAGGTTTGGTGCCTCGTTGGGGTTATGACCAGCGCTCGTGAGCTGATTGTGTAACCACTCAAATACCTTTACAATCCATCCAACTCATCGGGGAGCAAACCCATTTAGCATTGAGTCAATCAATGCATTGGGGCGCTGAGACCTAAGTGTTTAACTAGGGACCCGTATTACCTGAACCAGATAATGCTGGCGTAGGAATTGAGTCTGGATATTGGAAATCCTTAATAGCCGCCTCAAACCCTGTGCCGCTCAACTTATTTCTCTGAAATACTCATGGAGAGCGAGCAGTGAAACCCACTCTAAATCTGATTGCCTTAGCTGCAATCGCCTCTACTTCAGCGTTTGCCGCTGAAAACACATTAACCATCTATACCTACGACTCTTTTGCCGCAGATTGGGGGCCGGGTCCTAAAATCGAGCAAGCTTTTGAAGCAAAATGTGGCTGTGACGTTAACTTCGTGGCATTAGACGATGGTGTGTCGATCCTGAATCGTCTTCGTCTTGAAGGCGGTAATAGCAAAGCCGACATCGTGTTAGGTTTGGATAACAATCTGATGGCAGAAGCGAAGAAAACCGGTCTGCTTGCCGAGCACAATGTGGATACGGCTAACACAGTGTTACCAAACGGTTGGAGTGACACGACGTTTGTACCGTACGATTACGGCTACTTCGCGTTTGTGTACAACAAAGAGAAACTGGCTAATCCGCCGAAAAGCATGAAAGAGCTGGTGGAAACGCGCGACGATCTGAAAGTGATTTACCAAGATCCGCGGACTTCAACGCCGGGCCAAGGCTTAATGCTATGGATGAAATCTATTTATGGCGACGATGTGACGCAAGCGTGGCAGAAGCTAGCGAGCAAAACCGTAACGGTCACGAAAGGTTGGTCTGAGGCGTATTCTATGTTCCTCAATGGTGAGTCCGATTTAGTGCTTTCTTACACCACTTCACCTGCGTACCACTTAATTGCGGAAAACGATTCGAAGTTTGCTACGGCGAATTTTGCTGAAGGCCACTACATGCAAGTTGAAGTAGCCGCCAAAGTGAAAGGGGCAAAAAATTCAGAACTTGCTGATCAATTTATGAGTTTCATTTTAAGTGATGAGTTCCAATCGGCGATGCCAACGGGTAACTGGATGTACCCAGTCACTGACGTTGAGTTACCTAAAGGTTTTGAAACTTTGAGTGTTCCAAGCAAGTCGTTGAGCTTTAGTGCTGATGAAGTGGCAAAAATGCGTAAGTCTTGGATTCGCGAATGGCAAAGCGCATTGACGTTTTAGCTGACGTTTCCATCCTCATCTGAATGAGATAGGTTTTACCTTTGAATTCTGTTCCAAAAATAGGTTTAGGGGTCGCGATGATCATCGCGACCTTTGTTATTTCTGCCCTAGGTGCTTTGATTGTTCAAGCCCCTTCACTTGATGTGTCTGTGGTATGGGGCGACCCGTACTATCAACATGTCACCAAGTTCAGTTTCTACCAAGCGTTTCTTTCCACATTGCTCAGTGTTGGCTTTGCCATTCCAGTAGCGCACGCACTTTCGCGTCGCCAATTTATTGGTAAATCATTACTGCTTAAGCTGTTTGCATCGACACTGGTTTTGCCGGTTTTGGTTGGTGTTTTTGGGCTGTTAGCGATTTATGGCAACAGTGGTTTGTTGGCGCAGTGGTTGCAAAGTTTCGACACTAAACTGCCATTCTCTATTTACGGTTTGAACGGCATTTTACTCGCCCATGTGTTCTTTAATTTACCTTACGCGGCACGATTGCTTCTGCAAGCCTTGGAGTCTATTCCTGCCGAGCAGCATAAGCTTTGCGCGCATCTTGGGATGAGCCATTGGGATAAGTTTCGTTGGGTAGAATGGCCGCGTTTAAGGCAGCAGCTTCCCCACGTTTGTGGGTTGGTGTTTATGTTGTGCTTTACCAGTTTTGCCACTGTAATGGCGTTGGGGGGCGGGCCAAAATCCACCACCATTGAATTGGCCATTTACCAAGCGATTAAGTTTGATTTTGATTTACAAGCTGGGGCGTTATTGGCGCTGTGGCAGATGCTGTTATGTGGACTGCTTGCTATTGGAGTGCAGAAGTTAACAAGGCCTGTTTCTATCAGTGCTGGAAGCACATCGGTACAGCAATATTTAACGAAGGATCATGGGTGGTCAAAAGCTTGGGATAGCTTTTGGATCATAGGTGCCTTTTTACTGGTAATACCGCCGTTATTGATGGTGTTACTGAGTGGCATCAACCAACAAGTTTGGACAGTATTAACCGATGAGCGTTTTTGGTCTGCGCTATTGAACTCCCTCAAAGTCGCCTGTGTCGCTAGCGCGCTTGCGGTCGCTGCAGGGGTGTCCATACTATTGACCAGTCGCCGTTGGCGGTTGCAGTACAAAAACACGCGAGCCGATCAGATTGAGTTAATCGGCACCGTTATTTTGGTGACTCCAGGTCTGGTGATTAGCACCGGTTTATTCTTACTACTGCGCGCATTTACCGATGTTTTTAGCTTGGCATTTTTTGTCGTGATTTTGGTGAACGGTTTGATGGCTTTGCCTTACGTGATCAAAACGCTAGCGCAGCCAATGCTGCACATTGAACAACAGTATCAGTATGTATGTGCCAGCTTAGGCATGCGTGGCTGGCAACGGTTTAAAGTGGTGGAGTGGCAGGCGCTACGCAAGCCGTTTGCACATGCGTTTGCGATCAGCTTTATGTTTGCAATAGGGGATTTAAGTGCCATAGCACTGTTTGGTGGACAAGAGTTTCGTACCTTACCTCTGTATTTGTTCCAGTTGCTTGGCAGTTATCAGATGGACGCAGCTGCGGTGGTATCGGTGACCCTATTGTTGTTGAGTGTGGGCTGTTTTGCCTTGATTGAGAAAGTATTGAAAACGAAGGAGAGAGCGTAATGTTAGTGTTGGATGATGTGCAGTACACCTACCAACGTGAACTGTTTCGTTTTGACTTAACGATTGAGCAAGGACAGATTGTGTCGCTGATGGGACCAAGTGGGGCAGGGAAGTCAACCTTGCTGGCGTTGGTGGCAGGATTCATCCATCCTGACCGTGGTGATATTTGTGTTGATGGTGAGTCCATTGTGCGTAAAGAGCCTTATCTGCGTCCGTTCTCTATGTTGTTCCAAGAGCACAATTTGTTTGCTCACTTATCGGTGCGTGACAACATCGGTTTGGGCTTACACCCAGGGCTAAAGCTTACGGTGGACCAAAATCGTCAGATTGAACAAGCCGCGCAGCAAGTTGGTGTTGCAGAGTACCTCGACCGTTTGCCAGAGCATCTTTCTGGTGGCCAGCGTCAACGTGTTGCCTTAGCGCGTTGTTTTGTTCAGCCTCATCCCATGTGGCTATTGGATGAGCCGTTCTCGGCGCTTGATCCGGTGTTGCGTGAAGAGATGCTGAGCTTGGTAAAAAAACTCGCAGCAGAGCGGGGAATAACTGTATTGATGGTCACGCACCATTTAAGCGATGCCAAAGCGATTGCCAGCCACTTTGTGTTTGTGGCAGATGGTAAAGTGGAAGCCGCGGGTGATATGTCTGCATTGAGTGAACAGCATGCTAGTGAGAAGCTTGCGGCATTTATCCGAGCAGCATGCTAGTGCCTGATAGTTGCTAGGTTATGCTTCTCCGCAACACAAACCATGCCGAGGGCCAAATTCAAATTGAGATCTTAAGCTCATGATATGGTCAATCATTGCTTGTACACGCCGTGGGCGGTTTGCTCCAGGACGATACACTAAATAAATAGGCATTGGTACCGTGTGCCATTGCGGTAACACTCTGACTAAGGTGCCACTTTCTAGCTCTTGCGTCATGTTCTGCACAGGTAAGTTAGCGATGCCTAGTCCTTTAAGTGCGCCTTTCAATATTGCTTCTACAGTTGTACTTGAGAAGTTACTGGTTATTGAAACATTGACGGTATTATCGTGTGAGATCAGCGTCCAAGGTCCTATTTCTGAAACATATTGATACCTCAAACAGTTATGTTTTGTCAGGTCTTCTGGCGTTTCAGGTACGCCGAACTCAGCTAAATACTCAGGGCTAGCAGCCAGGACTCGAGTGGTATAGCCTAATTTTTTCGCGATTAATCGATCATCAACTATCTGACCGACTCTAATTGCCATATCAAAGCCGTGTGAAAACAGATCAACAAAATCGTTCGATGCTTCTAACGCAATTTGTACTTTTGGCCATTGTTTTAAAAATGGCAAAAAGATGTGCTCCGCCATATACGCATCCAACGCTGGTGGCGCGGAAATACGCAGCCGGCCTTGGATCTGTTGTTCCATCTCCTGAACGTCATGGCCAATTGAGTGGAATTCCTCAACTAAGCTTGCAGCACGCTCTAAAACCATTTGGCCAGCTTCGGTGATCACTAACTTTCGGGTTGTGCGCTCTAGCAGTTTGGCTTCAAAGTGTTGTTCGAGTTTGGTTATGGCTTTGCTAACAGTAGATTTTGGTAGGTTTAACTCCAGTGCGCACTTGGTTAAGCTCAGTAGTCGACAGCTTGTGACAAAGATAGAAAGCGTTCTAAAGTCAATTGTTTCTAAATTGCGAACAATCACTTTCAATTATCCATATTGTTTCAATATTAATCTGATTATAGTCTGGCACCTCATCCTTAGCCATCAAGTTATTGTCATTTGAGGTAAACAACATGTCCAACTCTGTAGACTTATTTTCTCCTATCGAACTCGGTCAATTAGCATTAGATAACCGTGCCATTATGGCGCCTTTAACGCGAGCTCGTGCTGGTGCGGACCATATTCCTAATGACCTTATGGTTGAATACTACGCTCAACGTGCGAGTGCCGGACTTATCATTGCTGAATGCACCATGGTGATGGAAGGTACGTCTGCTTTCATGGCAGAGCCGGGCATTTACAGCGAAGAGCAAATCGCAGCTTGGAAAAAGGTAACGGATGCGGTTCATGAGAGAGGCGGTAAGATTGTACTGCAAATTTGGCATGCGGGACGAGCTTGTCATCCTGATCTGAATGAAGGAAAAACACCTGTAGCGGCGAGCGCATTGGCCATTCGTGATGAATTAGTCCATACCCCTTCGGGTAAGCAAGCATATACGGTACCACGAGCACTCGAAGTGGATGAGATAGCTTCCATTGTTGCGGCGTTTAAACAAGGTGCAGAAAACGCCAAGAAAGCCGGCTTTGATGGGGTCGAGATACATGGCGCCAATGGTTATCTTATTGATAACTTCCTTCGTGACGGTTCAAATTTACGTACCGATGAATACGGTGGCTCGGTTGAAAATCGTGCTCGATTTTTACTTGAGATAGTGAAAGAAGTCGTTGAGGTGTGGGGACCTGGAAGAGTCGGTCTGCGTACATCTCCGCTAAATGGATTTAATGACATGAAAGACAGTGATCCAGTTGGCTTGGTGAGTTACTTAGCAGAGCAACTTAATTCTTTCGATCTTGCTTATTGGCACGTGATGCGTGCGGATCTGAAAGGCGTACAAAAAGCAGATGTTCTCAAGCCAGCACGCGAAAACTATCAAGGTCACTTAATGGCGAACGTGGGCTACAGTGCACAAGAAGCGGCAACAGCAATTGCAGAAAACAAAGTTGATGTGGTCGCATTTGGCGTTCCCTTTATCGCAAACCCAGATTTAGTTGAGCGATTTAAGAAAAATGCACCTCTTAATGAGGCGAAACCAGAACATTTTTATTTGGGTGGAGCAGAAGGTTATACCGATTACCCAGTGATGGCATAACCCTTACTTGTTTAATATAAAAAGGACGCTAATGTTAGCGTCCTTTTTCGTTTCTGTATTTACTTAGCCTTGCGGTTTTACGACCATCACATTGATTGGAGAATATTCCACAACCTTACTCGCGACAGAGCCAAGCATTACTTTATTGATTTTAGAGCGCTTGTGGCTTGGCATAATGATGAGATCTGCGCCTAAACGTTCTGCATAATCAAGAATGGTCGCGTAGGCCTTGCCTTCAGCAACATGCACTTGGTAAACCACATCTTCAGCAATATGCTCATTAGCGAAAGCTTTTAGTTGCTGCTTCACGTCTTGCTTCATTTTGGCCGCAGCATCTTTCGGAAAGTATGTGGCAACCATCGACATGTGAATACCAGGTAGTACCGTCAGAAGATGGATTTGAGCATTTGCTTGCTTTGCCTGCCAAACCGCTAGTTCAACCGCTCGGTCTGAAAAGCCTTGGTCATTTAGATCAACCGGAACAAGAATTTGTTTGTACATTCAATGTCTCTCATTAAGGCCCCTTTATCCTCGGGGCCAAATCGGTTATGCGCTCAATTGTTCCTTACGAGCACGACGTTTTTGGTTCATGGCAAGCACCAGCAAAATCATTAAGCATGGTACAAACACCCACTCTTTCATCGGACGGTCTGCATCCTGGATAACCCACTTGATTTCCCAATCAAAGTCGATACCTGCGGACTCTGCTGGACTACCAAATTCAACCATATCGACAATCATTTTGTTGTCACTTTCGGTCAGCATCAGACCCATAGATGAAATACGTGCGTCTGCTGTTGTCGCACTGTCTTCGAATGGAAGACGAACCGTTTTCTCAATGTAGTCGCCCTCAAGGTTTTCACCGGCAACACGTAACTCCAATGATTCTCCTACATTTAGTGTTTCCGTGATTTGAGCTACCTCAACGCCAGGAGAAAGAACTTTCGCTGGGTACAGCATGTCCCACCAAAAACCTGGACGGAAAAACGAAAACGTCAGTACTAATAATAGGACTGTTTCCCACCACTTGTTACGCGTGAACCACCACCCTTGAGTTGCCGCAGAGAATATCAGCATTGCAATGATCGATGAGATGACCGTGAGTGCCAAATGCCACCAAGAGTCGATCCCCATTAACAATAACTGGGTATTGAACACAAACATGAACGGCAAAATAGCGGTTCGAATATCGTAAGTAAAACCTTGGATACCGGTACGAATTGGATCTGATTTCGCAATTGCGGCTGCTGCAAAAGCTGCAAGACCTACAGGTGGGGTATCGTCGGCCAAAATACCAAAGTAGAAAACGAACAAGTGCACCGCTATCAACGGAATAATCAAGCCATGCGCCGCGCCGAGCGTAACAATAACCGGCGCCATTAGCGTAGAGACCACGATGTAGTTCGCCGTTGTTGGCAGACCCATCCCCAGAACCAAGCTAATGATGGCGGTAAACAGCAGCATAAGAATGATACTGCCACCAGAGATAAACTCGACGAAGTCGGTCATCACTAGGCCGATACCCGTTAGTGTAACAACACCAACAACGGTGCCCGCTGCCGCGGTTGCAACGCCGATACCAATCATATTACGCGCACCAGAAACTAAGCTCTCGGCAAGATCGACAAAGCCATCTTTGGTTTGCTGAAGCATGTCACCTTGCTTTGACAGCAGTGCAATCAACGGACGTTGAGTCAGCAAAATGAAAATCATGAACACCGTTGCCCAGAATGCCGAAAGGCCAGGTGAGAAACGTTCGACAGTCAAACACCAAACCAATACGACGATAGGGAGTAGGTAGTGCAAGCCTGACTTAACGGTTGGGCCAGGATCAGGTACTTCTGTTAATTCTGCATCAATCTCAATTGCGCCATCTTGCACGTGATTTGCTGAGACTTTCACCAACCCAACGTACGCGATTAATAGTGCGACGGTAACAATTGGTGTCGCGGCATCGCCAAAGACGTCCTTTGTCCAACCCACTCCGTAGTAAACCAATGCGCTGATCACACACAATCCTAAGATTGTGCCAGTAAAGGACAGCAGACTTTGTACTAGTGTTGGGTTGTGGCGACGAGGAAGGCCTGTCATGCCTGCTTTACATGCTTCAAGGTGAACAATGTAAATTAAAGCAATATAAGAGATTAGCGCTGGAAGTAGGGCAGCTTTAATCACCTCAACGTAGGAGATACCGACGTATTCCACCATCAAAAATGCTGCTGCACCCATGATTGGCGGTGTTAACTGACCATTGGTTGAAGCCGCTACCTCTACCGCACCCGCTTTTGTGCCGGGAAAGCCAACACGCTTCATCAGTGGAATGGTAAAGGTGCCAGTTGTTACTACGTTTGCGATTGAAGAACCAGAAACCAGACCAGATAAACCTGATGCAACAACGGCCGCTTTAGCTGGACCACCTTTCATATGGCCAAGCAACGAGAAGGCAACTTTAATGAAGTAAGCACCAGCACCAGCGCGTTCCAGCATTGCTCCAAACAATACAAACAAGAAGACAAAAGAGGTAGAAACACCTAGCGCAACTCCAAATACGCCTTCAGTTGTTAGCCACAAGTGAGACATGGCCTTGTTCAAGCTTGCCCCTTTGTGCGCGATAACGTCAGGCATGTAAGGGCCTGCAAAGGTGTAAGTAAGGAAAACAGCAGCCACGACCATTAATGGTGGACCAAGTGCTCGGCGTGTTGCTTCTAAAAGGAGGAGCATACCGATAACAGCAACAACGATATCAACTGTTGTCGGTGCGCCTGAGCGTCCTGCTAGCTCGGTATAAAAAAGGTATATATAGGCTGCTGAAAAGCTGCCAGCCAACGCGAGTATCCAATCAACAAGAGGGATATGATCGCGAGGAGAATTCTTCATCGCTGGATAAGCAGTGAAAGCCAAAAAGATCGCGAAAGTAAGGTGGATAGATCGCGCTTCCGTGTCGTTCAGTACGCCAAAATTGAAAATAAATGGTAACGGGGATGCGTACCATAATTGAAATAGTGACCAACACAGAGGAACAAACCAAAGGATTCGTCCTTGCATTCCCGAAGGGCTACGTGCACCTGTGTCTGCCTGAGCCACCATTTCTTGCACATCTTGTGACGGAGCTTGATTCGTCGCCATGTACTTTTTCCTTATTATTGATGGTCCTGTCTGATTTTTATCGAGAACCACACTTCGCCTCTATCAGTGTAGTGAATGGAGCGAAGTTTGCTTTCGAGTATTTTGCTGCCTGAACTCAAAGTGTTGATTGTTGGATACTCTGTTAGGCGGCGTTTAAGTTTTCTTGGGTATGAGCTCGCAGTTTTCAGAAGAAAACTGGCGAATGAAGCATACAGTTAGAACGTGCTACAACCTGTATGCTCAAACAGGCAGAAAATATTCTTTCCTGCCTGTATGTAGAGTCTGAGGAAATTACTTAATTAGACCCATTTCTTTGTAGTATTTTTCTGCACCTGGGTGAAGAGGAATAGAAAGACCAGCTTTCACCATGTCTTCTTTCTTCAAGTTTGCGAATGCAGGGTGTAGACGTTTGAAGGTATCAAAGTTTTCAAACACAGCTTTTGCCACGTTGTAAGCGACATCGTCTGAAACATCAGAGGTCGTTACCATTGTTGCTGCAACACCAAAGCTGTTTACGTCTTTGTCTGTACCGCGGTACATACCAGCCGGTACTGAGCTAAAGGCGTAGTATGGGTTGTCGGCAACAATTTTATCGATTTTAGGGCCTGTTGCTGAAACTAGCTTCGCATCACATGATGTGGTTGCTTCTTTGATTGAACCGTTCGGGTGGCCGACCATGTAAATGAAGGCGTCAATTTTGTTATCACAAAGCGCCTGAGAGCGTTCAGAGCCTTTTAGCTCAGACGCCAATTTGAAGCTGTCGTTTGTCCAACCCATCGCTTCCATGACAACGCCCATCGTTGCACGGTCACCAGAGCCTGGGTTACCGATGTTTACGCGCTTACCTTTCAGGTCTTCAACGTTTTCAATACCTGAATCTGCACGCGCAATGATGTTGAAAGGTTCTGTATGAAGAGAGAACATTGCGCGTAGCTTCTTGTACGGGCCTTGTTCTTCAAACTTGCTCGTACCGTTGTAGCCGTGGTACTGCCAATCCGATTGCACGATACCAAAATCTAATTCGCCTGCACGGATAGTGTTAACGTTGTAAATTGAGCCACCAGTCGATTCTACTGAACAACGGATGTTGTGGTCTTTACGACCTTTATTTACCAACTTACAGATAGCACCACCAGTTGGGTAGTAAACACCTGTCACAGAGCCAGTACCGATGGTAATAAACTCTTGAGCGTTAACTGCGCCTGCGCCCATTACGGCTGCAGCGATAGCGCCTACTTTGAGAAGTTTGTTAAATGCCATGAATTTCCCTTCCTTATATTCATTATTTACCCGGAAATAACCATAAATCACTTCTGGAGTTTCCTATTTGGAAACGGCACCTTTTTCAATCCAATCGTTTGAAAAAGCGAGCGAATCATAACAAAAAATTGGCAGAAAATTATCCAATTGTTAAATGTTATAGTTGATAAGTCTGAATTTTGTATCAGGGGATAGGATTCAATTTGTGATTTAATTCTTTTTATAACAATTACTTAATTAACATTTAGTGACTGAAATGAAAAAGATCAATTGCGTGATGTTAATCACAAAATGGATGGTTAAAGAATGAGCGGAGTAAGCAAAAAATTTACATAAATTATGGGCTACAAAATGAGACTTCTTTTATAACCCACAATGAGTTAGCTGATTGAAGCTTTATAGAACTTAACCAGTATATTCGAACAGCTCGCACACTGATTTGAAGAGTTGCTCAGTCGTAATTGCCATGGTTGGCGTAATGAAAATGGTATCGTCACCTGCGACAACACCAAGAATACCTTCGGATTTACCGAGTGAATCAAGCAAGCGAGCAATCAACTGTGCTGCACCTGGGCCGGTGTGAATTACTACTAACGCTGCGTTACGATCGATGTCTAGTACCAGTTCACGCAGAGAGCTGCTGACTGTTGGGACACCTAGCTCAGCAGGAAGACAGTAAACCATTTCCATTTTTGCATTGCGCGTACGGACGGCGCCAAATTTAGTCAGCATACGTGAGACTTTAGATTGGTTGATACTCTCAAACCCTTGCTGTTTGAGTGCGTCAACAATCTCGCCCTGTGAGCCAAAGCTTTCTTCTTTTAACAGGGCTTTAAAGGCGCGAACTAAGTTGTCTTGTTTTTCTGAATTGCGCATAGTCATTACAAATCTCTTATTACGGGTCAGCAATTTTGCATATTCTCGCATATATATTCAGGCGGTGCCAAAGAGTCCCAGGATTATGTTAGATGCGTCACTGTAAACTATATACCACATAGAATTCTTTAGCGCGCTGAAGTAGGGCTGTATCTGTTTTCTTGAATTCCTTGTCATTTCAACAGAATAAAAGAATAATCCAAGCCCCATTTGTAGCACGGTAACAGCGAGTTGCGCGAGGTCGCAAAGCTAGCGTTAATTGATTGTAATCAAGTTGTGATTCCGATAGCTTTATTTAAGTTGGTTACAAACTACCCTACGAATACGTTTATAAGAGAAATACTCTCAAGGAGAACTACATGAAAGTAGCCGTTATTGGTGCCGCTGGTGGCATCGGTCAAGCCCTGGCCCTTCTACTTAAGAACCGTCTTCCTGCTGGTTCTGATCTAGCCCTATATGATATTGCTCCAGTAACTCCTGGTGTGGCCGCTGATCTTAGCCACATCCCTACGCCAGTTTCTATCAAAGGTTACGCTGGTGAAGATCCTACTCCAGCACTAGAAGGCGCGGATGTTGTGCTAATTTCTGCTGGTGTTGCGCGTAAGCCAGGTATGGATCGTGCGGATCTATTTAATGTAAACGCTGGTATCGTTAAATCGCTAGCGGAGAAGATTGCGGTTGTTTGTCCGAAAGCTTGTGTTGGTATCATCACAAACCCTGTAAATACAACAGTGCCAATTGCTGCTGAAGTTCTTAAAAAAGCGGGTGTTTATGATAAGCGTCGTCTATTTGGTGTAACAACGTTGGATGTTATCCGTTCAGAAACGTTTGTTGCTGAGCTTAAAGACAAAGATCCAGGTGACGTTCGCGTGCCAGTTATTGGTGGTCACTCTGGCGTAACGATCTTACCTCTACTGTCTCAAGTAGAAGGTGTTGAGTTTACAGCTGAAGAAGTAGAAGCATTAACGAAACGTATTCAAAATGCAGGTACTGAAGTTGTAGAAGCTAAAGCGGGTGGTGGTAGTGCAACACTATCAATGGGCCAAGCTGCATGTCGCTTTGGTCTGTCTCTGGTTCGTGCTCTTCAAGGTGAAGAAGGCGTAGTTGAGTGCGCTTACGTTGAAGGCGACGGCGAACACGCGACTTACTTCGCGCAACCTGTGAAACTGGGTAAAGAAGGCGTTGAAGAAGTACTAAGCTACGGCAAACTCAGCGATTACGAAAAGTCTGCATTAGACGGTATGCTAGAAACACTAAATGGCGACATCAACATTGGTGTTGAATTCGCAAAGTAATCTAGAAAGCCTATATAAGAAGAAAGCCGATCATTTTGATCGGCTTTTTTGATCCTTGATTTCTCAACTTCGTAAAAATGGTCGAATAAAACCACGTAGTGAAGGAGAAGATGATGGAAGCGAGTCGAATCCGTAAAGGCATGGTTGTTGAGTGCCAACAAGGCGTCGGTACGATATTAGTGGTCGATCATGAAGCAGAGACAGTATTATTGTCCAAACAAGGGACTGAACAGCAGCTCGCCGTTAGCTTTGATGAAATAGAAGATGATCCACAACTGCATGGCGGTAGTGACAGATATTACTAGCGCCTCGGGGCGTCGTCATTAGGTATCAAACGTAAAAAAGGAAGAGCATGCTCTTCCTTTTAGCTATAAGCCTTGCGTTATGGGTAGCTATTGATTACTTCGTGCGTTGTACAGCGACATGAGCCAGAGTAACAAGCGCTTGTTTGTATTCAGACTCTGGCAACACTGATAGTTCTGCGATTGCTTTGTCTGCTTCTTCTAGAGCTTTTTGCGTTGTGTATTCCAGAGAGCCTGCTTCTTTCATGACCGCAAGAATTTCTTCTAAGCGATCCATGCCATTCGCTTTCTCAATCGCTTCACGAATCATGATGGCGTTTTCTGGTGTGGTATTACGCATAGCATGGAGTAGAGGTAAAGTTGGCTTGCCTTCGGCCAAGTCATCACCCACATTTTTACCCATGTCTTCGCCATCAGAAGTGTAATCCATGACGTCATCAATGAGCTGAAACGCAGTGCCTAGATACTTACCGTAATTTTGCATTGCGATTTCCACATGCTCAGGAGCATCATTTAAGATTGCACCGATTTGAGTTGCGGATTCAAATAAGCGCGCAGTCTTAGAGTAGATGACTTGCATGTAGCTTTCTTCTGTCGTGTCAGGGTCGTTACAGTTCATCAACTGCTGTACTTCACCTTCGGCGATCACGTTTACGGCATTGCTCATTAGTTTAAGGATCTTCATGGATCCTAGTTCCGTCATCATCTGAAATGAGCGTGTATAGATAAAGTCCCCAACTAATACGCTAGCCGCATTGCCAAATGCTGCATTCGCAGTGGCTTTACCACGGCGCATGTCTGATTCATCTACCACGTCATCATGCAGCAAAGTCGCTGTATGGATGAACTCAATAAACGCAGCTGCCATTGTATGACCATTGCCTTGGTAACCAAGTGCACGGGCTGACAGTATCGCTAAAAGCGGTCTTAGACGTTTGCCTCCACCACTCACGATATAAAAACCGAGCTGGTTGATTAAAGAGACATCAGAATTAAGTTGGGCTTGAATTGTTTCATTCACTTTTGCCATGTCATCGGCAGTAAGCGCTTGGATAGTTTTAAAATCCATCGTATATCCGGCTGAAGTTAGACCCTGCAAGGCTTATTCGATTTATATAATTGTCGAATAATACACTAAAAAACGTTGATTAATACATTACTAAAGGGCATGATTGCCGCACTTTTCTTTGGCGATTAGCTTTTCGCCAATTTTTTCAAAATATGGCTTGTCATAGGAGCATCTATTCTGTAGAATCTGCGCCCTATTGATGATTAGTTTAGCGCACACCCTCAAGAAAGGCTGTGCGGAAAAAGCGGAGTAAAATATGTACGCTGTTTTCCAATCTGGTGGTAAACAACACCGTGTAAGCGAAGGTCAAACTCTTCGTTTAGAGAAATTAGACGTTGAAACTGGTGCAACTGTAGAATTTGATAAAGTTCTTCTTGTTGCTAACGGCGAAGACATCAAAGTTGGTGCTCCTCTTGTAGAGGGCGGCAAAATTGTTGCTGAAGTTGTACAACACGGTCGTGGCGATAAAGTTAAAATCGTTAAGTTCCGTCGTCGTAAGCACTCTCGTAAGCAACAGGGTCACCGTCAGTGGTTCACTGAAGTGAAGATCACTGGTATCAACGCTTAATCTATTAGGAGAGTTTAACAATGGCACACAAAAAAGCTGGTGGTTCTACTCGTAACGGCCGCGATTCAGAAAGCAAACGTCTAGGTGTTAAGCGTTTCGGTGGTGAATCTGTACTTGCAGGTAACATCATCGTTCGTCAACGTGGCACTAAGTTCCACGCTGGTAACAACGTAGGTATCGGTAAAGACCACACTCTATTCGCTCTTACTGAAGGTAAAGTGAAGTTCGAAGTGAAAGGTCCTAAGAACCGTAAGTTTGTAAGCATCGAAGCTGAGTAATTAGGTTTTTAACCAAATTACTTAATAGCTTTAAGCTGAATTCAAAAGCCCTGCCGAATCGGCGGGGTTTTTTATTTGTGGCAGTCGACATATCGAAGTTTCTCGCTAAGATCCTAAGCGATTTGAATCTGGGAGCTTAGATCTGTCATCTGCTAAAATTGTCGGATGACATAGTAAGATTTAATCCACGCACGAAGTAGTCGGAGTAAAAGATGAAGTTCGTAGATGAAGCGGTAGTAAAAGTTCAGGCTGGTGATGGCGGTAGTGGCGTTGTCAGTTTCTGGCGTGAAAAATTCATCACTAAAGGTGGCCCTGATGGCGGTGATGGCGGTGACGGTGGTGATGTTTATATCCAAGCTGATGAAAACCTAAATACTCTGATTGATTACCGTTTCCAGCGCTTCTACGAAGCTGAGCGTGGTGAAAACGGTCGCGGTGGTAACTGTACAGGTAAGCGTGGTAAAGACATCGTTCTTCGTGTACCTGTGGGTACGCGCGCTGTGGATATCCACACAAATGAAATCGTGGCGGAAGTTGCTGAACACGGTAAGAAAGTGATGATCGCAAAAGGCGGTTGGCACGGTCTAGGTAACACGCGTTTCAAATCTTCAGTAAACCGCGCGCCTCGTCAGAGAACATTGGGTACAAAGGGTGAAGTACGCGAAATTCGCCTTGAGCTATTGCTTCTTGCTGATGTGGGTATGCTTGGTCTACCTAATGCTGGTAAATCAACCTTTATCCGCGCAGTATCAGCAGCAAAACCGAAAGTCGCTGATTACCCATTCACGACTTTGATCCCAAGCTTGGGTGTCGTAAGTGTCGTACCAGAGAAAAGTTTTGTTGTTGCAGACATCCCTGGTTTGATCGAGGGTGCAGCAGATGGCGCTGGCCTTGGTATTCGATTCTTGAAGCACTTAGAGCGTTGTCGAGTGTTGCTGCACATGATCGATATTATGCCAATTGATCAGTCCGATCCGGTGCAAAATGCATTGACGATCATTGATGAACTAGAACAATACAGCGAAAAACTGGCAAGTAAGCCGCGCTGGTTAGTGTTCAACAAAGTTGATCTAATGCCTGAAGAAGAAGCGAATGAGAAGATCCAAGAAATCTTAGACGCACTAGGTTGGGAAGACGAGTACTTTAAGATCTCGGCGATCAATCGTAACGGTACTAAAGAGCTTTGTTACAAACTGGCTGACTTTATGGATAACCTACCTCGCGAAGAGGAAGAAGTGGCTGAAGAAGATAAAGTTAACTTCATGTGGGATGATTACCATAAAGATGCGATGGCGGGTAAAGACGTTATCACTGAAGATGACGACGACGATTGGGATGACTGGGACGATGAAGAAGATGACGGTCACGTTGTCTACGTTCGTGACTAATCAGAACGGTCAAACAATGCCTGTTTGCCTATAATTCATTAAGCCGCAATTATCTATTGCGGCTTTTTTTGTATCTAAATCATATTTAGGTGATGTGATTTACGGCACAATAACCGATACGTCGTGTTTTTTGAGGGTTAGTTTGGCCCTCGCGCGTATGAATGAGTAACACCCTAAAAGGAATTAGACTTATTTATGACTCTAGAAACCATACCGCCTAGAGAGTTGGCGGTATCTACTCAACGATCGATTTCTCGTCTTGTCGCCCAAGCCGGACAAATGCTACTTGCTCATGGTGCTGAAAGTACTCTTGTGAGCGATATTATGCGTCGTATTGGCCTTGCTTGTGGGGTGAATGAAGTTGCGGTAGCACTATCAGCTAATGCATTGGTTGTGACGACGGTAATGGATGGGCATTGCATCACCACCACCCGAAGCTGCGCTGATCGTGGCATCAATATGCGCGTTATTACGCAAATTCAACGAATCTGTATCATGATGGAACGTGGTTTGCTCGATTCAACCATGGCGCAGAAAAAGCTGAACGCTATCAGTCCAGAGCGTTATAACCGCTGGTTGGTGGTGTTTATGATTGGCTTGTCTTGTGCGGCATTCAGTCATCTAGCTGGTGGTGATTGGGGAGTCTTCATCATGACCTTTTTAGCTTCAGCTGGTGGCATGATCGTTCGCCAAGAAATTGGTCATCGTCATTTCAACCCTCTATTGAACTTTGCTGCGACCGCTTTTGTGACTACCTTAATTTCAGCACAGGCGGAAATTTACCAAATCGGTAATCTACCTACCGTAGCAATGGCATCGTCAGTATTAATGCTTGTACCTGGTTTCCCACTCATTAACTCTGTCGCAGATATGTTGAAAGGCCACATTAATATGGGGATTGCTCGATTTGTGATGGCTAGTTTACTAACGTTGGCGACATGTTTGGGGATCGTTGCTGCGATGAGTGTAACTGGAATTTGGGGGTGGGCTATCTAATGAGTTTATTTGATTTGATGTTTGGCCTGTTGAATGACATGTTTTTTGCGGCGATTCCCGCCGTAGGATTTGCATTGGTTTTTAACGTGCCACAAAGAGCTTTAGTGTATTGCGCTGTTGGTGGTGCGATTGGTCATGGTAGCCGCTACTTGATGATGCAGTTTGGCATTCCTATTGAGTGGGCAACCTTTTTTGCCGCGACGTTAGTTGGGATGATTGGTGTGTACTGGTCTCACCGTTTTCTCGCGCATCCAAAAGTGTTTACTGTGGCTGCTTTGATCCCGATGGTGCCGGGTGTGTTTGCGTACAAAGCAATGATCGCTATGGTAGAGATCAATCATGTTGGCTACTCACCCGAGCTTGTCGCAACCTGTATGGAAAACTTTCTTAAGGCCATGTTTATTATTGCAGGTTTAGCTGTTGGTCTTGCGGTTCCAGGGCTGTTATTCTATCGCCGCAGACCAATTGTATAAGGACCTAACATGATCATTAGTATGATTGCCGCGATGGCCGACAATCGCATCATTGGCAAAGACAATCAAATGCCTTGGCATCTTCCCGCCGATTTCGCTTGGTTTAAGCGTTGTACCATGGGAAAACCGGTTTTGATGGGACGCAAAACCTATGAGTCTATTGGTCGCCCTTTACCTGGTCGCTTGAATATTGTTATCAGCCGTGATGAGACACTAAAGATCGAAGGCGTCACTACCGTAACATCGATTGAGCAAGCTTTGGACGTGGCTGGTGACGTGGAAGAAGTGATGATCATTGGTGGTGGTGCGATTTACGCATCTTGTCTGCCGATGGCCAATAAACTGTATGTAACACACATTGAAGCCGCGATTGATGGTGATACTCAGTTCCCAGACTGGGGAGATCAATTTAAGGAAACTTACTCAGAAATGTATCAAGCCGATGAGAAGAACGCCTACAACATGCGCTTTACTGTGTTAGAAAAGTAATTCGAGATTAACACCGCGTAGTTAATACGGTAATGCCGTTCGTATAACAGCGAGCGGACATTCCAACCTACCGTCATCCTGAAAAGCGACGAAAGAGCGAGATTCAGGAGCCTCTATACGAGTACTTTGTTGTCAAAGGTATTTCTATCTATTCGCAGCGCGAGGATATTAGATTCCTAGTCTCGTTAAGGCTCGTTGGAATGACCCTACAGGAGGTGTTAAGTGACAAGTATTCTTCCTACTATGGATTATCGACTGTTATTCAGTGTTTAACTTAACGCATCCTGAGTAAAAATTTTCTTATCTTCCCAACGGATCATGGTTAGGCTTCCGCCCCAAACGCAGCCAGTATCTAGCCCGATGACTTCGTTGTTCATATAGCCTTGTAGTGCAGCCCAGTGCCCAAAGAGCACCGCTTTGTTTAAGTGGATACGTTTAGGCACATCAAACCATGGAATAAGTTCGTTACCGGAAACTTGTTGCGGTGGCAATTTACAATCCATATCCAAACGACCATCAGGGAAACAAAAGCGCATCCGCGTAAAAGCATTGATAATATAACGGTATCGGTCCAAACCCTGTAGAGAGTCATCCCAGGAATCAGGTTGATTGCTGTACATGTTTTTTAATAGCCAAGGCAGCTCTTCACTTTGGATGATGCGCTCAACTTCACGGGCACACTTTCTCGCTGTTTTTAGATTCCACTGCGGTGATATGCCAGCGTGACACATCACGAACTCGTCATGCTCGGCCAATAGAGGTTGCTGAGCTAGCCATGTCAGTAGTTCCTCTTTGTCAGGGGCCGTGAAAATAGGTGCGGTTCTATCTTTGTCTTTGACCTTTTTTATCCCGTGAGCCACTGCAAGAAGGTGAAGGTCGTGATTACCAAGCACGACGATTGCGCTTGCGCCAAGTGACTTCACAAAGCGTAACGTTTCTAGTGATTTAGGCCCTCTGGCGACCAAATCACCAGCAAGCCAAAGTTGGTCTTTTTTCGCAGAGAAAGATACTTTTTCTAGTAGTCGCTGCAATTCATCAAAACAGCCTTGGATGTCACCAACAATATAGGTAGCCACTGAATCTCCAATTTACTAATTTAAAACATTTGGAACAGCCAAGCGAAATGGTTCGATTTCGGTGATGAACTCTTGCCCTTTCTCATCCAGCATTTTGTAGTGTCCTTGCATAACGCCGACAGGGGTTTCTAACGCGGTTCCGCTACTGTACGTGTATTCATCATTGCTTGGAATAAAGGGCTGCTGGCCTACCACTCCGTCACCTTCAACCGTCATTTGCTTGCCATTCGAGTCTGTGATTAGCCAGCGGCGGCTCACTAACTGTACGGTTTGCTGGCTAAGGTTTTTGATGGTGATGATATAAGCGAAAACGTAGCGTTGTAGCTCTGGGTTGGACTGTTCTTCGATGTATTTGGTGTGAACTTGAATTTTGATGCAAGGTTGAATGACGTCCATGTGCACTCCTCAGAAACGTAATATCCCAATAATAATAAGCCAAACCTACAAGGGTTTGGCTCATTGTTTGAGTTCTTAGTGCTGCGGGTTATCCGCAAGCCAGTTCGCCATTGCGACGAATTGTTCTAGCGTCAGGTTCTCTGGACGCATGCTTGGATTAACACCTAGCTCTTCTAGTACTTCTGTGCTTAACAACGATTTGTAGCAGTTACGAACTGTTTTACGACGTTGGTTAAAGCCTTCACGACAAACGCGATCGAGCAAACGCAGATCTTTCGCCGGGCATGGCAGCTCTTCGTAAGGCACTAAACGAACAACGGCAGAATCCACTTTCGGTGGTGGAACGAATGCCGTTGGCGGTACTTCCAGTACTGGTACCACTTTACAGTAGTACTGAGCCATTACCGTCAAACGGCCGTAAGCTTTGCTGCCAGGGCCGGCGGCTAAGCGGTTTACCACTTCTTTTTGCAGCATAAAGTGCATGTCTTGAATGTCTTTATGGAACTCAAAAAGGTGGAACATCAATGGTGTAGAGATGTTGTATGGCAAGTTACCAAAAATGCGCAGCTTGTTGTTTGGCTTCACTAGTTGAGTGAAGTCAAAACGCATAGCGTCACCCTCATGGATGGTCAACTTATCTGCCAGTTCAGGGTGAGTACGTAGGCGTTCCGCCAGATCGCGGTCTAATTCGATAACTGTGAACTTATCTACTTCACGACCTACTGGCTCAGTGATTGCACCAAGACCAGGACCGATTTCAACCAGGTTTTGACCTGGTTTTGGGTTAATCGCTGATACGATTCCATCAATAATGTATGGATCGTTCAGGAAGTTTTGACCAAAACGTTTACGCGCTTTGTGTCCTAAATGGACATCATTTCTCATTGTTTCTTCTCTACCAAATCTATCGCATGCGTGAGCGCTGTTCGGAAACTCCCTGTATCCGCTTGACCTGTCCCTGCCAGATCTAATGCAGTACCGTGGTCCACCGATGTTCTAATAAAAGGTAGACCAAGAGTAATGTTTACTGAACGACCAAAGCCTTTGTATTTTAATACTGGCAACACTTGATCATGGTACATGCCTAAAACAGCATCAGCATCATTTAAATATTTTTCATTGAAAATGGTATCAGCCGGCAGAGGGCCGATCAGGTTGATACCTTTTTCTTGTCGAATTTTTTCCAGTGTCGGAGTGATGGTTTCGATCTCTTCACGACCTAAGCAGCCATCTTCGCCAGCATGAGGGTTAAGCCCGCAAACGTAGATGTTTGGTTGTGCGATAGCAAACTTTTCTACAAGGTCTTTATGAAGAATATCGATGATTTTTTCTAATCGCTCTTCGGTGACAGCTTTGGACACATAAGCTAAAGGAATATGTGTTGTAACCAGCGCCACGCGTAGTCCTTCCGTTGCTAGCATCATTACGACTAGCGGCGTTTGTGACTTCTCGGCGAAAAATTCAGTATGACCACTGAATGCAACACCTGCGCGATTAATCACCCCCTTATGAACAGGGCCGGTGACAATAGCATCAAATTCATCATTCATACAGCCTAAAGCCGCTCTTTCTAGCGTTTTTAGTACATAGTGGCCATTCGCTTCATTGAGCTCGCCTGCGACCGCAGGTTCTGATATTTGGATATGGTCAACGATAAGCGTGCCCGCTTTTTGTGCTTTAGGTGCTTCTTCTGGATTGTAATCAGACAGTTGGACTTCGATGCCAAGCTGCTTGGCTCGCTCCGTCAGCATATTCTTATCGGCACAGACGACAATTTGGTGCGCCCAATCTTCTTTCGATAGGGCAAGCACTAAGTCTGGGCCGATACCCGCAGGTTCCCCTGCGGTTACGACAATTCTACGAATTGTATTAGTTGTCATTGTTGTCATCCACGATTTCAACAAACGCACTTGCGCGTAGCTCTTGCATCCATGCGCCCGCTTCTTCATTAAATTTACGATTAAATAGAATACGGTAAGCTTTGTTCTTCATCGCTGAGTCAGTGCGGTCAACTTGGCGACGATCCAACACTTCAACGATATGCCAGCCGTGAACGGTTTTGAACGGTTCGCTGATTGAGCCAACTGGCAGAGTTTCTACTTGGTGCTTAAATTCTGGCACGTAAAGATCTGGTGTTTGATAACCTAGTTCACCGTCTTGTGCTGCCGAGCCAGGATCTTGACTGTATTGTGTTGCCAATTGAGCGAACGTTGCTTCACCGGCTTTGATGCGGCGTACAAATTCATTCAGTTGCTTCTTCGCCCCTTCGTCGCTCAGAATCACGGTTGGTTTAATCAAAATATGACGCGCATTTACTTCCGTTACCGCAACCGTTTCTAGGCCTTTTACATCCTCTATTTTTAGGATGTGGAAACCAACGCCACTACGGAAAGGACCAATAATGCTGCCTTTGTTTTGCATCTTGATCTGATCAGCAAAGATGGTTGGCATCTCTTCTTTACGCATCCAGCCCCAGTCACCACCTTGTAAAGCTTTAGGACCTTTTGAGTAGGTGTAGGCCATCTCCGTAAAGTCTGCACCTTCGTTTAGCTTTTTCGCGAGCGCTTTAGCTTCTGCTTCTACAGCTGACTTTTCTTTATCGTCAGAGAAGCGCAGTTGAATGTGTCCAATTTTGTATTGAACAGTCGCATTGGTTTCTTGTGATAGTTGCTCAGCAAGGCTATCGACCTCTGCTGGAAGGATATTAATACGGCGACGAACCAGTGCATTGCGAGCTTCTGATGCGGCGATTTCCTTACGAATTTGTTCGCGGAATTCTGGGTAACTTAAACCTTCACTTTCTACAGAAGCAGCGAGTTGTTCTACCGATTGCTCATTATTACGTGCGATCTCTGCAATCGCTTGGTTTAAACGGTTGTCGTCAATACGCACACCAATACGGTCTGCTTCTTGGCCTTGCAACGTATCAATGATAAGTTTTTCAACGACTTGTTCTTTTAACACGCTGGTAGAAGGTAAGCTCTTTCCACTTTGACGAGCGTTGGCTTGCAGCGTTTTCATCGCTGTTTCGATGTCGCTTTGTAGAACTACACCGTCATTCACGATGACCGCAACCTTATCGATCTCTACTGGTGCTGCAACCGCTCCGCAAGAGAGTAGGGTCGTGAATAAGATTGATTTCCAAATTTTCATTTAAAATTCCGTCAGTATTTTTGAATAGGCGTCTTATTCATTTAAGACGCCTATTTTGATTAATTGTTCAGATAGAATGGGCGGCCGTACTTAATCGCGTTGTCAGAACCATCCAGTTCTTTGACAGCAGTGTCTTCACGCTGGTTGGTCGCAAAGCCTTGAATACCGAAGTTAACGCTGAAGTTATTTTCGTATTCAGGTGATGCCCCGGTGCTGCCGATAGCTTGGTCTTCCCAACCAAGCAATTGGTTTGAGTAAGTGACGCCAATGTACCAACAGTCAGATTGGTAACGTAGGCTCGCTAACCATTCTAGGTCCGCATTTTCATTGAGGTCGTAGTAGTATTGACCACTCGCAGACCAGTTCGGGTTGAACTCGTAGGCCGCTACAATACCTGCTTGAGAAATACCTTTACGAGTAATTGTGTCTAGGTTTTCGAGAATGATCGTATCTTCGATGTATTCACGCGTAACGTAGCGATAGTTACCCTGAATAAAGCCGCCGTTGAATTGGTATTCCAAGGTACTGTTTGCCAACTGCATGGAGCTCAAATCAATATCGTATTGAATTCCACCGTGATAGAACAAGTAATCGTTGTAGTTGAAATCAGCTTCAATCGCCCATGATGAGTAATTGGTGGTCTCATCCGGAAGATTTGGGCTGTTGCTCAGTTTGGTCTTTTTATCGAAGTAGTAAATCTGACCAAATGAAACGTTAAGACGCTCTTTATAGTCATCATCAAAGAAGCGAGTACTCGCACCGTAGCTTAACTGGTTCGCCGAGGCGATTTTATCAATGCCACTGTACTTACGACTGCGGAATAGCCCGTAGTAGTCGGTTTGTAGCAAGGTGGTATCGTAGTTGTAGATGTTGGTTTGATCTTCTTCAGGTACGTACAAGTACTGTAGCT